>NZ_CP027806.1:2614427-2950391 GCF_003353065.1 Cyclonatronum proteinivorum | reverse complement strand
AACGGAGCCTTTGGGGCCGCGCAGTGAGCTGAGAACGTCTTCCTGAGAAAAGCCAACCGCGTTTTCGTCGTCGATGGAAACAATGCGGTCACCCGAGCGAATCCCGAGAACGTCACTTGGTCCGCCGGAAATGGCTGATATGACGGTAATGCTGTCTGCGATGATGTCAAATTGAACGCCAATACCCTGAAAGCGTCCGGCGAAGTTTTCACGCACCCGGTCTGATTGTTGCGGATCAATATAGTCGGTGTACGGATCGAGGGAGGTGAACATCCCGCGAAGTGCGTGCTCTGTCATCTCATTCATATCAAGATCAGGGAAGTTCTGATTGATGAAAGTGTAGGCGCGCTCAAACCGTACCGCTGATTCGCGGATGTCGTTTACGCGAAGGTCGGCAAAGGTCGTATCGATAGGGGTGCCGGCAATGCTGAAAGTGGAGTCGCCGATGTTGCTGACCATGCCGCGCATGCTGTCTTTAAACAGGACGTTGGCTTCAACTTCATCCACGTAGTTGTTTAAAATCCAACGCTGCGTCTGAATGTATTTTTGAAGGTTGTGTTCGTGATTGGTTTCATTGCCTACAAAAACTTTATCGAAACCAAAGAGCCATAAAGCTGAGAGCAATACTAAACCTGTCAGACCGGACGCGAAAAATCTTTTAATCATTGAAATATGTTAGAACTGCTTTGATAGGTATGGGCTGAATTTGCTTAATGTGAGAATTCATCAGGCAAATATCAAGGGTGATGTCAATTTTAACGGTAACGGCTTTGTTGTTCGTTTCATATAAAAAGAATCAGGCAACAGGAAAACAGCCGTGTGGAAAGTTTTTTTGCCCCATATACAAAAAACGGCTCAGTTGGTACGCTGAGCCGTTTTTATAGTGCCTGTGCTGTGTTTACAGGATAAACTGACTGAGGTCTTTGTCCGTAACGATCTGATCGAGCTGTTTGCTGACATAATCGCGGTCGATATGGATGGTACCTTCGCTGATGTCGTCCGGGACGGCGTAGAGGAGTTCTTCGAGCACGGTTGAAAGGATGGTGTGCAGCCTGCGCGCACCAATGTTTTCAACATCGTGGTTTACGTTGGCCGCAATTTTTGCAATTTCGCGCAGGGCTTCGTCCGTGAACGTCAGGTCTATGCCTTCGGATTTCATCATGGCCTGATACTGAATGGTGAGCGCATTTTTGGGCGTCGTCAGGATTTGGTAGAAATCTTCTTCGGTGAGGGAATCCATTTCTACACGAATGGGGAAGCGTCCCTGCAGTTCCGGAATGAGGTCGCTGGGTTTGGCGACGTTGAAAGCACCGGAGGCAATGAACAGGATGTGATCGGTCTTTACCATGCCGTATTTGGTGGTAACGGTAGAGCCTTCAACAATAGGAAGAAGGTCGCGCTGTACACCCTGTCTCGACACATCGGGTCCGCCGGATTTGGATGAGTTGCCCGCTATTTTGTCGATTTCATCCAAAAAGACAATGCCGGTGCTCTGCACGCGGTCGAGCGCGATCTGAACCGCCGACTCATGGTCGATGAGCTTTTCGGCTTCTTCCTGAAACAGGTGCTGCCGCGCATTTTTGATTTTCATTTTCCGCTTTTTGGTTTTCTGAGGCATGAGGTTGCCCAGCATATCCTGCAGGTTCATCCCCATTTCTTCCATGCCCTGCGGACCAAAAATTTGCATGGTTGAGCCGCTGCTTGCTTTTACGTGAAGCTCTATTTCGCGCTCTTCAAGTTCTCCGTTGGCAAGCTTCTGCCGAAACTTCTCGCGGGTGCGCTCATTGAGTTCTTCATCACTTGCCGTGGCAGCGTTAAAGCCGACTTCCTGCCCTGCGGTTGTGCTTTTGTTGTAGTTGTTTGTGCTGCGCTTTTTGGAAAGCGGCGGGATGAGGATGTCAAGAATGCGTTCTTCAACCATTTCTTCAGCCCGTGGCTTTACGTTATCACGCATTTCCTGCTTCACAATCCCAATGCTGATTTCGGTAAGATCGCGGATCATGGATTCCACATCCCGGCCAACGTAGCCGACTTCGGTAAACTTGGTGGCTTCTACTTTGATGAAGGGTGCCCGCGCGAGTTTGGCAAGCCGGCGCGCGATTTCTGTTTTTCCTACCCCTGTAGGACCGATCAGGATGATGTTGTTCGGAAGGATCTCATCGCGTATGCTGTCCCCGGCATTCATGCGGCGCCAGCGGTTTCTGAGGGCGATGGCTACGCTTTTCTTTGCTGCTTTTTGTCCGATGATGAACTGATCAAGGGAAGCAACAATTTGTTGGGGCGTGAGGTGATCGAGTTTATGTGCCTGGAGTTTCGTTGATTCAGCCAATTTCTAAGGTCGTTAAATTGTGATTGGTATAAATATCGATGTCTGCAGCGGTGCGAATGGCTTCTTCCGCGATTTGTTTTGCACTCATTTGAGGGGCGTGCTTTTTTAACACCCGGGCCGCGCTTAGGGCAAATGAGCCGCCGCTGCCGATGGTGAGAATATTGTCTTCGGGTTCGATAACATCGCCCTGACCAGAAATAAGGAGACCCTTTTCGCTGTTGAGCACGATCAGTAGGGCTTCGAGCTTGCGCAGATACTGATCTGTGCGCCATTCCCGGGCGAGCTCAATGGCAGCCCGTTCAAACTGTCCGCTGTATTGATTGAGTTTCTCTTCGAATTTTTCAAAAAGGGTGAAGGCGTCTGCCGTAGAGCCGGCAAATCCGGCAAGTATTTTGCCGTTGTGCAGACTTCTAACTTTCTGGACGGTTGATTTAAGTACTGTTTTGTCAAGGGTTGCCTGACCGTCGCCGCAGATTGCGGCTTTGCCGTTATGGATCACACCGATTACGGTGGTGGCATGAATATGCATAGGGTTTAATTCGTGGGTATGCGGGTTATGAAGTCCGGTTGATTGAAAGCACAAAAGCTGCAAAGGTCGTGCCATTTGCAGCTTTTGGTTAAATTACGGGCTTAAAGGTTCCTAATTGTCGCGATCTTCTGCCTTTTCCGTTGGCGGTGCGGAGGGGTCCTGACTGTCTTTAGGGGCAGGTGAAGCCGCCGAAGCTGAATCAGTATCAGGGGTAGCTTTGGACACTTCGGACTTTGCACCCTTAGCGGGTTTGTCTGCCGCTGCCGGTTTGCGGGGTGTTACCGTTTTCGTGACAACCGTCGTTTTTTTGTCGTCCTGTGCGCTCACTGCTGCGGGCTTGCGAAAGGTTTCTTCAGAAAGCTTTGCCTTCAGTTCGTCCATTTCACGCAACTTGGCGGCTTTCGCGTCACTGAGTGAAGTCTTGACGGTTTTGCCTTTTGGCGGCTGTTCATTGGAAGTCTTCTCCGCGTCAGCTTCCGGGCTGTCTTCTTTGTTGTCGCCCGACTTTTTGGTTTTAGGCGGTTTCGCCATCACCTTTTTACCGCCGGCGCGGGGGGCACGCTTCACTCTTTTGGGCGCCTTGAGCTTGGGCTTTGCACCATCGGAGCCGGCAGCGTCTTCATCATATTTGGTGTCTGAGCTTGCCTGTTCAGCTGATTCCGCAGCGGGTTGACCTGCTTGCTCACGTCCCTGAGCCGGCTTGGTTTCCTGTGCTTCATCTGTTTCAGGCGTCTGCTGTTTATCGGCAGTGGAATCCGCCTGACGGCTTTCAGTTTCAGCCTGTTTGCTGTCTGAAGCGGTCGTTTGTGCGGACTCATCCTTGGTTTGCACCGTTGCGCCATCCCCTGCGGCAGGGCCGGTTTGATCAGTGGAACTGTCGGATTGGGATACCGCGTCCTTTTTCTCTTCGGATGTTTCTTCGCGCTGCACTTTGCGGGCGTGTGCTTTTGCTATATCAAGTGCGTTGGGTACATCTTCCTTTGCGTGTGCTTTTGCGACATCAAGGGCATTGGGCACTTCTTCTTTGGCGTGTGCCTTCGCTACTTCGGGCGCGTCCGGCTTCTGCGGCTTGGAGTCCGCCTGCTGCTGCGACCCGGAAGAAGTATTCCGGTTAGAGCGCTGCTGACTATCATTATCGGAATAACCCTTGGTATCATCATCGCCGCCGGATTTGTAGTACTTCGATTT
The DNA here is from genome assembly GCF_003353065.1 of Cyclonatronum proteinivorum. Taxonomy (GTDB): domain Bacteria; phylum Bacteroidota; class Rhodothermia; order Balneolales; family Cyclonatronaceae; genus Cyclonatronum; species Cyclonatronum proteinivorum. The sequence goes on along the minus strand of NZ_CP027806.1, from coordinate 2,946,345 downwards.
AAGCTTGTTGTTAGACCGGCCCTGAGGCGTAATTCTGACGGCTGCGGGGCGCTTGCGGCCGCGTTCCTGCCCGTCGTCCTGCGACTGCGACTGGTTCTGATTCTGATTTTGAGAGCCTGAACGGCGGTTTGCTGATCCGCTGCGACCATCATTGCGGCTGCCCTGCGCGTCATCACGATTCGGGGAGCGGCGCTGCTGACCGTTGGTCTCATTGCCGTTCTTGCGCCCGTTTTTCTTGTAAATATCGAGGAGATCGGTGTTTTTGCGTCCGCCGCTCTCAAGTTCGGCGAGGTTTTTCTCGTTTTCTTTGATGGCTTCTTCGATGGAATCACCATTGGATACCGTCTCATGAATATCAAATTCAGAGCCGTGCAGGGTCGCCTTGAAATCATTCAGGGAAATGGTTTCATCCGGCAGAATGGTAATCCGTCGGAAGAATTTGAACATCCATTTTACGCGGGTGCTGATTACGCCCTGTAACAATACCGAGTGGAAGAACGGATTCACATACAGATCAACCGAGCGGTACGAATAGCTGTTGCTGAACTTGCTGAGCCATGCTTCAATGTCGGAGAGGAGGGTGCTTTCGGAAACAATACTGCCGCTGCCCCCGCACATCGGGCAAACCTTGGAGACTGATTTCACAACACTCGGACGAATCCGCTGTCGTGTGATCTGCATGAGTCCAAAATCGGACATCGGCAGGATATTGGTTTTGGCCCGGTCTTTCTTGAATTCTTTTTTGATTTCGTCGTAAATCTTTTTCCGATTGGCGTCCTGCTGCAAATCGATAAAATCAACGACAATGATTCCCCCGATATCCCTGAGCCGCAGCTGTTTGGCAATTTCGCGGGCTGCTTCGAGATTGGTTTTCAGGGAATTGTCTTCCTGTGCTTTCTTGGCGGCATAGCGTCCTGAGTTCACATCAACTACATACATGGCTTCGGTCTGCTCAAAAATCAGGTATCCGCCGCTGGGCATTTTCACCCTTGGACTGAAAATGGAATTGACATCCCGGGAGATGTTCATGTGATCGAAAACGTGATCCCTGCCTTTGTACTGTTCCACGTTTTTCACCATGGACGGCGCGACCCTGCCGATGTAGCCTTTAATAGACTTAAAGGTCTCGGTATCATCAACGAGAATCCGCTCGTAATTTTTGGAGAACAAATCCCGAATCAGGCTCTCGGTCATGTCAAGGTCGCGGTGCAGCAAGGCAGTGGGTTTGGCTGTCTTCAGCTTTTCCTGCATATTCACCCACTTGTCGTGCAAATCTTTCAGGTCTTCCCGAAGTACATCATCAGCCTGACCTTCTGCAACCGTGCGTACAATCACGCCAAAGCCGTTGGGCAGCATTTCGCTGATGATCCCTTTCAGCCGTCTTCTTTCCTTGTAGGAGCGGATTCTTTTTGATACGGCTACATAGTCACCAAAGGGGATGAGAACCAGAAAACGACCGGCAAGGGTGATATCGGTTGAAACACGCGGTCCTTTGCTGCCGATAGGCTCTTTAACGACCTGCACCATCACCTTCTGACCCGGCTTCAACAGCGCACCGAGTAGATTCTGCTCGTGCATGGTCTGATCTTTAGAAGTCATATTTTTGACTTCATTCTTGGCCATCAGCTGCCGGAACTGCAGCAATTCTTCGCTGGCTTTTTTTGGTATGCTGTCACGACCGTTCAGCATGGAAAGATAGGCTTCAAGGTGCTCTCCGAGATCGGAGTAGTGCAGGAAGCCGTCTTTGGGGGTGCTCAGGTCGATGAAGCTGGCACGAATGCCGCTCATCACTTTGTGGACCTGTGCGAGATAAATATCACCAACAGAACGTCGGTTCTCAGGTGATTCAATAAAAAATTGGGCTAATTCACCATTTTCGATGAGCGCAATCCGCTTCTGCGAACCCGCTGCATGTATTACTATTTGATTGTCCATTAAAAATTAAATCCGCATGCTTAAAGCGGAGAACGGTACACCTGTCAGGTGCATAAGCTGAACACTGAAGTTTCAAAGAACCAGAAAAAAATGAAGAGAAATAGTTTTTTGTGAAGCTTTCAGGGCTGAACAGGGAAGCGTTACCCGCTTTGTACAAATTTCTGTTAAAATAAAGCGTATTACAAGGTTTGGAATCGCTTTTACAAAGGGTATCTGCAAACGTTTTGAAACGATAGCCTTTGGTTTCCGGCAGCCGGGTTGGGTTTGTAGGAACATCCTGAACAGCTGTTCTGCAGGATGTTAAATGCTGACCGGTAGTGACAGCTGCTGCATGAAAGCGCATGCTCACAGACCGCAAAACAGCGGCTGTGCACACGATAATCAGGCAGCAAAATGTCAGGAAAAGAAAATTCATTCTTTAATATACGGGATATAGCTGTCTTTAGTAAACAGTCCAATCACAGTATTTTAAACGGAAGAATCAGGAATCAGGCTTCTTCAACATCGCCGTTTACACGCGTAATGCGGGCACCTGCCTGATTGAGTTTTTCTTCCAGCCTTGCGTATCCGCGGTCGAGATGATAGACCCGCAGGACTTCTGAGCGTCCGCTTGCGCACATAGCCGCCATCACAAGGCTTACGCTTGCCCGAAGGTCGGTGCTCATGATGGAAGTACCGCTCAGCGGTGTTTTGCCTTTAATCACAGCGGTGTTGTTGCGCACTTTGATGTTTGCGCCAAGTCGCGCAAGTTCGGGCACATAGCTGAAACGGTCCGGGTAGATGGTATCCGTAACATGCGACTCGCCTTCGGCCTGCGTCATCAGTGTTGCCCACTGTGCCTGCAGGTCGGTCGGGAAGCCCGGGTAGATTTCGGTGATAACGGAGACCGGCTGAATGGTTTGGGGGGCCTTAAGGTGAATGCTGCTGCCTTCAATGGTAATTTCTGCCCCGGTTTTCCTGAACCAGTCGGTGAAAAAGCCAAGGTCGTCGGGGGCCGTATTGGTGAGCGTGAGCTGCGATTCAGGGTGCATTGCCGCGAGAATCATGAAGGTACCCGTTTCAATGCGGTCAGGGGCATTGTCAAAGGTTACGCCTTTCAGGCTGCTTACGCCCTGAATGCGCAGGGTGGACGTGCCGATTCCATCAATGTTTGCTCCCATTTGGGTAAGAAAATGACACAGCTGTACCACATCAGGCTCTTTGGCCGCATTTTCAATAACGGCAGTTGCGGTACCTTTCACGGTAGCAAGCAACAAGTTGACCGTCGCGCCTACGCTCGAAGGGCTCAGTTTGTACTGCCCTCCGCTGAGTCCGTTCGCTTTTTCCGGCAGTTCGGCAACGACATACCCTTCTTCCAGCCGGATGTTTGCCCCGAAGGCTTTCATACCCTCAAGGTGCAGGTCAACCGGCCGGGGCCCCCAGGCACATCCGCCCGGCAGGGAAACCCGCGCGTATCCGCCACGGCCAAGTAAAGCACCGAGCATATAAAAGGAAGCGCGCATTTTACGCACGAGTTCGTACGGCGCCTCCGGATAGTAAATATTCTCCGGATCGATGGTCAGGGTTTCAGAAGCGGCCTCGAATTCAACCCGTGCCCCCGTAACACGCATCACATTATTAAAGGTAAGAATATCGTGCAGGGCCGGTATGTTTCGCAGGGTCGTTTTCCCGTCGGCAAGTAAAGCGGCGGCCATAAGCGGAAGGGCGGCATTTTTTGAACCACTGATTCGGATTTCACCCTTCAGCGGTACGCCGCCCTCAATCACAAATTTATCCAAGGGGCTCGATCTCCAGAAGTACGCCGTTTTTTTCAACCGATTGACCGGGAGCCGCGCTAATGCTTTTCACGCGACCTTCGGACGGTGACTTGAGCTCGTTCTCCATCTTCATGGCTTCCAGAATCACAACAGGCTGCCCTTCGGAAACGGTCTCGCCTTCTTTGACCAGAATATCCACGATTTTACCCGGCATAGGTGCTTTCAGAATGCCTTCACTGGCGCTGCCGCCTACTTTAAAGCCCATGCGGTCGAGCAACATCATTTGCTCATCTTTTACAGCGGCCGTATGCCAGTTGCCATCGACCGTATACTCGAGCTGATTATCGTTTTTGGTGATGTTGCTGATGATGTGCGTCTGATATCCGAGACGCAAAATATAGCGGGTTGCGTCGAGTCGTTCGAAACTGAAGGGATGTGTTTTTCCGTCAATAATGGCTTTGTCGCCTGAATCCAGTATTTCAACCGTACGGGATTGTTTGTTGATGGTCGTTTCTATAATCATGGAATGCTGATAATTGATGGGTTGGAGATGGTTCCGCCGCTATCGCTGTGCGAGCCCTCTGCTTGTGGCCCGAAAGCAAAATAAGTCAAGGCGGTCTGAATCATAAGCGTAAACCTGCCTGAAGGTGGCAGGCTCAAAAACATGTATAAAATCTGCGTTGATGAGCTGAATCAGATCATCCCGCAGCTCACCTCGCTGCAGACCGGTTTCACTCATCAAAGTATTAAAGCTTTCTATAAAAATAAGCTGACTGAGTACTTTCTTTTGTGAAGGGGTCGCTTTTTTCATCTGTGATTGTTTGTTGTAAGATAAATCCGGATGATTTTCCGGTGTATTTGCACGGTCGGATCAGGACTATTCGACCCGGATATCACCGTAAGTAATGAGATTTTCGCGTCCGTCAAATATGAAAACCCTGTGGAGTCCGCGGGCGCCGGATATGGTTCCGCTGCCACCGGGGGCAAACTGAACCGGGTTGATGGTGATTTGGGTGAATCCTACCGGAAGCGGCGTTCTTTCATCAAAGAAAAGACGTTTGAAGAAATTACGGTCGTCGAGCGTCATCACGTCAAGTCCGTTTACGGCTCCCAAACCTGTTACAAGCAATTCAATAGAAAGGATCTGACCGGTTGTGGGATTGGGGAAGGCGGGCTGCTGTACTTCAACGAATCCCGCAAAGAGCGGCCCAATGCGCCAGTCGTCTTCATCCGTACTAATGATGTTGCCGCTGCCGTCTGTTTCCGTAATACCGGAAGGGGTTCGAAAAGCTTCGCGCTCGAAATCACGCTGCGCGTCGTCGGTGGAGCTGCAGGCGCTGTTTAGGGCGAGAAGTGCGGAAAGGGCAAACAGGATCAGATACTTGGAAAATCTCATCAGGAGTAAAAATTGGGAAGAAAATCTGGATGTAAATATAAGATACAGCTTAGAATATAAGATTTCGCAAGAAATGTTACCGCCCCGTCTTTTTTGTGGTATCATACGCATACCCATTCTGAGACGTTGGGCGCTGCATGCACGCCTGTATTGCGAAAATACCCGTCCGGAAGCTGCCGGATATTTTTTACCTTAGGCCTGCAGTCTGCAGCTCAAGTTTGTGAAGCTGCGCTTTGCCCACTGAATACAGAATTTTAACCGAATACACATGCTCACAATCGTAGGAATTAAGAATTGCAGTACCATCAAAAAAACGCTCAGCTGGCTGGATGAGAGAGAAACGCCTTACACATTCAGAGATGTCAAAAAGAGCCCGCTCAGCGAAGAAGAGCTGGAAGACGCACTGTCAAAAGTAGGCATTGATACGCTTATGAATAAGCGGGGGATGATGTGGCGCAAGCTTGGACTTGCCGGAAAAGACATAACGGATCAGGAGCTGGCCGAAATTCTGCTGGAAAATCAAAATATGATTAAGCGTCCGCTGGTGCTTGCCGGAGACGCAGCCATGGTTGGTTTTGATGAAGACGCCCTGGCGGGATTCATCGAAGAATATGCGTGATTTTTCAGTCAAAACAGTACTTCTGCTGCTTTTGCTGTTTGCCGGCATAGGGGCAACAGCGCTTTCCCTTCACTATGCGGATACAGAGCCGGCTCCCGAACTTTCATCTATGTTTGAAGCCCGTGAACAGTTTACCTATGAAGTACGCTATGGCTTCATGCGTCTCGGTAATGTTTATGTGAGTGCAAGGGATACCCTCATTGACGGGAAAAAGCTCCTTCACACAACAGCTACCATTCAGTCCAATTCCGGTATTCCGCTGATGGGAAGCCGCAGGTATGAGTATCACTCCCTGCTCGCCCAAAATGACAGCACGGTTTGGGCACATAAGTTTTGGGTTGATAATGTTCACAGGGAGCGTTTTCCGGAATATGCCTATCATTTTGATTATGAACGGGGGCATATTGTCGTAGAAAAGTACGATACCCCTGCCGATACCCTTGAACTGCCAGGTCTGCTCGATGGCGGACCCGCTTTGTTCTATGTGGGTCGGAATCATGCCGGCATGGATACCGAAATCAATTATCCCATATTTATTGATGAAGAAGTGGCCTACGTAAATATCCGCAGCACCACAGAAAGAGACCGCATTCGCTCGGAAGCCCTGGGCAATGAAATGCGGGATGTTTATCTAAGCTTTGGTGACGCCTCCATCGATGGCCCTTTTGGGTTTAGCGGGAAGTTTGAGTCCCGGTATGATACCGGAACATGGCGTTTGCCTATTGAAGCGCGGGTTTCGGTTTGGATAGGAAACGTCCGGATACGCCTGAAAGACTATCACAAAAATGAAAGGAGTTCATAGCACATGCAAAGTAATTCGAAACATGCCGTGCAGGTGCAGCTCAAGCGGCTGCCCCACAATCCTGATCAGAGTGCGCCGGCTTATGAGTCAGCCTTTGCAGCCGGCGCCGATTTGCGCGCATGCGGCGGCCCCTTCACACTTGAGCCGGGGGAATATCAGCTCATTCCCACCGGTTTCGCTATTGCACTTCCTGAAGGGTTTGAAGCACAGGTACGCCCCCGAAGCGGCCTTGCTTTCAGGCACGGCATTACGGTCCTCAACAGTCCCGGTACGATTGACGCTGATTACCGTGGTGAAATCGGAGTACTGCTCATCAATCACGGAAAGGAAACGGTACAGCTTAATCACGGCGACCGCATTGCGCAGCTCATTGTGTCACCTGTTGTGAAGGTGTTGTTTGAAGAGTGGGATGAATTAAGCGCTACCGAAAGGGGGCAAGGGGGATTCGGCAGTACAGGGAAGGGGTAGCGATGGGCGATTGGCGTTACCGGGATCAGTGATTACGGGTTAATCAGGGCCGGTTCATAAGCACAAATTGTGTTACCCTTCAAAATGAATTATGACTCAACGCTTAATACAGAGAAGTTCTGCACAGGATTTCTAATGCAGGCTGAACAGAGAAGCGGGATCGCCAATCCAAAGGGCTAAACAGGCTTGTTCTTATTTTTGCGCTGCTCCGCTTCAAAATCTTCATCTGAGATGAGTCCTTGCTGCCACATCCCTACAAGATCATTCATGTTCTCGAGTCCGCCAACGCGGAAATGGTTGTAGTCGCCTTTTGCCCGCTCCTGCATGGCTTTGCGGCGCTTTTCTTTTTCGATGGCAATGATAAGCACATCTTCAAGCTGATCCGCATTTTCGATACCCCTCATTGTGACGGTCTCTGTTGAGGTCGTAAGCGCAAGATCGGCTATACCAAACTTACTGTGACCCGGCTGATGAATGCACTTTACAGACGTCAAATCTTTTATTTCGATGGTTGTGTCCACGTTTTGCGCGGGGTCCTTCATCACAATTCTGTCATTAAAGACATCGTAAGAAGTTGATTCAAGCTGTTTGTTCAGCTTACGAATCTGAAAGAAGCCGTACCCGAAAAGCAAGGTTTGCCAGGCAGCTTTTCGAAATTCTCGGTGATAATAGTTGCGATGGGTTTTGTATCTGACAGCCTTTTCAGCGCTCATAGAAAGAATAATACTTTAGGTGATTTTTTTCGGCAGGAATAGTGGATTGGAAAGCTTCAGTGTACGGGTATAGCAACAATCTGAATCCAAACAGTATGGGCTTCAGTTTCACTTTAGTTTCACATATATTCATTAGAATGCATGAAATAAATAAGAACGAATATCCCGATTTCATTTGAAGCTCTGGAAGTACTTGGTACTGACGTGGTTAACAGTTGTGATTGCAGCTGCGTTTCTCGTAAACATACCACAGATCGCCATTTTGGAAGAAACCGCGCGTAACCTGATTTTTCATGTACCCATGTGGTTTACCATGTTTGCGGCTTTCGCAGCCGGTATGGTGTACAGTATTCGTTATCTCTGGTCAGAAAATCCCGGTGACGATCTCAAAGCGGAATCGGCTTCCGCTATTGGGGTTGTTTTTGGTATTTGCGGACTGCTCACCGGAATGGTTTGGGCGCGGTTTACCTGGGGAGCCTGGTGGACATTTGCGGAACCCAAAATGAATCTGTCTGCCATCGCGCTGCTGATTTATGTGGCCTATTTCATCCTACGCTCTTCTTTCGATGATCCGCAGCTGCGCGCACGGCTTTCTGCGGTGTACAACATCTTTGCTGCTTCGACCATCCCATTCCTGATGTACGTCATTCCGCGTCAGCTCCCGAGTCTTCACCCCGGAGCCGACGGCAATCCTGCCTTTAGTGAGTTTACCGCGATTGAGCTGCGTATCGTTTTTTACCCGGCAATTTTGGGATTCTTCGCACTTGCCTACTGGATGACCAATCTTCGCTACCGCTACCGAAAAGCCGTACTGACTTTAGAAACAAGAAACACCGACCTTTAAAACCATCTCTCTTTTTAAGTTAAGGTTCATGAACGATATCATCGTGTACTCCGCAGCTGATTCACTGGCTGATCCTGTTTATCAAAACTGGGCCGGTGCGGATACCGCTACAGAAGCAAATATGTTTATTCAAATAATGTCATCAAATGACCTTATATTTGTGGTATTGTCAGTAACACTCATTATTTGGTTCGTGTTAGCCTACTATCTGGTTCGTGTTGATCGTAAGATTGATGAGCTGGAACAAAAAATATCAGCGTCAGCACCTAACACTGACGCTTCGGAAAAATCATAATTAACCCGCTTTTGGCCGGGTATCCTTCAAACAGCAAAGATTTTATTTGTATCAACTAACATTTCACAGCCTATGAAACCCAGAGTTATTATCGGAACCGTTGCAATTGTCCTTTTTACATCCCTTTTGATGTGGAATTTTGGAAACAGTCTTGGAAGCTACGTCGGATTTGAAGACGCAGAGCTTTCAGGTAACCGCGTACATGTTATCGGTACCTGGGTACCCGACAAGCCGCATGGATTCGACAATCAGCGTATGGTCTTCAATTTTTATATGGAAGACAACTACGGACAGGTACGCCGGGTAAGCTACAACAAGCCAAAGCCCAACAATTTCGAAGACGCGGAAAGCCTGGTCGTCGTAGGCAAAATGAGAAATGGCGTAATGCTCAGTGATGACATGCTGGTTAAATGCCCGTCCAAATATAATGACGCGTCAAATCTCGAAATGGTTAACCTGTAGGGTTAATTCAACAAATAGTAACCGACTGTCACCCTAAGTATTAGCTGTAACTCATGATTGGAACAATCGGATCATTATCCGTTATTTTTGCTTTTCTGGCCTCTTTGGGGGCCTTTGTTTTTTATTTTTTTGCTGCACAAAAAGAGAATAAATCATTAGAGCGCACCGCGCACCTGCTTTTTGGCTTTCACGGGGCCATGATGTTTTTGGGCTCCGCTCTGCTGGTCTATCTGCTGCTGACCAATCAGTTTCAGTACTTTTATGTGTACAATTACACAAGCTCAGATCTGAGCAACGCCTATCTCTGGGCCGCTTTCTACAGCGGGCAGGAAGGAAGCTTCATGCTGTGGATCCTTTCTTCATTTTTGGTAGGCCTGGGACTCATCCGATGGACAAGCGACACCTATCGTGCGCCGGTTATGTTTTTCATGACCCTGACGCATGTTTTCCTGACTTCCATGATTATTGGGGTGACGGTTTTTGGCGTGCACATAGGCGCGTCCCCGTTCCGGCTTACTGCCACAGAGTTTGCCCATCTGCCGGTATTCATCAATAATCCCGCATTTATCCCGGCTGAAGGCAGCGGACTCAATGACCTGCTGCGCAGTCCGTGGATTATCATTCACCCGCCCATCATCTTCCTGGGCTTTGCCATGATGGCCATTCCGTTTGCCTACGCGCTGGCTTCGCTGTGGAAACGCAAATATCACGAGTGGATTTATCCGGCCTTTCCCTGGACCCTGGGTGCCAACCTTTGCCTGCTCGTTGCTATTTTCCTGGGCGGCTACTGGGCGTACGAAACCCTAAGCTTTGGCGGCTACTGGGCCTGGGACCCCGTTGAGAATGCGTCGCTTGTGCCGTGGATTCTCGGAACAGCGGGCATTCACACCATGCTTATTCAGAAGCGCAGCAAGATCGCGCACAAAGCGTCTATCATCTTTGCGATTCTCGCTTACGTCACCATTGTCTATCAGACCTTCCTGACGCGTTCCGGTATTTTGGGTGACTCTTCCGTACACAGCTTTGTTGATCTCGGGCTTTACAATCAGCTGCTGTTTTTCATTCTGGCAGTATCCCTTTGCGGGCTGATTCTGTACCTGCTGCGCATGCGTGAGCTTCCATCCCCGAAAAATGAAACGCCGTTTTTCTCAAGGGAATTTTTCATGTTTTCCGGTGCGATGACGCTGCTGCTCGTTTCCCTGGTTATTATTCTCGGAACAAGCGCGCCCATTATCGGACGCCTGTTTGTGGCCAACCCAACCCCGCCGCAGCCGCAGTTCTACAACGACTGGACGCTTCCCTTTGCCATAGCCATCGCATTCCTGACCGTGCTCACGCAGTACCTGTGGTGGAACAAATTTAAAGATACCGAGAGCTTTGCAGGGGTGCTGATTACGCCAACGGTGTCGGCTTCTGTGATCACCGTAGCGCTTATTGTGGTGTCCGGCGTGACCAACATCCTGTATATGGTCTATCTGTTTGCAGCTGTATTCGCTATCGTGGGCAATGGCATGATCATGTTCAAGCTTGTGAAGCTTCACCCCAAAATGATTGGCGGTTCTGTAACACACATTGGATTTGCCGTTTTGCTGATTGGCTTCCTTGGCGCGGCCTACGATACGCCACTGCTTGACCGGTCGACCATCAACTACAATGCTGCCGTTGAGCGCGGCGAAATTTATGATGAAGACGGCTTCCGCGTTTACCAAACGATGGATGTGATGAAGCTTGACATCAACGTGCCCAAGCGTGTAGGTGACCGCTACGATGTGACCTTTACACACGCCGATATTACGCACGACAACCGTCCCGGCGAACAGCGCTACCGCATTGAGTTCAAGGACCTGCGCAATGGCAGAACCTTCACGGTAAATCCGGTCGTTTATCCGATGATTGCAAACTCGTCAGCCGGTAACATGAGCTGGACGGTTGATCCAGAAGTGCGTATGGGATTGCTGCGTGATATTTACGTGTATGTCTCCGGCTCTTCGCTCGTAGAGCGGGAAAACAACCGGATTGAGCACCAAACGACCTTTCAGGCGGTGGCCGACATCCTTATGAACGGCTACGAACAGTCTCTGCAGAGTGATATTGACAACCTGATTCGTCTTGCCCCCGGCTCTACCCGTCAGCTCGGACAGTACAGCGTGCGGTTTGAGCGATTTATTAATATGTCAGAATCGGAGCTGCCTGAGAATGCCATCGTAGGCGTGCGGGCCCGTTTGGAGATCACCAACCTTCAGACGCGTCAGCAAATGACCGTTGAGCCCAAATACGCCATTCTTTTTGAAGACGGGATTAACTCCGTACTTAGCCCGGCCGTAGAGCTCGAAGACTTCAACTTTGAAGTGGTTTTTGAAACCATTGACACGCGAACCGATGAAGCGCACTTCCGCCTTGTGGGCATAGAAGAGCTCATCGAAGATGAGTGGATTATTGTTGCCATCGAACGCAAGCCGCTGGTTTCTGTCGTTTGGCTCGGAACATTCCTGCTCATGTTTGGTTTCTCTATTGCAATCTACCGCCGCTGGGATGATCAGCGCAAAAACTTCAAACGTACGCAGCGTTTGAAAAAAGAACAGGCCGGGACCGATAAAAAGGTCGCGTCCAACGACTAAATCATACCGACCCATTGCGAAAAACTTTTAGGATTACATTCGGATTACACGGAAAAATCAGGCAGGCTGCGGCAGGTCTGATTTTTCTTTTTGGGATGATGTGTACCATGCCCGAACAAGCCGCCGGGCAGTTTAAGGCAGCCGATAGCAACAGCTCGTTCGGGATGGCAGCGCTATCAGCGGGAACCTTCTATACATCCCCGGGCGGTGATTTTAATACCGGCGGTATGCAGCACGCGCCACAGCCAGCGCGCGCCATGCTCCGGTCCTTCGTGCTGCCGGGATGGGGGCAATATTACGCTGATCCGGCTGAGTGGCGGCGGGGGCAGCTTCACTTGGGTCTCGATCTCATGCTGTTGGGCTCGCTTGTCTATCTGAGTCACAATGTGAATGTGCTGCAAAATGACATCTATACGCATGCCCGCACCTTTGCAGGTATCGACCTGAGAACGGTGCCGCGCAACATTGAGCTTGCTGTTGCGGGTGCCAACTCCCTTGCTGCCTACAATGACGCGCAGCTGAGAAGCCGGAACTGGGACCGTCTGATAGATGACATTCCGGAAAACCGTTGGCAGTGGCAGAGTGAAGATAACCGCGGAGAATTCCTGCAGCTGCGCGACCGCAAAGACCGCGCTGAGCGTCAGATTCCTGCCGTTGTTTCTCTGATGGTTGTGAACCGTGTGATCAGCGGGGTGCACGCCTTCATCAGGGCAAATAATCAGGCAGCGGAGTCAGACCGTTTTGAAGTCGGGGTAGGTCGTTCGGCCCTTGATCCGCAGCAAGGTTTTGAAGCCCGCTTCAGGTATCGCTTCTGAGCTGTTGGCGGGCGTAACCTGCTGCGTGAGCCCTTCTGGCGAATTGTGTGCGTTTGCCGGCTTTGTTAGCTTTGTTTTTGGGATGTGCTTGTGAATACCCTTGCTGTTAAGTAATTTTCAGTATTCCGTACATCTCCTTGCTTTAGGGTTTCAGGTTTTTAGTTATTACCAAGCCTAAGCAAGGGGGCTTTTTTTGTGTCCGTTCACTCGTTTTGGGCTACGCTTTTGGTTTCACCCGGTACCAAAAAAAGCAAGGGACCTATCTTTGATTTGGGGTCTTTCAGCCTGTCACGAAAGACCGTGATGTTCACGGAGTTTCCCCCAAAAAAAATAAGCATGATCCACTCCATAATCTGGTTCAGGGGGCATCACTTCGTTTTAGGCGCTGCCATTTACGCTGTGCAGGGTGAAGCGGGCCAACATCAACATTTTATTCGTTAATTGTGCCGAGATTCAGACTTACGCTTGCCTATAACGGCTCATCCTTTTCGGGCTGGCAGATACAGCCGAATGCACCAACGGTTCAGGCGGCGGTTGAGAAGGCGCTGGGCGTAGCTTTGCGGCAGAAGGTGCAGGTACATGGTTCGGGACGCACAGACGCCGGAGTGCATGCCAACGGTCAGGTTGCGCATTTCGATTTTCCGCGTGCGCTGTCTGAAACGGAGCGCGCCCGGCTGCGAAAAAGCCTGAGCGGGCTGCTGGCGCCCGATGTGTTCGTGAAGGAGCTTGTGCCGGTGCATGACAGCTTCCATGCGCGGTTTGACGCCGATTACCGGACCTACCATTATTATTTTTCAGATATACATCAACCGCTGTTCGGACAGACAACGGCTTTTTTTCCGCAACTGCCCCATTTTGATGACATGCGCAGGGCGGCTTCCTGCATTCAGGGCGATCTTGACTGCCTTTCCTTTACCCCTTTTGATCCGGCTCTGCCACATCATCGCTGCTGGTTTTTCGAGTCTTATTTCCGGGAGGCGGATGACTACGGCCGCTATTGCTATGTTGTTACCGCAAACCGTTTTCTAAGGAATCTTGTGCGGTCACTTGTGGGCACGCTCATAGATGTTGGCAGCGGGAAGAAAACCGCTGAGGAATTCAGCGCACTTTTTCGGAATCCGGATCGTACAAAATCGGGTACGACGGCTCCGGCGAAGGGGCTTGTTTTGTACAAGGTGGGCTACGACGGGCACTGGAAGCTGCCGTAGTAATTTTGCAGGGGCGTGATTTTGCTTCGTCATATGCTGCGGGCAGAGAGTGGCTGATACAAAAAAAGCCAGCCCTTTGCACGAAAGGGCTGGCTTGATTTCGAAATACAGTTCAGTTAAAAAAAGAACGGCCCGGCCATTTCATGACCGAACCGTTGATGTGTTAATCGGCTTGTGTTAGCCTGAACTGAACTGGTAATGTATATTGAACGCGTACGGGACGCCCGCGCTGCATGCCGGGGGTGAAGCGTACTTTTTGAACGGCTGCGATGGCTGCTTCGTCGAGACCGCCACCGGCTGAGCGCACTACAAAGGGATCATTCACATATCCTTGCTCGTCGATAATAAACTGAACGACAACCCGACCCTGGATACCTGCACGCCGTGCGATTTCCGGATAGACGATTTGGCGCTGGAGCTCAGCCATACCGCCGATCAGCTCGGGCATTTGTTCTACAATTACGAAAACTTCGCCTTCGTCTTCATCATCGGATGGTGGCGGGGGAGGAGCCGGCTGACTTGCCATGGCGTCGTCGAAATCAAGGAAGGCGTCGAAATCGACGAGGTTGTCATCCATGATAATGTCATCCGGTACAGAAATCGGCGCCGGCGGACGCGGTGGCGGTGGCGGGGCTTCGATTATTTCTGTTTGAATAATTTCTTCGAGCTCAACTATTTCACGCTCTACAACTTCAAAATCCATGCTGGGTTCAAAACTGAAGTTTACTTTAAAAATCAGTACGAACAGAAGCATGCTTACAACAAGACCAAGCTGAATGCGCACAAAATAACCGTGGTTAATGTTCGCTTCAGGTTTTCTATTTAAAGGGTTCAGTGACATGATGTTACCTCTTGCGGCTTAGTTCAGATTCAGGGCAGCCTATTTTCGTTTGGAAGGGTGTGATTAACTACTACTCAAATATAACAAATAAATTCAAATAAACATATTCAAAATTAAATATTCCTTTAAAAACCGCTTTTTCTCCAGCCCGTTTTGCGGCTCAAAAATAGTTCGTCAAATTGGATAAAAACTATTGACAAGGTGTTCACTCGGTTTGTATATTTGAATCTATCAACAAACAATCCTCGGTAGCTCAGTGGCAGAGCAATCGGCTGTTAACCGATCGGTCGCTGGTTCGAATCCAGCCCGGGGAGCAAAAGCCTTCATCAATTCATTTGCTGAAGGCTTTTTTTATGCCTTCATGTTTTTGAAGCCCGGGGCGAAAATTGCCTGAATTGCTTCCGCATATATTTTTTACATATAGCGCGTATTTAGTATTTTGCGGCTATGAAAAAATTCATCCTAAAAAAAGAAGCACAGCGGGAGCCAGCCTACAGTATTGATTATGCTGCCCTGCTTAATGAAGCGCAGCTGCAGGCCGTTATGCACGAGGGCGGCCCTGCGCTCGTAATTGCCGGTGCGGGAACCGGCAAAACCCGCACCCTTATTTACCGGGTTGCACGCCTTATCGAAGCCGGTGCAGATCCATCCAAAATACTGCTGCTCACCTTTACCCGACGCGCAGCGCGGGAAATGCTCGACCGTGCTTCCTCGGTACTTGATGAGCGCTGCCGGAAAGTGCGCGGCGGCACCTTTCATTTTTATTGCAGTCAGCTGCTTCATCAGTATCATGAACACATTGGCTTTCCCCAGAACTTCACCATCATTGATACCGCCGACGCGCAGGATATTCTGCAAATGCTGCGCGCAGAGTTTCGCTTCGATAAGCTGAAAACAAGATTTCCCAAAAAAAGTACGCTTCAGAACATCATCAGCGCCGCCATCAACAAACAGCTCAGCCTGTATGAAGTTGTGGAGCGCGGGTACGATCAGTTTTTGAATCACATCGAGCGCATTGAAGAATTGGCGTCGGCTTACCGGCAGTACAAGGAACAACACCGGGTGATGGATTTTGATGACCTGCTCGTTCGTACGGTTGAGCTGCTTCAGAATGAGGAGGTGCTGCAGCTTGTGCGCGGACGACATCAGTACGTGCTTGTTGATGAGTATCAGGATACCAACGCCATTCAGGCCGAGCTTGTGCGTTTGTTTACGCCTGCGAGCGGCAAGGTGATGGTAGTTGGCGACGACGCCCAAAGTATTTACCGTTTCAGGGGCGCGGACCATAAAAACATCATGCGCTTCCCCGAACTTTTTGAAGGCAGCACGCGCATTACGCTGGAGGAAAATTACCGGTCAACCGGTAACATTCTGCGCGTGGCTAACAAGGTGCTGGAACAGGCCCGGGATAAATTCGAAAAAAAGCTGTTCACCAAACGGGAAGATGGGGAGCTGCCGGCGCTCGTCAAAACAGCTGATACCCGGGAACAGTCCCGCTTTGTGGTGCAGATGATTATGAACCTGCGCGAACAGGAGCTGAGCCTGGGCGATATGGCCGTGCTTTTCCGCAACGGAAGGGATTCGTTTGATCTCGAAATTGAGCTCAACCGGCGCAAAATTCCCTTCATTAAGTACGGGGGACAAAAGTTTTCGGAAGCCGCGCACATCAAAGACGTGCTTGCACACCTTCGCGTAATTGTAAACCCCGATGACGCCCTGGCGTGGAACAGAATTCTCACGCTAATTGAAGGTATTGGTCCCAAGACAGCCGCAGACCTGCTGAACTGGCTCGCTACGGCAGGCAACCCGTATGAACTCGCTGCGAGCGGGCTTGTAAGTGAAAAATTCAAAGCCGGGCTGCTGGGTTTAAGTCAGCTGCTTATTGATCTGAAGAAAAATGAGCTTAGCCCTGCCGAAGCACTTGCGCAGATTCACGCCTACTACAAGCCGGTTTGCGAGAAAAAGTTTGATGATCATCCGAAGCGGCTCAAAGACCTTGAGGCTTTCGAAGCCATTGCCGTGAATTACCGGGATTACCCGCAGCTGCTGGAAGAACTCGCCCTTGATCCGATTGAGGCTACAGCCGTTGATACCCTTGCAGGCAGGGAAGACGAGACGCCGCTTGTGCTATCGACCATACACTCTGCCAAAGGCCTGGAGTGGGCGCACGTCTTTTTGATTCAGTGCCTTGACGGGGTGATTCCTTCAGGTTTTTCCGTTGATGAACCCGAAGAGCTTGATGAGGAACTTCGTTTGCTGTATGTAGCCGTGACAAGGGCGCAGGATATGCTGTATATCAGCTACCCCATACTGCAGCACAGTAATTTTGGGGATGTGTTTACCAAGCCATCCCGCTTTCTGGCTGAAATGGGAGAATCGCTGCTTGAACCCTGGCTGCTTGTGGATGAATCAGAGCTGCCGCAGACACAGCTGCCGGAAGCTTCCGCCGCGGCGCCTGACACACCGCTGCAGCTTGGAGACGGAACTCAGGCGGAGGTTACGGAGGAGTGAGACTGACGGCTTTTCTGCGCCTGGGCTGATTTTCTTGTAATTCTGAAATACTGCCTGAAAACATCAGTAATCAGCCAAATGATGGGGTAGGGCGGTACAAAAATGATAAGCATGTAGGTGAACCACTCGGTTGACTTTCGGCGGTCTTTGTTGGCAAGGAGTCCTGCAATGCCCGCGAGCCAAAAAGTGAAGCATACAAAAAACAAAACACTAAAGATTAAAGTAGGGAAGAAGCCGAGTTGTTCGTAAAGGGAGCGGAGCATCAGGGTTGTGTGGTGTTTTGCAGGGGTTGACAGCTGGTAATAACCAAATATGTAAAAGGAGAAAGCTGTATATTGTAAGGCTGATCAGGAAGCGCAATACTGCGTGATCATCGGGAGCGCTGCATAACAGCATTTTTGATTATCCTGATTGGCAATTACCTAATATAGACGCATACATCCAAAAACAAAAAGAAATATGCTACCCGTAGTTTCCATTGTTGGCCGGCCCAATGTCGGCAAATCGACTTTATTTAACCGATTGATCGGGCAGCGCAGAGCGATTGTGCATGACTTTTCCGGCGTAACCCGCGACCGGCATTACGGCAACTCCTTCTGGAATGATACTGATTTCACGGTGATCGATACGGGCGGCTATGTGCCACAGGATGAAGATGTTTTTCTTACAGCCATCCGCGAACAGGTACACCTTGCGATGGATGAATCTGACGCCATTCTTTTTGTTGTAGATGTGGAAACCGGGATAACGGATCTTGACAATGCAATGGCTCAGATTCTGCGCGCTCAAAAAAAGCCGGTGTATCTCGTTGTGAACAAGGCCGATAATGAAGAGCGCCGCTGGAATACCGCCGAATTTTACAGTCTTGGCTTTGATCAGCTCTTTCCCGTTTCATCCGTAAACGGATCCGGAACCGGTGACCTGCTTGACGCGCTCGTTCGGGACCTGCCCGAACCCACACCTGTTGCCGATGACACCTACCCAAAACTTGCGATCATCGGGCGTCCGAATGTGGGTAAATCCAGCTATGTGAATGCCCTGCTGAACCACGACCGCTCCATTGTAACGGACGTAGCCGGTACTACCCGCGATACCATCAACAGTACCTACGAATATGAGGGGCGCAAATATTTGTTGATGGATACCGCAGGCCTGAGAAAGCGCACCAAGGTAAAAGAGAATATCGAGTTCTACAGTACCGTAAGAACCATGCGCAGCCTGATGGAGTGCGATGTCGCCATACTGCTGATTGACGCGACGCAGGGCCTTGAGGCGCAGGATGTACGCGTGCTTGCCGAAGCCGAGCGCTTCAACAAGGGGATTATTATGGTCATCAATAAATGGGACCTGCTCGAGAAGGAATCCAACACCTTTCGCGATTACGTGAAAGAGATACGCGAAAAAGTGCGCATGCTCAGCTATGTGCCTGTTGTGTCCATCTCCGCGCTCAACCGGAAGCGTATTTATGATGTGCTTCCGCTGGTTGACAGGGTACTGGAAAACCGCAAGCGCAAAATATCGACGTCGCAGCTCAATCAGTTTTTGGAGCAAATCAAGATAGAGCGGCCGCTGCCCTATGTGAGGGGGCATCAGCTCAAAATGAACTATGCGACACAGGTGAAACAAAATCCCCCGGTTTTTGCTTTTTTCATGAACAAACCGAAAGAATTACCTGTTAATTACCGCAGATACATCGAAAATAAAATCCGGGATACCTTCGATTTTGAAGGGGTTCCCATCACCATGGTTTTTAAAGAGAAATGAGCGGCGGCGCCGATTTTGAATTGAAAACTGCTGCTGCAAGTTGTATCTTTGCAAATTAAGGCCTTTTAAAAAAGCAATCACAGATCAGGAAGGTCAATTACAGCATAAAGCTGATCTGTTTTCGCTGAACCTTTATCCAAATTATGATTGACTACACACAAAATCTCGACCAGCCGGTTCGCAATGCGTTAACGGACAATCATCAGAACGAGCGCAAACTTACTTTCTTAGAGCGTCTCTACATTCCGGAAATCCTTAAAGGGATGGCTTACACCTTTAAGCAAATGTTCAAACCGGATGTGACCATGCGCTATCCCGAAGAACGCTGGGATCCGCCTGCCATCTTCAGAGGGCGTCCTGTTCTCGTAAAAGACAATGGCAAAGAGCGCTGTGTAGCATGCGGGTTATGTGCCCGTGCGTGTCCGCCGCTCGCGATCAGCATGCAGGCTGCCGAAACTGACGATGAGAAAGAGCGTTTCCCCGATTTCTTCGAAATTAACATGCTCCGCTGTATCTACTGTGGATTCTGTGAGGAAGTCTGCCCGGAAGAAGCCATCGTAATGAGTAAAGATTACGATCTCGTCTATCACTCAAGAGGCGACGCTATTTACGACAAGGAAAGACTGCTCGTTGATAAGGAAGATCTCAAAGACCGCCTCGACTTCCTCAAACAATACAAAAACAGACAGTTTGGTCAGTTCTGGAATTTTAAAGAGGAAAACAATATTCACTCCGTCCGCAACCGAGACGAAAACTGGGATACCGGTCTTTCGCTCGTTGATATGCTGGAGGCCAAAAACAAAGAATCTAAAAACTGATACGGATAGCGAAAAGCCGCTTTAATTCAGCTTTTACGCAAGTCCTGAAGATTTTTCAGTTATTACAAAAGCCCGGGTTTCAGCTGAATCTCCGGGCTTTTTTTTGATTATACACGTTTCTCATTTTATGAATACGACAGAACAATTCAGCCGCATCACCGATGACATCGCCTATCTCGTTGATGAAGCCGAAGCCCTGACCCTCGTCATTGATGTGGTACCGGCAACCGAGAAGAGCTCGGGCATTACGTCTATCCTGGATATGATATACCTAATCGACCATGCACAGCTCACATACTTTCGTCCGCTGGTTGAACAACTCTTCTCCCTGCCCAAGGTGCAGGCTTCCCTGCCTGATTTCAGAACAACCGCTGATTTTTCTTCCATACAGCATGAAAGCACGGAAGCGGTGCTGAAAAATTTGATCCGAAACCGAAAGTCCTTTGTCGCCTATCTGCAGGCTGCCGGGCAGGATTGCATAGAAAAGGCCGGTGAGATTAACGGGCAGACCCGTACCATTGCCGATGTGCTGCAGGAGATGATTGTTTTTGAGCGGCAGCAACTAAAGCTTGTTGCTGAGCGGGTACTTGCTATCGATCGCTCGAACCAAAACAAGGGAAAACCTCAGCAATGACCTGGTACCTTACCCTTGCGCTCAACCTCACGCTTTTGTACGCCCTTGTTCGCTTTTTGCTCCTATACAAGGAGGTGCGGTATATAAAATTTATCTGGTGGGCGGTATCCTCCTTTTTCTATTTTCTAACATCGGCTTCCTGGATAGTACTTGATTTCAACCTGATTGATCCGCAGACTTTTGAGCGGCTGAACCTGCAGGGCTGGACGCAGGTAAGCGCCGTCAGTTTCGTGCTCGTGGCGCTGAGTATTGAAAACTGGGAAGACCGTCCGCTCGTTGCCCGATACCCGTATAGTTTCAATTTTTCGGCACTTATACTCATTCCGGCCTACATCCTGCTTTACCAAACCATTTACCTGCAGGAAGTCATGATTGGTATTTATGAGGGCGGTGCGATTCTGGTCGCGCTGCTTTTATTCGGACTTTTTGCAACTAAAATGTTCGAGTTCATTTACAGCTTTCTCGGTATTGTGCTTGTCCTGCTGGGCTTTGTGGTGTATTGGTTCCCCGCGCAGGCGATATTGGGCTTCCCCTGGGTCTGGAAAATAATTACCGTTGTGGGCATCCTTATTTTCGTGAGCGGCTATCAGTTTGTGGTAAAACAGGTTCAGCTGCAAAATGCTGAACTTGAGGATTGATTTTGCAGTCTTATCTGTTTCCAAAACAACCAAAAGTCATAGGCGGCAATCATTTCCGCCTATCCCATAAACCCATCACCTCAAAATAATTGATACCATGGTTATCCTAAAAGGAGATAAAGCGCCCGATTTTACCCTCAAAAATTCAGACGGTGAAGATGTTAGTCTTTCCGGCTTTGCCGGCAAAAAAAATGTAGTTGTTCTCTTCTTCCCGCTTGCTTTTTCATCTGTGTGCACGGACGAATTATGTCAGGTACGCGACAGCCTCAAGCAATTTGAATCTCTCGACGCTGAAGTTCTTGCCATCAGCGTTGACAGTTTTTTCACACTGAAGGAATTCAAAAAAGCACAGGGCTATAACTTTCAGCTCCTGAGCGATTTCAATAAAGAGACCGCCAAAGCTTATGGCTGCCTGTATGATGAGTTCTTCGGCATGCACGGGGTCGCGAAGCGTTCCGCCTTTGCTGTTGATAAAGAAGGTGTGGTGCAGTACGCTGAAGTCCTCGAAAAAGCTTCTGACATTCCTGATTTCGAAAAAGTTAAAGCTGCACTTGCCTGATCGGCTGTGTGACGTTTTTGATGATCTTCCGAAAAAGCTGCCCTGTGCAGCTTTTTCTGTTTTAACCGCTCGTCTTCGACCGATGGCTTTTTTTCCGGGACAGGCTTAGCCCGCATTACCCGCATTATTCACAATCAACAGGATGTGTTTGTTAAACATATGATTATAATTAGCTTAGTTAAAAACACTGGTAGCCCAAATTTGAGTGTGGTGTAAAGACTGCGCACCGAGCGAAGCGATTCCCGCGCAGCGAAATTTCCCCGCTGGCGGCGTTGAATCTGAAAACTCATGCTCAGGGTACTTAGGTACCCTTCCGCTGAGTTTTCAGCTTCGCCTTGCCAGCAAGAAAATTTCTTGGTGAATAATGCGGGATAATTCCGTTCGGATGAAGCGCGGATCTTTTTCTTGTCAGATAAATACGGATTATCTTAGGATGAATCATTCGGGTTAAGGGCAGGTGCGTATCCTGAATAAATCAGCGACTCAACTATAGATCAGCTTGTGCATGAATATCCTCTATCTTGAACCTTACAGCGGCGGCTCACATAAAGCTTTCATGAAGGGATTTTGCGACTATTCGCGTCATCAGGTTTTCCCGGTGAGCCTGAGTGATATTTCCTGGAAATGGCGCATGAGCGGCGGAGCCGTCAGTCTGGCTGAAGAAACCCGCAGCGTAAGCGAGCCGATTGATCTTATTTTGGCGAGCTCCATGACCAACCTGCCGGCATTCATCGCCCTCACCAACCCGCGGTTTGCGCATACGCCCTGCGTGATGTATATGCATGAAAATCAGCTTACCATGCCGCTGCCGCTGGGCGAAGACCGGGATGAAACCTACTGCTACATCAACTACCTGAGTGCGCTTGTGGCCGATGAGCTCTGGTTCAATTCGCGTTTTCACTATGACGCTTTCTTTGGCGCGCTGCCCCTGTTTCTCAAAAAATACTCTGATCGCCGCTATCTTGAACTCGCTGATACGCTCAAAGAAAAGAGCAAAGTTGTTCACCCCGGGCTGCATTTGCGGGAGCTCGAAAATGCAGCGGCGCCGTCTCCAACGAAACGCGCGCCGGTCATTGTCTGGAATCAGCGGTGGGAGTATGACCGCAATCCGGAGATGTTCAACCGTATCATCAGCCGGCTTGATGATTCCGAATGCGACTTCGATCTGATCCTGGCCGGAGAACAGCTTCACAATGAAAGTCCGGATTTGCGGAGTCTGCGGGATCGCTTTGGCGACCGGATTCTGCACTATGGTTATGTCTCGGATCAGGAAAAATACGCGAGCCTGCTCAGGCAGGGCGACATTGTGCTGTCCACTTCCCGTTACGAATTCTTCTGTACCGCGCTGATGGAAGCGGTGTACTGCGGCTGTCATCCCATGGTACCCCGCGACCTCACCTATACCGAGCTTATACCGGAGAGCCTGCATGAGCCCCTGCTTCACGCGCCTGTTTTTTATGAAGATGAAGACGACCTCTATAAAAAAATGCGCCGCCTGCTGCTTGGGCGCGTCAAACTTCTTCCCAAAAGAACGCTTAAAAACATAAACCGCCATCTCGACTGGGCGCGGCACGGCAAAAAAATCGACGACTTACTGACGAAGGTTCAAAAACGAAACGCTGCCGTTTAAACCGGGACATGCAAACACGCTCCATCGCGCAGCTTTAAAGGGGTGTTACCGCTGCGTAAACTTTCCCGCAGCATGCCGCATTCTTATAAAATATTCGTAGTTTGAATTATGGATGTTCGCTTATATCTAAGGTTGATGATTCACAAAGACTAAGGCAATCCGGCGGTTGCTGACTTCTGCCTCTCATGCAGAAGCTCAGCGCTTTTACACCGCCCTGTTTGAAGGTTCAAAGCCTTTTTTCGCTTTTTTAGACTGTAGATCTGCTTCCCGCATTGTACTAAGCACGGCCTCCCTGCCCGGTTCAAAAGGGTTTACGCATATATGAACCCAAACCATTGATTTTCCACCCGATAGGTAAGTTGGGCATGGTAGCTGTCATCCCAAATTGTATCAAATCACACAAATAAAGCTGTAAATATGTTGAAGTTTTGGCTACGCACATTCGTGCTGATCAGTATGATGGCGCTTCCCGCCCTCGTACAGGCTCAGCTCTTTGAGGATATCGAACAGGGAGAAAAAGCCGGCTATGCCCCGGCGCCTGTTGAACTCGAAACAGGCGTTTGGTTTTTTAGTGACGCCCTTATTGGAACCGCTGCCAACGACCGGAAAAACGGCGCGCAGTCTGCCAGAATCCGGGCGGGGTTTATTGAGATGAATTTTGACTACCCCAATGGGATGAGTGAAGTTTCCTTCTTTGCAGCCAATTCCGGCTTCGCCAACGACACCGGGGGCATTGTGCAGGTCAGCGTTTCTACCGACGGCGGTTCCAACTGGCAGCCCATCGGGGATCCCATTACCCTGGGGGACACGCTCGAGCAATACACCATCACCGAAAACATCCCCGGAAACGTCCGGCTTCGTTTTGAGCGCACCGCCGGCAACCGGATCAACGTAGATGACATTCTTATTTCAGATTTCGTACAGGAAATCGAAGAGCCGGTGCTCACCGTAAGAATCAACGACGAGCCCTTCCAAAGCGGTTCAACTTTCGATTTCGGAACGACAACCGGCAGTAGCTCCGCAACCCTTCGTCTCCGCAATGAAGGGCAGACGCCCCTCGAAATTTCCGGTGCGCAGCTTGAAGGCGAAGTTTTTTCTGTGGATGGAAGCCTCGACCTTACGATCGGAACCCTTGAGTCGGTAACCGTAGCCCTGCAATACAACGCCCCCGTAAACGGGCAATACAGCGGAAGCCTCAGCTTCGAAACCAACGATCCGGAACAGTCTTCCTTCCTGATTAACCTTGCCGGAGAAACCCTCGATACCTCCGAGCCGCTGCCCATCGCCGTAGCGAGAAGCCTGCCGCAGGGCACGGAAGTAACCATTGCCGGACGCGTAACCGTGGCAGATCAGTTCGCCGGACCCGTGTACCTGCAGGATGGCACCGGCGGGATCGGCTGGTTCAGCGGACCCATCATGCGGGATGAATATCTCGTCGGGGCCATCATCGGTGATTCCCTGGTCGTAAGCGGGACCTTAGGCAGTTTCAATCAGCTGCTACAGATTGTGGATCATACCTTCTTTGAAGTCTTTAGTGAATTTAATGAAGAAGTTGAGCCGGTTGATATAACCCTTGAACAGCTTAATTCCGGCGCGTTTGAAGGTCAGTTGGTAAGGGTTAGTGATGTAACCTTCACTTCCGGCGGCGTATTTTCCGGCGGTACCAACTACAACATCACGGACGGCGCTCTGGAAAGCGTACTCCGCGTGGATAACTTCACCAACATCCCCGGAGCGGTCATCCCGAACAGCGAAGTCGAAATTACCGGCATTGCGGGTCGCTTCATGTCCACCAATCAGCTTCTGCCGCGCTTCCGCACCGATATTCAAATCACAAGCGGTCCCATCATCACAACCGCGCCTCCCTTTACCACTTCGGCCACAAACAACAGCATTACCCTTGAGTGGGAAACCGAAGAGCCGGGGCACACCGAAGTTCGCTACGGACTCACCTCCTCCCTTGAGCTCGGTACCATCATTGATCCGACGCCAAAAACCTTCCACAGCGTAACCATCGATGGCCTGTGGTATGCCGAGACCTTTGAGTTCGAAATGCGTTCCGCCGCTGGGACGGACACCAGCATTACGAACCGCTACCTCAGCTCAACCGCTTCACCGCCCGGCAGCACCGGTGAAATCATCGCCCTGTTCAATAAAAGTGTGGCGCATGAACTTGCCCTGTTCAACGAAGCCAACCAAAACATCAACTTTGCTGATCGTCTCATCGAGTTCATCGAAGCGGCCGAAATATCTGCCGAGTTCGCCTTTTACAACATCAGCGGGGCGGTAGGCAACGCCATTGCCGACGCCATCATTGACGCCCATCAGCGCGGGGTTCAGGTACGTGTGATTGGATCCAATCATACCGGAAATCCCAATGCGGTTATCAACCGTATGCAAAACAATGGTGTGCCCGCCGTTCAGGCGAACAGTAGCGAGCAAATGCACAACAAGTTTGCGGTCATTGACGCCTTTCACCAGGATTACCACAAAGCCTGGGTCGTAACGAGCTCCTGGAATGCGACCGATGACGGCACCAACAATCAGTTCCAGAACATGCTCAACATTCAGGACGTTGCCCTCGCCCGTGCCTACTGGCGCGAGTTCAATCAGATGTGGGGCGCGGAATCAGGCCCGTTTCGTCCGAATCAGGCCCGCTTCAGCGCGGATAAAGAAGTGGTGAACGCCTCCTCCTTCTGGATCGGGGAAGATCAGACTTATGTGCAGCTCTATTTTAGTCCGCAGGCCGGTACCGAAGCGCAGATCAACCGCACCCTTGCAACCGCACAGGAAAGCATTGATCTGGGTTTGAACCTCATCACCCGCCGCCCTATCTCCAACACCATGCTCGCCCGCTTCAATCAGGGCGTTGACGTACGCGGTGTCATTGGTGAAATCGGCACGCAGGGCAGTGAGTGGGATTATCTCAATAGCTGGGCCGATGTGCATCACCTGCCCGCCGGAGACTTTGGCCTGCTGCACCACAAATACGCTATCGTGGATGGCGAACTTGCCGGGGATAACGCAACGGTAATCACCGGTTCCCACAACTGGTCGGCCAACGCCAACTTTAACAATGATGAGAACACCCTCATCATCCAAAACAGAAGTATCGCCAACGAATTCTTCCAGGAATTCGCCGCGCGCTACTGGCAGGCCGGCGGGGAAAACACATTCAATGTACCCGTCAGCATCAGCGAAGAAGACCTGGAAGTACCCATGGTCGCAACGCTTTCCCAAAACTATCCCAACCCGTTCAACCCGGTCACCAACCTCAGCTTCGAACTGCCCGCACAGGATGAAGTCAGCATCAGCGTGTACGACATCACGGGTCGCCGGGTCGCCGTACTCGTACGCAATGAAACCATGAGCGCCGGTCGTCACACCCTAAGCTTCGACGGCTCACGACTTGCAAGCGGCGTGTACCTGTACCGCATGCAGCTTGGCACCGGACAGCAATTCACGCGCAAAATGACGCTCGTGAAATAAGCTGCGGAACCGCAAATTTTACCGCTATAAAAAAGAAGGGAGGTGAGTTATTCGCCTCCCTTTTTTGTTGCGGGTTGGGTATTTTGCTCAATTAGCAAACCATCAGGAGAGAACAGTGCCATGAACAGCTACAACGACGACCAATACGAAGACGAACCCGATCCTTTCGGTGATTTTGAGTCCCATTCCGACGAATACGAAAATAGTCTGAACGACATGCAGGTACAGCAAGGCCGCTTCTCGTGCAGCTTCTGCGGATCGCCAAACGACACCTTCATCGACCCCAGTCAGGGACCCGATCAGGAATACATTGAAGACTGCCAAACCTGCTGCGCCCCGAATCAGCTCCGCCTAAGCTGGCAGGAAAGCACCAGCAGCTGGGAAATGCACAGCAGCGAATACTAAACCCGCGCAACCCGACCGCGGATGAGCGGGGTTTAAGTTGAATGGCTTTCTCCGTCTTTTTTTGAACAGGATTTTTAGGATTATGGGATATACAGGATTTTGAGAGACAAGCCATCTAACCCAAATTCAATTCCGAACCCGGTTAGCAACGCCCCGTTCGGTCTGATCCGGTCCGGTTCGGTCCTATACTACCCCAAAGCCTGTCCAGGTCATCCCGAACGCTTTTCATTTGGCAAGGAACAAACCCGAAGCCGCCGTTGGCAATCAAACCGAAGTATTCAAAAAAGATTCATGTGAGGGATCTCCTTCGGCGGAAGATGCATTGAGGCAGATGGCTCTCGATGTTTAATCGTGTTGTCTCAACCTCCCAAGCCATATCACCAGATCCTTCGACTCCGCCTCCGCTGCGCTTCGGCTCCGCTCAGGATGACAGGGGCAATTCTCAAAACCCCAGGCGCGGCTTGCCGCGCCGTTTGGCGCGAGGCGTCGCCTGTCATCCTGAGCGGAGCGCAGCGGAGTCGAAGGATCTGGTGGTGCAGGGCACGGTAGCGTTGATCTCTATCGGGGCCCACTAACCGCAGGAGAACTCTCACATGATGCTTCGATGGTCTGCCGAGGCAGGTGGGATTTTTGGGGCTTTGATTACAGCTTTGCCATGTCCCGGGGTTCGAGATGACACGTTTTTTGTTTCTGATTTCGAACCAGCTCCGGTAGGAGCGACAGCTTTGAAGCCTGATAGCACCTGTCTCTCCACCACCCCCGGCGCGGCCTGCCGTGCCGTTTGAGGCAAGGGCGCCTGTCATCCTGAGCGGAGCGTAGCGGAGTCGAAGGATCTCGTAGTGCTGGGCTACGAATCGTTGATGCATATCAGAGCCGAACAGCTGCAGGAGATCTCTCACATGATGCTTTGAGGGACTGCCGGTGCAGGTCGGATAGCTTGGGCTTTGTTTGCGGCATTGCCATGCCCCATTGTTCGAGATGACACGTTTTTTCATTTATTATTTCGAACCAGCTCCGGTAGGAGCGACAGCTTTGTAGCACGAAAGCGCCGCCCACCAGCACCCCAGGCGCGGCATGCCGCGCCGTTTGATGCGAGGCGGCCCCTGTCATCCTGAGCGGAGCGCAGCGGAGTCGAAGGATCTGGTGGTGCAGGGGGCTACGAATCGTTGATGCATATCAGAGCAAAACAGCTGCAGGAGATCTCTCACATGATGCTTCGATGGGGTGCTGGTGCAGGCCGCATTGTTGGGGTTTTGAGTGCTGCGTTGCCATGTCCCGGGGTTCGAGATGAACCGTTTCTTTTCAGGATATCGCACATACCCAAGATTTTATGTCTGTCAGGAGCGACAGTTTGTAGGATGAAAGCTCCGCGCGCAGGCACCCCTCCCAAAAAAAAATGAAAACGCAGTAGCTGCTGTAGATAACTGATGTTAGGCTGAAGCAATTTGTAAGTAGCAACAAACTGTTGGTAACAGCCACAAAAAAAGCCCTGCAAGTTCAATACTTACAAGGCTTTAAAAATGCAGTTTGTGGGCGATAATGGATTCGAACCATCGACCTCCACGATGTCAACGTGGCGCTCTAACCAACTGAGCTAACCGCCCTTAATTTGTAGCTTCAAAATATAAGGTAACAGCCGACCGATATCAAGACTGTTTCGCTGTTTTTTAGGATTACATCAGAAAAGCGGAAGGAGTGGGAGAGAAAGCAGGAAAACTTTATTCGCTGAGCAGGTGATTGATCAGGAAGCTGAGGCTGATGGTGTCTTTTGCTGTGAGATAGACCGGATTTACGCGGTTGTTGAGGCTGAGCGTGATGACATTTTCAATCAGGTCTTCGGTAATACTTGTGATGTGATTCAGACGAATGCTGCGGGTATTTCCGTCGGTGATGTGAATGTGCTTATTGGTCACGTAAATGCTGCCTTCCATATCTGTCTCATAGCCCAGCTGTTTGAAAATTACGCCATCCCGCTGATGGCGGCCGAGCTGCTTTCGCTTCAGCAGGCGACCCTCCGTTTTAAAGTAGCAGCGTTCCCCGCGTGTAAGCATCACGGGACAGCTGATTTCCTGCAGGTTTTCGATCAGTGCGCGGGCAGCGGCATATCGGTTCAGCTCCGTTTTGAGCTGCTGCTGATGTTGAGGAGGAACCCCACAGTCCTGAATGATGCGCCAGATGTGCTGTTCTTCTTCCGTGCTTAGCATGTGATCGCTCAGGCAATCTGCAATCAGCTCATTGATGGCTTCAAGCTTGGTATCAGTTATCGTCTGTTCCGGCAATGCCAGGCTTCTCAGGTAAGATTCAAGATCAAACCGGTTAAAGGAGGTTGTGCCGTCCATAAATAAGGTCACGGCAGCTTCTGCCAGCAGCAGATTTCGCTGACTGCGCTCGGGCTCTATGATCGCGGGCTCAGCCAGTTTCTCTAACAGCTTGTCGGGTTTATCTGCCTCGCCGATTTTTTCCAGACTTTCTTCCGTTTGCTTCAGCACCCGTTTTGCCTGCTGTATACGGCTCTTTTTAGCGACGCTTGAAATAATGAGCAGTAAAATCCCCGCGGCTGCTGTCAGCAGGGAAGGGATCATAATCCCTGTAATAATGATAATCCATCCACCCCAAAATCCGGCGCGTACGAGCGGGTCTGCATATTTTGGGGATGATGAGGTCTGTTGGCTTAGCTGTGCTGTATCAGCTCGGTGCTCATGGTAGGTGAGGCCGGTATCAACAAACTGCTCAACGGTAGGTTTTGCCCCGGCAGCGGAACTGCGGCTTCTGTTTCTTCCTTTTTTACCGATTTTTTCCCGGTAATAAAGTCCGTGTCTGCCGCCTGCCACATAGGCACCGTTCTTATTAAAGCCAATGCGCGCACCTGTCACCCCCGCAGAAAGCCCTATCCCGCCTTTTGAGAAGTTGATGCGAACCGGACCAGATGAAATACTTTTTCTGAGAAAAAAGGGCATTAAAGTTTGAAAGTTAAACTGATTATTCTAATTTAACGCTTGTATTATGGTCGGGCGTAAGTTTTAGATAATCAAGCAGCTGTTTTGGAATCTATGTCACTGCGCTGTATAGCATAGTGGTGTGATATCCTAAAATAGAAAAAAAGGTGTCTTAGTCAACTGTAAACGCTTTTTGGGAGCGTAACAGAACTTAACAGCGTAAACTTCAAAAAAAAGTATTTTTTGCTGATAGCGAAAATTCGCTTGTCTTTTTTTTATAGTTTCCTTATCTACAAAGAAGCATCGACTGTAAAAGTGAATAAGCCCGATGGGCTGATGTTGTAATACTTAAATATCCTTCAAAACAGCAATACCGATAATAATTGAGGCTTATGAATTTTTTGAAACTTAGGAAAGCGATTTTCTGCTGTTTAACAGCGGCTTTTGCTTTTGTAGTGAGTCAGGAAGTCAACGCGCAAAGCTTTTCTGTTTCGGGCTTTGTTAAAACAGATGTTTTTTCTGACGGCAGGGAGCTTGTTGCGGCCCGTGAAAATCAGTTCGCACTTTTTCCGCTTCCCGAGCTGCTTGTTGACGGAAAAGATGTAAATGAGAACCGTCAGCTGAATATGTCAAGCATTCAGACCCGTATTACGGCGGGATTAACAGGCCCTGATGCCTTTGGGGCCCGCACAAGCGGTGTGATCGAAGGTGCTTTTTTTGGGGTAACGGATGCAAATATCAATACCTTCCGGCTTCGTCATGCTTTTGTACGGCTTGATTGGGAGAACACGCAGTTCATAGCCGGTCAGTTCTGGCACCCGCTATTTAATACACAGAGTTTTCCGGAAGTCGTCAACTTCAATACAGGGGTGCCCTTCAAGGCCTTCTCCCGCAATCCGCAGTTGCGGTTAACCCACCGTGTCGGAGACATAAGCCTGATCGCTGCCGCGATGGCACAGCGCGACTTTGCCGGACCCGGCGGTAACAAGCCGCTTCGTAATTCCGGTATTCCCAACCTCTTTGCAGGGATACACGCTACAGCCGCAGGTCATCATTTCGGAACCGGCGTTGATTTCAAACAAGTCATTCTGGAACACAATCAGACGGAAGCCACCAACAGCCTTGCCGCTTCTGCCTTCGCCCGCTTCAATTTCGGTACCGGCTTTTTTAAGCTGTATGGTCTCGTAGGGCAGAATATGACGGATCACCTGATGATTGGCGGTCTCGCCCGTGAGAAAATAGATAACGCCAAGGATAAAGTACTACCGACTTCAATTATATCATTTTGGACAGAGCTAAGTACTGGTTTTCGCGGTGAAAGCGATGGTGTTCGCACTGAATTTGGTGTATTTGCTGGGTATACTCAAAACTTGGGTGTAAGTAGTGATAATTTCATTCCGGTAGATGGGTCGCGTGGCTTTTTTCTGGAGTACAATGATTTAATTGATTTAGGCATTGACTACGTATGGCGGATTTCTCCTAGAGCGCAGGTACATTCCGGCCCCGTGCGCTTTGCCCTTGAACTGGAATATACGGTTGCGGCCTACGGGGCATTCAACAGCGATCTTACCATCAGCGACAGCAAGGCTGTGGGCAATTTCCGCACACAATTTTCGGCCTATCTGTTTTTCTGAAAAAAGAACTTAAATCAGCAGTCGCAAATCATACAGCGGCTGCTGATTTAACAGAGCTCAAAAAGCTCATGCTTGCAACACCTATCGATCTGACTCAACCTAACCAACTCATCTAATTGCGCATTATGGATCATAAAGAATTAGCCAAGGCGTACTGGAAGAAAAACCTCACCTATGTAGGTGTGCTGCTTTTCATCTGGTTTATGGCCTCATACGGAGCGGGTATTCTGTTTGTAGATTACCTGGATAATTTCACCCTGGGTGGTTTTCCGCTGGGGTTCTGGTTCGCCCAGCAGGGCTCTATGTACATCTTCATTATAGTAATTGCTGCTTACATGGTGTTGATGAACAAGCTCGACAAAGAGTATGGCTTCGACGAACAAGACTAACCCCTAAACCCGGAGAAACTACATTATGGATCCCATTTTACTTTGGACGATTATAATCGTCGGAGCAAGTTTTGCACTTTATATCGGTATTGCCATTTGGTCGCGTGCCGGCAGTACAAGTGAGTTTTACGTTGCGGGCGGCTCGGTACCACCGCTTGCAAACGGTATGGCAACGGCAGCTGACTGGATGTCAGCCGCTTCATTTATCTCCATGGCAGGTCTGATCGCCTTCATGGGTCGCGACGGCTCGGTTTATCTGATGGGATGGACGGGCGGTTACGTGCTTCTGGCACTCTTGCTTGCCCCGTATCTGCGTAAGTTCGGTAAGTTTACCGTCCCTGATTTTGTGGGTGACCGCTACTATTCTTCCACAGCCCGCCTTGTTGCCGTAATCTGTGCTGTATTTATTTCCTTTGTATATGTAGCCGGTCAGATGCGCGGGGTAGGTATTGTGTTTTCGCGCTTCCTCAATGTTGAAGTTGAGCTCGGTGTAGTCATCGGGATGATCATCGTATTCTTCTATGCCGTATTCGGCGGGATGAAGGGGATTACATACACGCAGGTTGCGCAGTACTGCGTCCTGATTTTTGCCTATCTCGTTCCGGCTATTTTTATCTCGCTGTTACTCACCGGTAACGTAATCCCGCAGATTGGCTTTGGTTCAACCATGCTGGGTTCTGAGCAATCAATCTTGGAACGCCTTGACGGCCTTAGCACCGAATTCGGGTTCGACGCGTATACGTCGGGAGCGCTGGCCCAAATTGACGTCTTCTTTATAACGCTTGCCCTGATGGTGGGTACAGCGGGTTTGCCGCACGTAATTGTGCGCTTCTTCACGGTACCCAAGGTACGTGATGCCCGTAAATCCGCCCTTTATGCCCTGATTTTCATCGTACTGCTTTATGCTACAGCACCTGCTATTGCAGCATTTGCCCGCGTAAACCTGTTTGAGACGATCAACAATGTGCAGTATGAAGAAGTACCTGACTGGTTTAAAACCTGGGAGAATACGGGTCTGATCGTTTTTGATGACAAAAACGAAGACGGCATTATTCAGTACCGTGCCGATGAAACCATCAATGAGCTGCATATCGACCGTGACATCATCGTACTTGCTAATCCTGAAATTGCCGACCTGCCTGCATGGGTGATTGGTCTGGTCGCCGCCGGAGGTGTGGCCGCTGCGCTCTCCACGGCTGCGGGTCTGCTGCTGGTTATTTCAACCTCGGTGGCCCACGACCTCGTGAAACGGGAGTTAGCGCCAGAAATTAGTGATAAAAAAGAGCTGATGATTGCCCGTATTGCGGCTGGTTTTGCGGTCATAATTGCCGGTTACTTCGGTATAAATCCGCCCGGGTTCGTTGCGCAAACGGTCGCCTTTGCCTTCGGGCTTGCAGCGGCCTCCTTCTTCCCGGCCATTATGCTCGGTATTTTCTACAAACGCATGAACAAGGAAGGGGCGATTGCGGGTATGGTTGCAGGTCTTGTGATTACAACCGCTTACATCGTGTACTTCACCTTCATCCGCACCGATCTGAACAACCTTGAGAACTGGTGGTTCGGCATTTCGCCACAGGGCTTCGGTACTGTAGGTATGCTCGTGAACTTCATCGTGGCCATCGTGGTGTCCAAATTCACCGCACCGCCGCCGATGGAAATTCAGAATCTGGTTGAGAATATCCGTATCCCGCGGGAACTCACAGACGACGAATCCAAGTAGGCTCGGTTTCTTTCTCTGATCAGGCTGAACCGGCTGCGCTGAAGCCGCCGGTTCAGCCCTGATTAGATGAGACATAACCCATTATTTTTTAACAGGGCAAAAGTCCTCAACCGATATCATTATATATCAGGGACGTTCTGCCGCTTAAGCCGCTTCTGCAATTGATTTTTTGCCTGATGTGGCCGCGCAGCTTCCCAATAGCTAACATTAATCAACATTAAATACGAAGTTTTATGTCTACTCCTGCAACTGACGAAACTGTACATGAAAACGGAGAATTTTATTATCCCTCCGATGAAATAAAAGCCAATGCCCACATCAAAGATTATGATGCGGTCTATAAGCGCTCTATTGAAGATCCGGAAGGGTTTTGGGCGGAAGAGGCCGAGCGGCTTGAATGGTACAAAAAATGGGACAAAGTATTTGATGACTCCCAGGCGCCTTTCTACAAATGGTTTGTAGGAGCCAAAACCAATATTATTCAGAATGCAATTGACCGCCATCTCAAAACCTGGCGCCGCAACAAGGTAGCAATGGTCTGGGAAGGCGAGCCCGGTGATGTTAAGGTGCTTTCGTATCATGCCCTGAACCGCGAAGTGAGCAAAACGGCAAACGTGCTCAAAAGTATGGGTGTGCGCAAAGGTGATATTGTCACCATTTACATGCCGCAGATTCCTGAGCTTGCCATTACCATGCTCGCTTGCGTTAAGATTGGCGCTGCGCACAGTGTTGTTTATGGCGGCTTCAGTGTGGAAGCGCTTGCCGACCGTATTGCAAGTGCCAACTCCCGCGTACTTGTTACCGCTGACGGCGGCTGGAGAAGAGGCAAGGTGACCGACCTCAAGTCTATCGCCAATGAGGCCATGGACCGCTCCCCGACCATTGAAGTCTGTATCACGGTGAAGCGCACCGGTCATGAAGTGCGCATGGAAAACGACCGTGACTTCTGGTTCCACGATCTTATGGCGCTGCCCATCGCAAGCACCAAGTGCAAAACGGAAGAGATGGATGCGGAAGATATGCTTTTCATCCTGTTCACCTCCGGAACAACAGGGAAGCCGAAAGGTCTGGTGCATACGCACGGCGGGTATCAGGTGTACACCTCAACCACGCACCGCTATGTGTTTGACGTTAAGGATGAAGACCGCTGGTGGTGTGCCGCTGATCCCGGCTGGATTACCGGTCACAGCTACCTCGTGTACAGCCCGCTGATCAACGGTTCTACCATTATGATGTACGAGGGCGCGCCGAATCATCCCTACCCGAACCGCTGGTGGCACATGATTGAAAAGTATGGCATTACCATTCTGTACACTTCCCCGACCGCGGTACGCGGCCTCATGCGCTTTGGGGATCAGTGGCCGAAGCGTCATGATCTGAGTAGCCTGAGACTTCTGGGCTCTGTAGGCGAGCCGATCAACCCTGAAGCGTGGCGCTGGTATCACAAGCACATCGGGGGTGAAAAGTGTCCGATTATGGATACCTGGTGGCAAACCGAAACCGGTGGCTTCATGATTTGTCCGCTGCCCGTTACCCCGCTCAAGCCCGGCTCTGCAACCAAGCCGTTCTTCGGGGTACAGGTTGGTATCGTAGATGAAAACGGCAAAGAAGTAGGACCAGGCGAAGAAGGCAAGCTTGTAATTAAGCGCCCGACGCCCGGTATGGCCCGGACGATCTTCAACGATCCGGATCGCTATGTCGAAACCTACTGGAAGGAATACGAAGAAAACGGCTGGTACAAAGCCGGCGACTCCGCCCGTATCGATGAAGACGGCTACATCTGGGTCATTGGCCGGATTGATGATGTTATCAAAGTCAGTGGCTACCGTCTCGGTACGGCTGAAGTAGAGAGTGCTTTGGTAAGCTTCCCGGCTGTTGCAGAAGCTGCCGCAATTGCGCTGCCGCACGAGCTGAAAGGGAACTGTATTCACGTATACTGTATCCTCAAAGCCGGCATGACGGGAGATCAGAAGCTCGCCAATGAAATCAAGGCGCACGTGAGCGCTGAGATTGGTCCGATCGCGAAACCCGAAGAAGTTCACTTCCTCGAGTCTCTGCCGAAAACCCGAAGCGGCAAAATTATGCGCCGCGTCCTCAAGGCCCGCGCCATGGGTGTTGATGAAGGTGACCTCTCTACGCTCGAAGAGTAATTACCTGATCTTCATCATTCAGGTTTAAAGGAAAGCCTCCGGAGCATTTGTTTCGGAGGCTTTTTTGTTCAGGCTTCTCAAACCCCGGGGCTTGTCATTTTTGCGGATAAAAACAGTATCTTCGCATAAGCTCAGATCAAAATTCTGCAATAGAATACAAAGCAACCCAACCCATCAGCGCTTCTTCCAATATCACGGATATGTCAGACCCGACGCTAACCTATTTGACGCCTTCCCCCAGTGGCGATGCCCTTGTGCGTCAGCCCTGGATGGAGCACTCAAGCCGGACTCAGACCGGTCTTCAGCGGGCTTTGCAGGCGCTGGAGTGGCGCTCGTCGGCGTGTTCTGAGACGGTAGCTGCGGTTCGAAAAGACGAAGAGCCTGTGCTGCCCCTTAGCGCGGGTATAGACGAGATGCTTGCGGCGCTTGATCAGGCGAAGGGTGCGCATATTGTGCTGCACTGCAGTACGCGCGATCAGTACTGGCGCGCGGGGGTGAGCGATGTACTGGGCATGACCCCCATCCTTACGAATCTCATCGAAAACCGCAGCGATGAGGAAATGCTGGCGAGCTCACGAAACCGGCTTGCGGATGTGCTGAAAGAGGCGCTCAGCTGCGGCACATCAGCCCTGTTGCTTCTCAATCTCGTCAGCGATATGGCTGAAACCCTGCACCATATTGCCATTCATCAGGCGATTCAGGAAATGGGGGACCCGCCGCCCTGTCCGTTTATGTTTATGGTGATGGGCTCGGAGGGTCGTAATGAGCAAACGCTCAAAACCGATCAGGACAACGCCATTGTTTTTAAGGGTGATGAGGAAGCTCATCAGGCCTACTTTATCCGTCTGGGAGATAAGATTAACCGCATGCTTGATGCCTACGGCTTCGACTATTGCCGGGGCGACATCATGGCGCGCAATCCGAAATGGTGCCGAAATCTCACTGCCTGGAAAGCCTACTTTACCAAATGGGTGAGCACGCCCGACCCCATGGCGGTGATGCACACGACCATCTTTTTTGATTT
Source organism: Cyclonatronum proteinivorum (assembly GCF_003353065.1). GTDB lineage: Bacteria > Bacteroidota > Rhodothermia > Balneolales > Cyclonatronaceae > Cyclonatronum > Cyclonatronum proteinivorum. The sequence continues at coordinate 2,909,271 of NZ_CP027806.1, read as the reverse complement.
CCGCTATGCCTACGGGGATGCCGGCATTGGCGACGAGCTGAGGACACATCTCAATAACTTGCTGCAAAAGCGCTCAGAACTTTTTTTCTACCATCTGGCGCAGAACACCATCGGCAACGCCATTCCGCTGGGGTTTTTCGGCGGTTTCAAATACCCTTCAGGCGTAGGGCTTGATATGAAGAAAGCGATGCTGCCGGCGGTGAACTACGCCCGTATTTTTGCGCTTAAAAACGGCATTTCCGAAACCAACACCATACGGCGGCTCAGGCTTATTGCCGGTACCGAACACCTGAGCAAAACGGATGCGGGTATTTTGATCCGGCACTACCGTGCGCTCATGAAAGTACGGCTCGAACATCAGATCGCCCGAATTCTCGAACGCAACCGCACTGCCGATAACTTCATCATTCCGGAAGACTATCCGGCGGAAACACAGGCTTTTCTGAAAGAAGCCTTCAAAAAGATGAGAGACCTGCAAAAACGTCTCGGTACCCTGTACCGCTCCGGATACTGAGTGCCGCTTGTACTGACTTTCAATCCTTACGCATTTGGGTGAAGTTCAAAGCGGTCTGTTCAGAAAAACCGGAGGGAAATAGCGATTTGTTTGTATAATTTCGGGCACCCCAAAAGCAACTACCTAATCTTCGATTTGGGATTTTTTAATCTATCACGGCGCCCCTGATGTTCTCTGAGTTTTCCCCAAAAAAAGAAAGCCCGTACCAATCCGGTTGCTGGAGGCAGGGTTGGCAAGCGGGCCTGCATGTGCGGGGCCGGAGCTGTTGTTTTGTTTTTTCGGACATCCCGAAGCGGGGGCAGCTTCAGCGCTGACTGCACCTGCGTGCTATAATTTTTGTGGAGTAAATTTGTAACCTTTCGCCTGCATTTTTCTTAAACTATGGGCGGTAAGGGTTCGTACAACCAATATTCAATTTTGTGGTATTCCTAATCTCTCAACACATTTAATGATATGAAATTTCTTTACGTAAGCGCATTAGTGGCGATTTTTCTTTTGCTGGGAAGCATGCCTTCACAGGCCCAATCGGCCGATCTGACGGTTGGCGGAACCGGCATTTCCATTGGGGATTCCGAGCGGGTGAACGGGATCCGGCTGAATTTTCGGGACTCGCGCCTTCAGCGGGTGAACGGAATCAATGCAACGATCTGGGTGCCGCGGGAGGAAAATCAGTATACCGGCACCATCAACGGGCTTGCGATAGGCCTGCCGGCTACGGGTTTTGAAAACCTGAACGGTGTGGGATACAGCTGGTTTGCCCTGGCAGCCATGGGCGAAATCAGGGGCATAACGGGGTCCGGCCTGGCTACGGTTGCGCGGGAGCATTACGGGCTGAGCGGCGCGGGTCTTGGCGTGGTTACCGCGGAAAATGCCGGCGGTGCTTTTTTCGGGGGGCTTGCAACGGTTACCGGCGGCAGTTTTTCCGGGATCAGCCTGGGCGGACTTGCTTCTGTTACGAGCGACCATCACCGGGGATTTAGTGCCGGTGGCTTTGCTTCCGTAGTGGGTGAAAGCATGCGGGGCATTGGCTTCGGTGGTTTGGCTTCGGTAGTGGGCGGCAGTAGCCGCGGGATTCAGTTTGGCGGGCTTACGTCGATTGTGGGCGAGGATATGCGCGGGATTCAGTTCGGCGGCCTTGCGGCGGTGAGCGGAGGCGGGACGCGCGGGGTTCAGCTCTCCGCTATTGCGTCGATAAGCGGGGATGAGTTGCGCGGGATTTCGGCTTCTTTGCTGACAACCATTGCCGGAGAAGGCGGACGCGGGATTATGGCGGCACCCATCGTTGTGAGCGGCGGCGCCTTTCGCGGGCTCAGTCTTGCCGGTTTTGCGCAGGTGGGCGAGTCCTTCACGGGGCTGAATTTCGCCGGTTTTGTAACGGCAGGAGGGCAGATTTCGGGGCTTCAGCTGAGCGGTTTCGGAATTGCGGGAAGTGAGGTGCACGGACTCTCGCTTGCAGGCGGGTTTGTGGCCGCGGAACAGCTGAGCGGGGCTTCGCTTTCTTCCGCCGTGCTGGGTAAGCGGCTTTCAGGCCTGCATGCCGCGGGCCTTTTCAGCTACCTGCCGGATGATAGCTGGCAGCGCGGGCTGATACTGGCACCGGTCAACTGGAACGACGGCACGCAATATGGCCTGACCATCGGGATTCTGAACTACACCCAAAACCTGCGCGGTGTGCAAATTGGGGTGATCAATATCGCACGAGAAGGCGGATTTGCCAGTGTTTTCCCGTTTTTTAATTACGGCAAATAAGAAACAGGCTTAATAAAAAAAGCGTCGTCCGGACCAGAGGGTTTCGGGCGACGCTTTTTTTGTATTCCATTCCGGCAGCCTATTTTTCTTTTACTTCGGCTTCCTTTTCAGAAATATGCGATACCTTCTCGCTAATGAAGGAATTCAGAATATCGAGTGCAACTTTGTTTTGGCCGCCGTGCGGGATGATGATGTCGGCGTAGCGTTTGGAGGGTTCCACGAACTCGAGGTGCATGGGCCGCACAAATTTTTCATACTGATTGAGCACGCTATCCACACTGCGGCCGCGGTCGTTGATGTCGCGCTTGAGGCGGCGAAGGAGGCGCAGGTCGTCATCGGTATCCACAAAAATTTTGATGTTCATCAGGTCGCGCAGCTCGCGTTCGTAGAAAATCAGAATGCCGTCAACGAGGATGATCGGCTTGGGGGTGTAGGTGCTGTAGTTTTCGGAGCGGACGTGGTTTTTGAAATCGTAGATCGGGCACTTAATGCTGTAGCCGCTGAGGAGGGCGTTTACGTGCCGGATGAGAAGCTCGGTTTCGAGCGCCGCTGGGTGATCGAAGTTTTGCCTGACGCGCTGTTCGAAGCTGAGGTGCTTCAGGTCGCGGTAGTAGGAGTCGTGCTGCAGGAGTACGAGGTTTTCACTGCCAACGGCGTCGATGATGTGGCTAACGACCGTCGTTTTTCCCGAGCCGCTGCCGCCGGCTACACCAATTACGAAGGGTTTCATACAAGCAAATACGTTTTGGGTTAAGGATGATGAAGGAGGTGTCGCAGCATAGCGCAGCTTTACTCTGCCTGAGCGTTCTGTGCCCGCTGCCGGCGCTGCACCATTTCGGAATAGTCGCGGATGGCCCTGAAGATGGCGGAGGCTAAAATGGCCTGACCGTACTCGCTGTTCATAAAGCGTTCTTCCTGCGGGTTGGAAATAAAGCCGAGTTCAACGAGCACGCCGGGCATGGAGGCTTCAAACAAGACCTGTAGTCCGGCCTGTTTTACGCCCCTTGTTCGCCGCTGTGCGCGCTGTGCAAATTGCTCTTCGAGCATGCCTGCGAAGGTCTCGCTCTGCCGTATGTTGCCGGAGTTCTGCATGATGTGCGTCAGTAGCATGAAGTCGGTCAGCTCTTCCGGGCGCTCTTCCTGATCTTCGAAGCGGGTTACCGCATTTTCCCTGCGCATGACTTCAAGCGCCGATTGCGTTCGGCCCTGCCCGAGGAAGTAGAACTCGGCCCCATGTGCCTGCCTGCCGCTGTGAGAATTGGTATGGATGGAGACAAACAAATGCCCGTTGTTGCGGTTGGCGATACGCCCGCGCTCTGCGAGTCCTACAAAGGTGTCGTCATCGCGGGTGTAAACTACATTCAGTTCGGGCAGGTATTGATTGAGGTATTCGCCTACTTTGAGCGCGACGGCAAGGGCGATGGTCTTTTCGAAGGTGCCCGAAGCGCCTATGGCCCCGGGGTCGCGTCCGCCATGACCTGCGTCGAGTACGACGGTATCGAACACCATCCAATTGACGAGTTCACTGCCGTTATTGACGCGTTCGGCAGGGGCGGGAAGCTCCGGCAGAGGGGGGAATACCGGTCCTTCTTCGGATGTATTGGGAGCGGCGGAGGCTTCGGCAGACTGCCCGGAGTGCTGAGCAGCGTTTGGGGAGGAGGCTGACGGAGCATCCGTTTCGTTCGCGTTCCCGTTTTCTCCGTTGGGTGCAGCGCTCCACCGGATGACATCAAGCCCGTCCGTGAGCTGTGCAATTTCCCGGGATGAAATTTCTGTGAGACCAATCAGGACGTGACGGCGGTTCTGATCTATGTAGCTTTGCGCGAGATAGGGGGTATCCGAATGAAGGCTGAAGTCAAATCCGTAACCGAAGTCGGTTGGTGACTTGCGGAATGTGCCAAAGGACTCGGGGATTTCGAGATTTTCTCCGAATTCAATCGGACCATCGCTGTACACAGCAAACTGAATCAGGGATTGTTCCGGCTGAAAAACCTGAAACGACTGCGGACGCTCAGCGAAGTGAAAGCGGATTACGTAGCCCAGCCCGTCACTTCTCGGTGTTACTGAAATACGCTCAAGCCGGTTGGGTTCATCCGCTAATGCATTGGGGTTTAAGGAAGCCTTCGGATGGCTGTGCGCCTGTAAGCTGTGACTGAGCCCCGTGAGCGCGCATATCAGTGCAGTGAAGCATACAAAAAGCAGGATGAAATGTAATTTTTCGCGGAGCATGCAAGGGTACGAATGGACTGTAGTTCCGGATAGCTGTCGAAGGTAGAATAGTCAGATTTTAATATACCCAAAAGTTATGTAGCGGACTAAAAAAGGAAGCGTTTGCGGCTTAGACTTTTCCGGGAGGCAGTTCGGTCAGGTTTTTATGTTCGAGTTTTACGGTCCGTGCCGGAAACTGCCGGACGATATCATAGTTGTGGGTTACCATGAGGATGGCCATGCCACGATTGTTGATTTGCATGAGCAGTTCCATGATACTTTGTGAAGCTTCCGGATCAAGGTTTCCGGTAGGCTCGTCGGCCAGCATAATACGCGGCTCGTTGGCCAGCGCGCGGGCAATCACAACCCGCTGTTGTTCCCCGCCGGAGAGGTCGCCCGGCATATTACTGTGCTTATGGGAAAGGCCGACCATAGCGAGGCACTCGAGGGCGCGCTGTTTGATGAAGCTGCGCTTGTGCCCGGTTACTTCGAGCGCAAAGGCAACGTTGTCGTACACGTTGCGGTCGGGCAGAAGCTGAAAATCCTGAAAGACTATGCCGAGTTTTCGCCGAAGGAAGGGGATGTCTTTTTCCTTGAGACGGGTCACGTGCTCGCCCGCAGCAAACACATCCCCGTAATCCGGCATGTGATCGCGGTAAATGAGCCGCAGCAGGGAGCTTTTGCCGGATCCGGTTGCGCCAATCAGGTAGCAGAATTCGCCGTTGCCGAGGCTGAAATCAAGATCTTTGATAATATCTTTGCCATTGAAGCCCAGCGTGACATTGCTGAATTCAATTACGGATTCTTCCGGCATGTGAGCACCATGGTTACGCGTTCGGTTTTGGCATGAGCAGGCTCAAGGACAAAGTCGTCGTAGGCTGCAAGCACGTTGAAATCGGATTGATTTACGAGATTTGTGACTTCATCCAGCTCGTAAATGCGCTGCCGGTGCACTTCCCGGTCGCGGCGCAGCGCGGTAATTTTGTCGTCGTCCAGCACTTCAATTTCAAACTCACTGATGTGCATTTTCCGGCTCGGCACGTAATAGCTGACACGCTCAAAGCGGATCCCGTCCGGACTAACGCCTTCTGAATTGAGCTTATCATTGACGTACTCAGAATGCCTTGGGGTTGTGAAGTCAAAGATAAAGATCGAGTCTTCATGCATTACGCGCGAAACGTTTTGCAGCATTTTCAGAAAATCATCATCATTCATGATATAGTTAATGCTGTCAAACAGAGCGTAAACCACATCAAACTTTTTATCCAGCTGAATGTCATAAAAATCAACCTGTTTCCAGTCGATCTTCATGTTGCGGAAAAGTGCCCTTCGTTCACCGATTTCAAGCATTTCTGCACTCATATCGGTAGCCGTAATTTCGTAGCATTCAAGCTCTTCCAGATACATGGCAACTTTGCCGGTACCGCAGGCAAGCTCGAGCAGGCTCACGGCTTCCGGCCTTAGTTCCTGAATGATGGCGTCAACATAATCGGCCCAGTCTTCATAATCTACATCTTTCATCAGGTCGTTATAGACCGGCGCAAGGGAGCTGTAGATACGGGCATTTTTCTGACTCATGGGAGGGAGGATGGTGATTGTTGAGAGGGTAGGAGGTAATGATGAAGAAGGTGTTCGCCGGATGGCAGGAAATTGAAGTGTTTGGATCAGGGGCGGCAGACTATGTGGAAGTGCGCAACTCAGCAAGCCGAAGGGCGAGGGTGATGGCTTCTGCGGCCGAGCCTGCATTGGCCAGGTTTTTTCCGGCAATTCCAAAGGCTGTGCCGTGATCAGGGGAGGTGCGGATAAAGGAAAGTCCGGCCGTAAAATTGACGCCCGCGTTAAACGCAATGGTTTTGAAAGCGACAAGCCCCTGATCGTGATACATGGCGAGGACCGCGTCAAAAGATTCATACGCACGGTTGGCAAAAAAACCGTCTGCGGGAAAAGGGCCTTCACAGCCAAAGCCCGCCTGTTGCAGCGCTTCTATAGCCGGTGCGATGGTTTCGATTTCTTCCCGGCCTATCACGCCCCCATCGCCGGCATGGGGATTCAGGCCAAGTATGGCGAGGCGCGGCGCTTCAATGCTGAAATCCGACTGAAGGCTTTTCAGGATGATCTCCGCCTTCTGCCGTATGCCTTCCTGCGTGATATTCCGGCTCACTGCGGCAATGGGAATATGCGTGGTAAGCGGCACAACCCGCAGGCCGCCGGATACGAGCATCATGGCAACTTCGGCCCCGCCGTCCCTTTCTGCGAGATATTCCGTATGGCCCGGAATGTGATGACCGGCAAGATTGACCGCTTCTTTGCTGATGGGCGCTGTAACCATGGCTGCGGCCCTTCCGGAAAGGCAAAGTTCCGTCGCCGCGGCAATACAGGCCATGCTCCATGCACCGGATTCCGCGGTAAGCTGACCCGGCTGCGGAATAAAGCTGCCCCGGTCTGATTCAGGTTCGTAAACATAAACCTTGCCTTTTTCAACAGCCTGTTCCGCTGAGGCGACGACTTCCGGAGAAAAGGAGGCAGGTGGAACTGTTAAATGGCGCCAGTACTCCCAGGCTTTCGCCGGACCGAGCAGTAAAAAGGGGGCACGATCGCGCAGGGATTTGTTTTCGAGCGCTTTCAAAATGGTCTCCGGACCAATGCCATTGAAATCACCCGGCGTTATGCAGATTGGGCGGTTCACTTCCATCGCTTCGGGCAGAGATTATGGGGCTGCAGGCGGCACATCAGGATGTACGGCATGTCCTGGGCTGAAGAAGAGGCGGATTCAGCATAATTAAAAGAAACCCCATGCTGAGCGGGATAAACCTGAAAAAACATTATGGTGTTGAACCGTGCAGTTTGAGTGCCATATATGGAAGTCCTGCGTCATAATTAATCAGATACAGGAAAATGCAAAACCGGGTGTGATGGGCGGTGTGTAGTAACAATCTTATAAAAATCTCACCAAATATAAAAAAGGCAGGCTGCATAAAAAATATTTTTCATGCAGCCTGCAATGGGATCTTTCGTCATAAAATTAAGTTGGTTCACAGCCGGTTGGTACGCAGCAGGCGGTATTCGCCAAAGCCGCTTGTGGCTTCAAAAACAAACTCGCGGTCGCTGTACTGCCATACTTCGATGGCTGCGCTGCCGGTCGGAAGGCGGCGCGTAATGCGCTCCGGTTCGCCAAAGCGGATCAGCGTACGCCCCTGATCGCTGTCATAGCCCGGCTGATTGGGGGTTGTGAAGCGGTCGAATGCCATGTCAACGCGCCGGAAGAATTCAACCATCACGGGGTTGTAATCGGTCTCAGGTTCGGGGTCCCGCGCTTCCCAGAACGCGCGAAAATTTTTGATTCGCTGTTGTTCATTGCCGCGCCGAAGTTCGCGGTGCGTGTCGCGGTCAAGGATGATTTCCATTTTTCGGATGGCTACATCAATGTTCAGCAGACTCGTGGGAATGTCCAGCCAGAGGTTGCGGAAAAAACGCTCTGTCAGCAGCTCATCTCCTTTTTTAACCTGAATCACAAAAGACGCATTTTGGAATTTGCGGTTTGGGATGTTCAGCTGCAGGAGGTGGAAGGCACCGTCTGCGTCGGCTTCGGCTTCTGTCAGGCCGAGCAGGGGGAGGGCTTGTGCCGATTCGGAAATCCGCATGCTCTGAATACTGCGAATCTGATCCGCTGCGACATCTGATTCATGTACCCTGCGAACGGTTGTGGTGTCGCGGCCACCGGGCTCAACCTGATTCACGATCACCCGATAGGTGCTGTCGGTACCGGGTACGACAAGCAAGGCGTCAAAATCCTGCGCGTATAAGACGGCGCGTCCAAAGTTGATGATTTCAAACTGATCTGAGCCCAAATCCGCTGGGTTCACAAAGTAAAGGGGCGGGGCGTCGGAAGATTCGAAATCCGGTACCGTGAAGAAGCGCGTGCTTTGCCGGAGCTGCAGGGGACGCCCGTCAAGGGTGAGGGAGGTCGAATAAGCATAGCGGCCCGGTGGCAAGGCCGCGCTTAGGTTGGCATTCAGAAATAAATCCCGGCGGCTGGTTTCATCGAAATCAGCGGCCCGCGTCTGCCCGCGCCAGGTTAGGGTTTTGATTGCGCTTCCCCGTCGGGCTTCCCCGTTTTGGCCGGGCTCAGAAGCTTCAAAAATCTGCACACTCAGTTCGGCAGTTGCTTCAAAGCGCTCAGTGCTGACGTTGCCCGTAGTTCCTGCAATCTGTCTGAACCGCAGCACATCATGACCAAAGCGGTAATGCAGCCAAACGTTGGGCTCACCCGCTTCCGCCTTAATGACATTGTGATCGATATAAAGACCCGGCGCCCTGTTTTGGGCGGCGAGTTCACGGTAGCTCACGTTGCGCTGTGCGAAGGCTTCGGCGGCGGTAAGCACGCATACAAGGGTGAGGATGAAAAGGCCTGACACATGCTTTAGAGGGAGGCTGTGAACAGACTGAAAGGGACGTTGAATTAAATTCATGCTGATGGATGAGGTTGCAAAAAAAGCGCGATGATAAAATACGGCTCAATCCGGTGCTTTGCGGAATTCATTTCTACCCAAAACACCTGTCGAAAGCGAGCGCAAAACGGTTTTACATACCAGCTATTGCAACCCGCGTTATTCACCAAGAAATTTTCTTGCTGGCAAGGCGAAGCCTGAAAACTCAGCGGAAGGGTACCTAAGTACCCTGAGCATGAGTTTTCAGCTTCAACGCCGCCAGCGGGGAAATTTCGCTGTCTTTAAACCACACCCTAATTTGGGCTGAAAGTGTTTTCGCTAAGACAAATCAAAAATTAATCTTAGCAAATCAATTCTGTTTAATTGTGAATAATGCGGGTTAACTGGTTTGGTTCATAAAAGTTCACCGGCTAAAACCCTGGACGCCCCAGAATCATTTGATTGCTGGAGGTATAAGAACCCTGCCAATGTGGACCCAAGACAAGCATAACCTTAAAAAAAGTCAAAGCGTCTTACACTCTGCGAAAAAGTCTTATTTTCCCGCAGCTATTCCGATTCGAATCTATTTTATTCATTTATTTGACCGACTGTTTATGAGCAACCATCTATCTCAGCATGAGGCGCAGATTGCAGCGCTGCGCGAAACCGAAGCAAAAATCAGACAGGGCGGCGGCCCGAAACGCATTGAAAAGGAGCACACGAAAGGCAAAATGACCGCACGGGAGCGGGTTGCTGCGCTGATTGATGACGGCACCGAATTTCAGGAAATCGGACTGTGGGCCGGTTATCAGATGTATGATGAGGTGGGCGGATGTCCGGCTGCAGGTGTCATTACCGGTCTTGGTACGGTTTCCGGAAGACTGTGCATGATTGTTGCCAACGACTCGACCGTTAAAGCCGGTGCCTGGTTTCCGATCACCTGTAAAAAGAATCTACGTGCGCAGGAAATTGCGATGGAAAATCATCTGCCCCTGATCTATCTCGTAGATTCCGCGGGCGTCTACCTGCCAATGCAGGATGAAATTTTTCCCGATAAAGAACACTTTGGCCGCATTTTCCGGAACAATGCGAAAATCAGTGCGATGGGCATTCCGCAGATTGCTGCCATCATGGGATCCTGTGTTGCGGGTGGGGCCTACCTGCCCATCATGAGCGACGAGGCGATGATTGTGGAGGGAACCGGCAGCGTATTTCTTGCCGGCAGTTACCTTGTGAAAGCCGCAATTGGGGAAAACGTGGACAACGAAACCCTTGGCGGGGCAACGACGCATACCGAAATCAGCGGTGTGACCGACTACAAAATGCCCGATGACGCTACCTGTCTGCAAACCATACGTGATTTGGTGGGTAAGCTGGGTCCCTTCAAAACGGCGGGCTTCAACCGGACAGAAGCGCAGGCCCCTGCGGCCGAGGCTTCCGAAATTCTGAACCGCCTGCCCTTTGACCGCACCCGTCCCTACGATATGATGTCTGTATTGGAGTGCATTATCGACGCGGGTTCTTTTACGGAATTCAAAAAAGGCTACGGACAAACCTTGCTCACCGGCTACGCCCGCATTGATGGCTGGAGTATCGGCATTGTGGCCAATCAGCGCAAGGTTGTCAAATCCAAGACCGGGGAAATGCAGATTGGCGGGGTGATTTACTCCGACAGTGCCGACAAAGCCGCGCGCTTCATTATGAATTGCAATCAGAAAAAAATCCCGCTTTTATTTTTGCATGATGTCACCGGATTTATGGTCGGCAAACGGAGCGAGCACGGCGGTATCATCAAAGACGGCGCCAAAATGGTGAATGCGGTCAGCAACTCAACGGTGCCGAAGTTCACCGTAGTAATCGGCAACAGCTACGGGGCTGGTAACTACGCCATGTGCGGTAAAGCCTACGACCCGCGCTTCATCTATGCGTGGCCTTCCGCCAAGATCGCGGTAATGGGCGGCGCGCAGGCTGCCAAAACCCTTATGCAGATCGAAGTCTCCGCCATGGAGCGCAAAGGACAGGTGCTGAGTGAGGAAGAAAAAGCGGCTTTCCTGCAAAAAATAACCGCAAGCTACGAATCACAAACGACCGTGACCTATGCCGCCGCCCGTCTTTGGGTGGATGAAATCATCCATCCCGAAGAAACCCGCAGCCGCATATCAAAAGCACTGGAAGCGGCCAACCACAACCCCGACATCCCCGACTTCAAAACCGGCGTGATTCAGACATAGGGGAGGTTTCTTGCTTCTTTGCCTCGTATAACGAGATCCTTCGACTCCGCTGCGCTTCGCTCAGGATGACAGGCTCCGCGTCGCGTAATACAGCGCGGCAAGCCGCGCCCTGGAGTTTGGCTTTTGCTTGTATTTTTGAGTTTTTCGTAAAAAAATCCCGGTCTATGATGCATATGACCGGATTTTTTAGGATATTATTGTCTAGTTATATCACTAGATTATTCTTAAATCCTACCGCATATGGGCTATCCTACCAAAATTCAACGCATCGACCGCAAAGCCAGCCAGCAGTGGTATGTCAATATGCCTGCCGCCGTGGCTGAAGCTATGGAATTCCAAAAAGGCGAAACCATCGAATGGATCATCGATGACCAGCAGCATATGGTTCTTAAGCGCGACGCCAAACTCGTCAGCAGCCTTAAAAAAAAACTGCCTCAAACGCGCTGACAAGCCAGTTTGACAGCCTGCTCCACGAATCCACTCACAGTAAACTGACGCCCAAAATGCAAAGACTGGTACACGATCTTGCCTACGGTCTGGTTAATTGTGGCGGTAAGCGCACGCTCACAGGCATGCTGAGCGGTAGCGGCAACCAGTTCTGTGACTGGACGGCCGCTTACCGGATGTTCAGCAAGCAGCGCTTTGACCCGCAGGACCTGCTGGATGTCAGCCTGGCGCCTGACAACGCTCCGGTCATTGCCCATATCGACGATACCCTGCTGAAAAAAACAGGACGCAAAGTACATGGTGCGAAATGGCAGCGAGACCCGCTTGGACCCGCTTTCCACACCAATTTTATCTGGGCACAGCGCTTTGTACAGGCCAGTATCGCCTGCCCGGCCTCTTCGCAGCTTTGTCAGGCACGGAGTATACCGGTGAGTTTTGTCCATGCGCCCATGCCGGTTAAACCCGGCCGTAATGCGGATCAGCTGCAAAAGGACGCTTACAAAGAAGCTAAAAAGAAAAGCAGGATAAGCTGTGTTGGCGCAAAGCTGGTGGGTTCATTGCGCCAGCGCCTCAACGAGTTGGGATCAGCCTCACGTCACCTGCTTGTAAGTTTTGATGGGGGGTATACCAATCGCGAAGTAATCCAAAACTTGCCGGCGCATACAACCTTCATCGGCAGGGTCCGCAAAGACGCTAAAATCTATGATCCACCTGCTGACCAGCCTGACACAGGGCGGCGGCGCTTGTACGGGGAGCCTAAGTTAACTCCGGACCAGATTCGTACCAGTGATCAGGTAAGCTGGCAGAAGGTCAAAGCTTTCGCGGCAGGCAAGGAGCACGAGTTTAAATTAAAGGTAGTAGAAAACGTTAAGTGGAAGCCTGCGGGCGGGCACCAGCTACTCAAGCTTATTATTATCAGTCCTCTTGGGTACCGCTTGGCTAAAGGGGCGAACCTGTTGTAGCGTAAACCCGCCTTTCTGATAACCAATGACCTGAAGTTACCGCTGCAAACCCTGCTTCAGGCTTATGTTTGGCGCTGGGAGATTGAAGTCAACTTTCGAGAGCAGAAAACCCTGATGGGCTGCGGGCAGGCACAGGTGCGCAACCAGCACTCCGCCGAAGGTGTACCTAAGTTTGTTACAGCGGTGTACAGTCTGTTACTGCTTGCCGCTGAACACTGCAGCAGGCAGAATGATCCACCGGTCCAAATGCTGCAACGTGCCAAGTGGTACCCCGAGAAAGAAAACAGCAGGTGGACGACAGGAGACATTTGTAACCGCTTCAGGGCGGAATACTACAGCAAAGCCATAGGGGTGAGTTTTGACGGCTTCATGAACAAAAGGTACCGAAAGCAGAACCACCTAAAACTGCTAAACCCGGCTTTATCGGCCATGATTAGCATCAGAACTTAGCCAAACTCCAGCGCCCTTTCAGGGCTGGAGCGGCGGGTTGTTGGAATTATTTATTGCTCTCCTTACAAGTGTGTGATGTTATTCCCGTGGCGTAAGGAGGCGAATTCTTACATCCGGGCTGTCACACCCCGCCCCGTCAAAATCGGAGCCGTTTTAACTTTTGTGACTTTCCGGTTCCATGCCGCTGATCATGTCTTTCCCGGGGGCACCCCTCTCGCAGAGGGGAGTTTGGCTCCGTGGCGTTTCAGGATTACCATGCCAAAACAGCAATGCAGATACGAGTTTGATGATATTAATAAAACGATACTTGTCAATTCCCCTCTTGAGAGGGGTGACCCCAATGAGATGGTGTAAGAGCTGATGATGATATTGTTGCTTTTAAACTATTTCAACGTCCGGATGCTGGCGGGACGGGGTGTGGAAATGCTGACCGAAGGCTGTGCTGTTCAGTGCAACCCGGTAAATTATGAAGGGAAGAATCGGGGCGGGTAGCGACTTTGGTGATCGAATCAATGACCGCTTACTGTCAGCATGATTAGAAATATCGTAAACGAAAACAACTTCGGATGATATGCCGCCCCTTCAGGGCTCCATTATTGATGGGTCGTGATCCCGGGGTTGTCACCCCGGGCTATGGTATGTCGCCCTTTCAGGGCTGGAGCGGCGGGTTGTTGGAATTATTTATTACTCTCGCTACAAGTGTCCGGTATTATTTTCGTGGCGTAAGGTGCTCGATCTCCGGCATCCGGGCGTTCACACCCCGCCCCTTCAAAATCGGAGCCTTTTTAACATTTGATGCTTTTTTCGGGCTCTTGCCGCTGATTTTGTTTTTCCAGGGGGCACCCCTCTCGCAGAGGGGAGTTTGGCTCCGTGGCGTTTCAGGATTACCATACCAAAACAACAATGTAGATACGAGCTCTAAAATATTAATAAGACGGCACTTATTAATTCCTTTTCGCAGATGGGATTTTTGGCTTCGTAGCGTTTCAGCGTTAAGGTGCAAAAAAAGTGTGCTAATGAGGCGCGGAAAGTACTATTAACACATCACTTATCGAAAACCTTCTTGTAAAAGTTTTCAACCTTCTCCCTTGAGCAACTGTCAAGCCCTAAATACTGAGATAGTGCGCAGGCGGCGATTTTAAACGCTACCGAACCTTTGGTGCATGAATCGAATTAGGAAGCTTTTTGTGTTTGTTGATTCATCAAATCCTATCGCCATCTCAAAAATATCCCCATGCTCCAAAATCTTGATTCCGGTCCGGTTCCATCCCCTGAAATAAATGCAGCTTCCGCTGCACAAAAGGCGCACGTGCTGGTGCTCGGTGGGGGCGGGTTTATCGGGCGGGCGGTCGTGGCGGATTTGCTGGGGCGCGGGTGCCGGGTGACCGGGCTGGTTCGGAATACGCCGCTGCCGGATGGCGCGGTTTCTGTCCGGGGAGATATCCGGGATTTTGACTGGCGGCAGCTTGAGACCGATCTGCCGGACGCTATCGTGCATCTGGCGCGGATCCCCGGACGAAGGCGGCTTTCGCGTTGGTGGGCGGGGCGGCAGGGGAAGCGGGCTTCGAAGAGGTTGTTGCGCTGGCTCGAATCGCTTGAGCGCCTGCCGCTTACCGTCTATGTTTCGGGCACGCTGGTGTATGGCGACCGCGGCACCTTGCCGACCGATGAAAGCGCACCCCTCAATCCGATTGCATTCCAGCGGGATTACGTGAAAGCCGAGCTGCCGTTTCTTGAGACGCTCGGGCGTCTGCCGGTTTCGGTCGTGCGCCCGCCCTGGGTGATCGGACCGGGTTCGTGGTTTCAGCAGTTTTATGTGCAGGCCGCGCGCAATGGCGGAAAGCTCACGCAGTTTGGCGAAGGTCAGAATCTGATGAGTCTGATTCAGGTGCAGGATTGTGCCGCGCAGATCAGCGCGGTTGCCCTCGGCGGGGAGGCTGTACGCGGACGGATTTTCAATACCTGTGCCGTGCCGGCGCTTACCCACGAAGCATTTGTGAGGCTAAGCGCGGAAGTCCTGGGCTGCGGTATCACGAAGGTTTCGGAATCCGAACTTCGGCGTAAATACGGGCAGACGGTATACGAAGCCCTGACTTTTTCGATGGATGTCCGCAGCCGCGAACCGCTCATCGGGGATTTTCCGAACCGGTTTCCAACCGCGGAAGCCGCCATCAGGGCGTCGCTCTGAGACTCAGGATTTCACCCGCATCTCATATAAGCTGTATTCACCGGTGTTCCAGAGCGGTGTTTTGGCCAGGACGCTGTCGATTTTCCAAAGGGTTTCGGCTTTGCTGCCGAGCTTGGGCAGCAGGTGCGAGCGGTACCATGCGGGATAAAGCAGGCTGAACCCACGCCGGTAGCCCATCCGGAAATCCGGACCGAAGGCACGCCGGATATCGCCGGCTGAGTAGGGACGGCTTGGGATTTTCCGCAGATCGGAATAGCCGCGCCAGCGGTTGGTGACCCGCTCGAAGGCTTTGTCAAAACGGCGCATGAGCAGCCAAAGCGGGATTTCGGTGAGGTAGTAGCGGTTAACGAAGGTGAGCACGAGACGGGCATCCGGGGTGCAGACTTTCCGCAAATCGGCCGCCGCTTTGCGCAGGTCGAAGACGGTGTTGAGTCCGCCGAAATACACGAAAATCAGGTCGAACTTCTGTTCCGGAAAAACCTGCGGGATGTCCTCGACCGAGCCCACGCCCAACGAGACATTGGTAAGTCCGGCACCATCGCAGCGGCGCTGCGCGAGTTCAATCATGCCAGGCGACACATCAATGGCCGAAACCTTTCGCTCAGGATAAGTCGCCGCGAAGTACTCCACATCAAAACCGGGCCCGCAGCCGATTTCCAGGGCGTGAGTGAAGGCTTCCCGCTCCGTGATTTCCCGAAAAGCCCCGCGAATGCGCTGCAGCACAGGATTGACCTCATAGCGCTGTTCGAAATCCTGTGCGTCGTCATCATAATAGGAGGCAACTTCCTGATAATAGCGGTCGGGCGAAGGTGTTGCAGCGGACATTGTTCCTTGGATTTGTTGGAGTGTTATTTAGAGCCCAAAGAACACACCTGCCCGTGTAATCGTTGAAGCGCAGTTGGTTGATTCGCGTTGGGTTCCTGCCGTTCGGGATGGCGCGATATTCATGCCTGGGAAGCTGGTAGACGGCTTCGACTTGGGTTTCGAGAGCGAGGGTCCGGGGTCCGGGTTGTAGGGGCGGACACACAGGTCCGCCCCTACAACCCGGGCATCCCTCTCGCAGAGGGGAATTATGGCTACGTGGCGTTTCAGCATTTCCAGCCAAAAAATATAATGACGTAACACGAGCCTCAAAGTCGTTATTATCAAGGCGCTTATCAACTCTCCTAAAGCGCTGACTGAACAAAAAATATGCGTTCAAATAATGTAGCGCGGGATTTTCTCGGGCAGGCGGGCGAGGGTTTCGTAGTTGAGCATGTTGGTGAGTTCGGAGAAGGAGCCGACGGTCATGTCGATGCCGCCTTTTTCCCCTATGATGATGACTTCTGAGCCTTTTTCGACGCCTTCTATGCCGGTCACGTCCACCATCATCATGTTCATGTTTACGAGGCCGATGACGGGTACGCGGCGTCCGTTTACGAGCACGCGGCCGAGGTTGCTGAGGTTGCGGCTGAAGCCGTGCGTGTAGCCGACCGGCACCGTTGCTATGTCGGTTGCGTGATTGGTGAGGTAGGTTGTGCCGTAGCCGATGAAGCGGTTGGGCGGCACCGTTTTGGTGCTCATCACCCGGCTTTTCCAGCTGATGACGCGCCGCAGCGGGTTCTCCGAGGTCTCGTCGCCGTTTCGCTCGACCACATCGAACAGGTAGGTTTCGCGGTTGGGCCACAGTCCGTACTGCGCAATGCCGATGCGCACCATGTCCATGCGGGTTTTGGGGTAGCGCAGCGCAGCTGCAGAACAGGCCGTATGGCACATACGGTAAGGGATGCCGCTCTTATCGACCATGCGGTGCAGCTTGCCGTAAGCTTTCATCTGATTTTTGACCCGGAGGTAGTTGGTCACGCTCTCGGCCCCGGCAAAGTGCGTGCACAGTCCTTCAATGGTGAGATGCTGCCGCTCATCCGAAATAAAATCAAGGGCTTCCTGAAGCTCTTCCCGGTTGAAGCCGGTGCGGTACATGCCTGTTTCAAGCTCAATGTGCATGCGTGCGGGTTTGCGCAGTTTCTTCGCCGCTTCAACCGCGGCCTTCACCCGTTCGAGCTCGAAGACATAAAAACTGACGTCGTGCTCCACCGCCCACTCGAGGGCGGCGTCATCAATCATCCCCATAATCATAATTTCGCTGTCGGCAGTGCGGGCGTTCAGGGCTTTGAGGGCTTCATCCGCGCAGAATACCGAGAAATGGCGGATGTCGAGTTCTTCGGCCATGGGGAGGATGTTTTCGATGCCGTGTCCGTAGGCGTTGCCCTTGATGACTGCCGAAAAACGGACGTCCGGACCAAAGCGCGATCTGAGAAAAGAAATGTTTTGCTGATAGGCTGCTTTATTGAGTTCAATAAAGGAAGAATGAAACATGTAGCGTTTTTTTGGGATGATTGGTGCGTTGCAATATGCTGCAATTCGGATGCTTTTACAAGTCTGCTTTATTCGAATTTGGCTTGCTGCAAGGTGACAGCTTCTGACACCTGTAACGCTTATTTTGGGGCAGACAACTCCATCACCCTAAAGAAAACGACGCGATTTATGCCCGTCCCCCGTGAACAGTTCCGGCTGCTGCCAGCTCAAAATCCGCTTAAAGGGTGGCTGGGGGAAATCTTTTGGGAGGAAATCCCAAAAGGGCCGGGTGTCTATTTGTTTTGGTCGGGTGAGGGGGAAGTGCTCTACGCCGGAAAATCGTGCAACCTGCGGAACCGGCTGTTCAGCTACAAAAATGCGAAGCCGTCATCGGTCTCCCGCAAAATTATCCGGCTGATCAGAGAGACCGCGCGCATCAGCTGGCACCTGACTGCCGGTGAAACCGAAGCCCTGCTCGAAGAAAACCGCCTGATACGGCTGCACCGTCCGCCCTACAACAGCGCGAACAAATCGCCGGAGACCTACTACTTCCTGCTGCTGAGCCGCCCAACGGATTTTTCGCTCCGGCTTGAGCTGCGGATGTCCGTTCCGGACGGTTTTGCCGGGCAGGTGTTCGGGGCGTTTAAGGGGCACGGGCCCGTTCGGCGGGCGCTGGGGGCGCTGAACCGGTTGCTGTTCCGGTACAGCATTTTGGGGGAGGATCCGCTGCCCCGCGAGCTCACGCGCGTGCTGACCCCGCGCATCTACACGCACACTTTCGATGTTCCCGTCTGTTTGCTGCACCGTTTGACGCGGCAGTTTTTGTCGGGTGAAAGCCCGGCCCTGCTCCGGCTGCTGGAGCCGATCGCGGAAACCGCGCCGGACCGCTTCACGCTTGCTCATCTTGCGCAGGATGAGGAAAACCTGCGGCACTTTTACCGCAGCTATGCGGCCTATCATGCTTGTCTCCAGCGGCATTTCAACCTGCGCACGCCGCTCATTCCGCAGGAAGATGCGGATGATTTTAGGGTGATGCTATTTGGGCGTTGAAACCCTGTTTTGGTTTGATGTCGCGGGGATTTTTGGGATGCCGCGGGACCTTGGCGGATTGGCCTGCCCCGCTTCGCTGTTTTTTGAACAGGATTTTTAGGATTATGGGATGGACAGGATGTGGTGAAATCAGCGAGCTAACCTGATACCGGGCCTGCCTGTGGGACCGGCTTCGTTTGTGACTTAAAGCCCACGCTGTCAACCTGGAAATGCTGCAAATCGGCGTTTTTTTATCTTCTCGAAAAGATGCGCAGCATTATCCAGGATCTGCCAACCGGGAGCTGTCGCGATGTTATAGTAGGGTTGGGAGGCTTGTTCTGAAATGTGTGCATTCGCTTTTGCAGGCCGAAGCTGGTAGATCCCGGATAACGCCGTTGAGTTATGCTTATATTTATCAAGTACCTGGGTGGGCGTTTCCGGGATGACGCCGTTGGGGGGGACATAAACACAGCACGGATTAACAGAGCGTCCGAACCAGCTTCTCAAACCTGATCACCAGATCCTTCGACTTCGTCTTCGCTGCGCTACGACTCCGCTCAGGATGACAGGGGCGTTTTCAAAATAGCGGCGCGGCAGGCCGCGCCGCTTATTGCAGTTCGAGCTTGTCATCCTGAGCGAAGCGCAGCGGAGTCGAAGGATCTCGTATTGCGCAGCTGACTATCGTTGATCTGTATCTGGGCGTGACAGCTGAAGGGGATCTCTCACATGAGGCTTCGATGGGCTGCCGGGTTTAGCATTGCTTCAAAACCTTGAGGAGTGCGGTGGCATGTCCCGCTGTTCGAGATGACGCGTTTTTTTGTTTTTTTGAGATGATGTCCTGTCTTCCGTCTTTTGACTTCTGCCGTCCGCGGTCTGTCGTCCGCCGTCCGCCGTCTCCATTGCCGTCTGCCGTCCAAAAAAAGCAATTCCTTCATCTTTGATTTGGGATCTTGCAAGCTATCACGAAAGACCGTGATGTTCTCTGAGTTTCCCCCAAAAAAAAGATTGTATCAGCTGGTAGGCCGGGGGTGTTGTTGGTATCGGGTGCAAAAACAAGGTCTTGGCTTGCGTTTCAGGAATTGACAAAATCTGAGTTTGATAATTAAATTTAGGTATCTTGATTTTTGTATCGTAATAAAGACGTAAAAATATTCGGAAATTTATTACAAAATCGTGCAGAATTGCCTTCGGATTTTTTTATTGTTGGGGTGGAAATTCTATATTAAGGCCATGAATTTAACCATCCGCAAAAAAGGGATTTTGCCCGTGCAACAGCTCAAACAGCTGGTTTCGTACGGGGTAATCCGAACTGACGCTGCGTATCCTTTTGAAGACGAACAGTTTCAGCCCAATTCAATCGACCTTCGCCTGGGCCGTGTTGCTTATCGCGTGCGTTGCGGGTTTTTGCCCGAAAATGAGACGGTAGAAGCTAAAATAAACAAGCTGTGTCAGCATGAGTTTTCTATTGAAGAAGGGGGCGTGCTGGAGCCCAACTGCACGTATATCATTCCGTTGCTGGAGCACCTGATTCTTCCTGAAACGACTTCTCAAACCTACGCACTGACGGATGGCAGCGGCGGGGAGTTTGCGCTGGAAACCGAGAGCCGGATCAGTGCACGGACCAACCCCAAGAGCACGACCGGACGGCTTGATATTTTTACGCGGCTCGTGACTGATTATTCGCACCGTTTCGAGGAAATCGCTCCCGGCTACAAGGGTCCGCTGTTTCTGGAGGTCGTGCCGAAGTCGTTTCCGATACGGGTGCAGACCGGTCAGAAGCTGAATCAGCTGCGGCTGCGGCACGGCAACACCCGGTTATCGGATGAGGAAGTCCGGGCGGCGCATGCCCGAACGCCGATATTGTTTGGGGAGGGGGGCGAGGCGATCGCGGATGCCGACCTTAAACTCGGTAACGGGCTTTTTATGAGTGTTGACCTTCAGGGCGGTGAAGACGGTCTGATCGGCTACCGTGCCCGTAAAAACCGGGCGGTAATTGACCTGAGCCTGATCGGGTATTACGATCCTTTTTCGTTTTGGGAGCCGATTTATGCGCAGCGGGAAGATTTTATTATTCTGGAACCGGAGGCTTTTTACATTTTTGCTTCCAAAGAACGATGCCGCATACCGGACCATCTGGCCGGAGAAATGGTGCCCTACGATACCGGTTCGGGGGAGCTCCGCACGCACTATGCCGGTTTTTTTGACAGCGGATTTGGTGCCAATCCCGGTGGGGCCCGGGCTGTGCTGGAAGTCCGCTCGCACGACGTACCCTTCCTTGTTGAAGACGGGCAAACGTTTTTCAGCATGGTTTTTGAATCCAATACCGCGCTGCCCGAAACGAGCTACGGCTCCGGGGTAGTGAGTAATTATCAGGGGCAAAACCTGAAGCTCAGCAAACATTTCAAGCCCTAAGCGGGCAGGTTTCGCATTCCTGATCGCTGTTATTGCTTTTTTTTAATGCTACTATTGATACCTGTTGCAACACCCTAATATTGATTTAATATGACGTATGACCGAAGATCCGTAAAGATGTGTGTCTGCCACCGCAAGAAATTTGATGCAATCCTTGAACTGGCTCAGGAGCTCGACTGTAAGACGGTTGATGATATTATTGCCAACGATATTGCCTGTAAGGGATGCGGGATGTGTCACCCGTATGTTCAGAAAATGCTCATTACCGGAGAGACCCGCTTTGTACCCGGTGATGTTTACGTGAAGACCAATAGCTAAGCGCTTTTCTGCGAACCCTTGCACACTTTTTTTACGCCTGAACTAACTAAAGCGGCCTCGCTTGTGCCGCTCCCCCCTGATGAAGCCCATCACGCTGGAAAGGTGCTGCGGCTGCGGGATGGGGATGATATCCGACTCATAAACGGACGCGGGACGGTGGCTTTGGCGCGGTTCAGGCCCGAAGGTAAAAAAAAGGCCTCCGCCGAAATTGTCTCTGCAGAAGAAATGCCCAAGCCTGTACCGGCTGTCACCGTTTTCCTGGGCATGCTCAAAAACCGGCAGCGCATGGAGTGGGCTGTTGAAAAGCTGACCGAGCTGGGGGTACACCGCATTCTGATCGGGGAAACCGAGCGCACAGAGCGGCAAAAACTACGAACTGACCGACTCGAAGCCCTTGCGCTTAGCGCTGCCAAACAAAGTCTTTCGGCATGGATTCCGGAAATTCAGCTGGTTAGTTTTCAGGATGCGCTGGAGCACATGGCCTCAGCCGGAGAAAGCCTGCTGCCGGTGATGGCGCACGAAAAGATGGTCCGCGCTGATGGCAATGCCTCGCAAAGCTTCATGGGAATATGGGATGATGCAAAATCAAAGTCGCCGGCGGAAATCCTGCTTTTTATCGGTCCCGAAGGCGGTTTTAGTGATGATGAAGTTGCGGCGGCCCAAGCCCTGCCCGGGATGAAACTGCTGCACCTCGGCCCGCAGCGTCTCCGCGCGGAAACGGCGGCCGTGGTTTGTGCGGGCTTGTTTTGCGTGTCTCACGTCTAAGCCTGCCGACAGGGAAATCCGGGTGGGGAACGCCTTGAGTTTGACGGGCTTTTGTACTATGATAATTAAACAAGAAAGCGCAAACGACTGTATAAGAAAGCCTCACCTAAAACAGACGTACTCCCATGAAAATCGGACTCATCTCAGATACGCACGATCACGTCACCAACATCCGCAAGGCCATGAGCCTGTTCCGGCTGCAGGGCATCACGACCCTCCTGCATGCCGGCGATTTTTGCAGCCCCTTCACCGTGCCCGAATTTGAGGGTTTCGAGCTGCACGCCGTTTTCGGCAACAACGACGGCGACGCCTACCGCATCCTCATGAAAATGGAGGCCATCGGCGCCGAGCACTACGCTGAGTTTGCGAGCCTCACCTTCGAAGGCCGCCGCATCGCCCTCTATCACGGCACACAGGAAGCCATCTCCGAAGCCCTCGTCAAATGCCGCGAGTACGACGTCGTCGTGACCGGTCACACCCACACAGCCTTCACCAAATCCGAGGGCAAAACCTTGTGGATCAACCCCGGCAGCGCGCACGGCTTCGGCGAGCGCGCCACCGTCGCCCTCTACGACACCCAAACACACGAAGCCGTCATCGCCGAGCTCTAAAGGTGATCGGCAGGCAAGTTGTTTTTGGTGGACGGCGGACCGCGGACCGCTGAAGCGGAATGGACGGAAGACGGATGACGGATGACGGAAGGATACATTAAAAAAAAGGTCATCTCGAACAGCCGGGCATGGCAGGGCTGCAATCAAAGCCCCGGCAAGACAACCTGCACCGACAGCCCATCGAAGCTTCGTGTGAGAGATCCCTTCCAGCGGACCTGCCCCGATATGGATCAACGCTGCGGAGCCCTACTCTGCGAGATCCTTCGACTCCGCTGCGCTTCGCTCAGGATGACAGTTTCGCCACGCGTCAAGCGGCGCGGCAGGCCGCGCCGGGGTTTTGGAAAATGCCCCTGTCATCCTGAGCGGAGCCGGAGCGCAGCGAAGGCGGAGTCGAAGGATCTGGTGATTAGGTTTCGAGTCATGCACAAACTGGAAAAAATCCGGAGAGCCATCTGCCCCGGGTCGTATTCGGCCGATGGAGATCCCTCACATGCCGCCTTAATAGGTTTTGAGCTGGAGTTGATTTTTCTGACTTCGATATGTTCTTGCCAAATGATAAGTGTTCGGGATGACCCGGCCGGCGTTTGGGTGCGGATGATTTCAGTGGCAGGTATCAGCTTTACGGGTCACTTGAAGGTCGTGTGAAGGGAAGTTTGGTTTAAAACATCCTGTCCATCCCTTAATCCTAAAAAATCCTGTTCAAAACAGGACGAAGCGGAGAAAGCCAATCCCGCTGCCTTCGCCCAACCCGCGTGCGATCATCCGCGAGGGCTAAAGCGAAGGCTCCGGAACTCCGCTTTGAAGCAGGCAGGAACTCAGGCTTCAGCAAATCCGGAAATCAGATCACTAATATCTTAACCTTATTCACAACGGTTTCAAGCGGTGCTGTTGAAATTGGCGTATTTTACTTCGTAGCGCTATATATTTGCCAAAACAAACCCGGGACATCAACCTCCTCATTTTAAAATTTGCAGCCATGTCATCCTCTCTTCCTGTCTTGCTCCTCAAACCCGGTCGCGTAAAATCCATGCTGCGGCGGCATCCCTGGATTTTTTCCGGTGCGATAAAAACCGTGACAGGTAAGCCGCAGCCGGGCGAGACAGTTCGGGTTGAGGCGGCTGACGGCACCTCACTGGGTCTCGCCGCTTGGTCGCCTAAATCACAAATTCGCGCCAAAGTATGGAGCTTCGATCCCGCCGATTCAATTGATGAAACTTTTTTCTGGCAGCGGGTGGCGCAGGCTGTGGATTTCCGGGAATCCGCGAGCTTTGCGCCACGGGAAAGCGGTAGTGTCAGCCGGCTGATACATGCCGAATCCGATGGACTCCCCGGAATCGTTGCTGACCGCTACGGGGAAGTCATTGTTATGCAGTGCCTCTCCGCCGGTGCTGAGCGCTGGAAAGCTGTCGTGGCTCGCGCACTTTTGCAGGAAACAGGTGCTGTGGCCATTTATGAGCGCTCGGACACAGAGGTCCGCAAGCTTGAAGGACTGCCCAAAACAAAGGGCTGGCTCCTAACCGCTAAAGGCGCAGGAACAGCCAAGCCCGATACAAGGCTGGTGATTACCGAAGATGGAATTCAGTACCGCATTGATATTGAGGCCGGGCACAAGACCGGTTTTTACCTCGATCAGCGCGAGAGCCGGCGACTTGTAGGGCTGGAAAGTGCGGGTCGGGAGATCCTGAACTGTTTTAGCTACACCGGCGGCTTTTCACTCGCTGCTGCCAAAAACGGCGCAAAACACATCACTTCGATCGATGTATCCGCTGAAGCCCTGCAACTCGCACAGGAGAATGCTGCCCTGAACGGCTTTTCAGCTGATCGTTTCGAATGGGTGCAGGAAGATGTTTTCCAAACCCTGCGCCGCTTCACACAGGAAGGCCGCAGCTTTGACGGCATCATCCTTGATCCACCCAAGTTTGCCCATACTGCCTCACAGGCGCAGCGGGCCGCACGGGGATATAAGGACATCAACCGTCTGGCCTTTGGCCTCCTTCGTCCCGGCGGCTGGCTCGCTACTTTTTCTTGTTCCGGCGGCGTAAATGCCGAGCTGTTCCAGAAAATCGTGGCTTCCGCAGCCCTCGACGCAGGTGCAGAAGCCGCCATTACCGGTCTTTACCACCAATCTGCCGACCACCCGGTGCGTCTCAGCGTACCCGAAACCGCCTATCTCAAAGGCCTGCATTGCCGCATTTGAGTTGATTATTGCTATAAGCTGACGGGGGTTGACCCGCATTATTCACATTTAAACAGGATTTATTCGCTAAATGCAGGTTTAAATTTGGCTTAGTGAAAAAAACCGATAGCCCAAATTTGAGTGTGGTGTAAATACTGTGTAACGAGCGTAGCAATTCCCGCGAAGTGAATAATGCGGCTTAGATAAGTGGTACGACCTAACGGATCCTCAAGCCGCATTTAAAACCCGCACAATCCCGCCAATCCGTCTGATCCGGAGTTCATTATCCACGGTTTGTGGTTTCTCCGCGTAGGGTGTCCGCCTACTCAAGGTTTATGCTTGAGTTTCTTAATCGCGTAGGCACCGCCCGCGGCGAGCAGCAGGGCGAGACCACCGCCGATCGGGGTTTGCTGCGGTGCACCCGGCGGCAGAGGCGGACCGGAAGGATTGCCCGCAGGCTGCGCCGTACCCTGCCGGCCCCAGTCCGGTTCGTCGCGGTACTGCGCTTCAGCGGGATTGATGTCGATGAACAGCACAAGCGCTGCGATAAAAAAGAGAGTGACAAAGAAGTGTTTGATGCGATTTTTCATGAGATCAGAAATTTTGGGGGGAAAAGTTTGTGGACGGAGGACAGAGGGCAGAGGACAGAAGTCAGAAGACAGAAGACCGAGATCAGCAGTTCAGTCTGATTTATCAGTTGGTAGCCGTGATGGATTGCAAAGCATTGCAGCGGGGCGTAGGCTGTTCGCTGCAATGCTATGTGCTGATTCACCTGCAGGGCTTCGCTTCCTGTCCCGGAGGGCGCTGCTTTTATTTGAGCAGCAGCATCTTGCGGGTGATCACCTGATTGCTGGTTTGCAGGCGGTACAGGTACACGCCGCTCGACAGGCGCGAGCCGTCGAACTGCAGGCTGTGGAAGCCCGCTGTCTGCTCCCCGTTGATCAGCGTCGCTACCCGCTGACCCAGCACGTTGAACACGTCGAGGCGGATGTGCCCCGATTCGGGCAGCGCGTACTGTATGGTTGTGGTCGGGTTGAAGGGGTTCGGGTAGTTCTGGTCCAGGGCCAGCTGCGCGGGCAGCTCCGGCTGAATCTGCTCGGGTTCGCTGAACAGCAGCTGCAGCGTGAAACGCGGCGCCATACCCGCGGGACGCCCCTCATTCGCGGGCTGCATCGCAGCTAAACCGGCATTTCCGCCAGTTGGCGCTGTTATATCCAATTGGGCAGGCCCGCTGTTCCGGAAGCCCACCGGCGCCGGCAGTGCTCGCGGATTTACTGAGGAGGCCGACACCGAAGCCATTCGCTCCGTCACCGCGCGGGTCGCTTCAAAGCTGCCCGACGCGGCTTGCATGCGGCGGCCTTCTTCAGCGGCAGGACGCCCCTGCGACGGGCTGTGCCCGAACACATAGGTGCTGCCTGCCTCCATTACCACCGTCTCGCCTGTGTGGTGATCGGTCAGGCGAACCTGCCCATGCTGCCAGTTTTCCAGGGTCGGGATGCGCAGGGTGTAGCTGCCCGCGCGCTGTGCGTCGAACAACAGCGGAAAGCTGTAGGTGTTGCCCGCCTGCATCCGCTGATGCTTCATGCTCAGCGGCCCAAACTGACCATGGCCGCCCCGAAGTCCGAACAGGAGCTCATCCCCAGACCAGCGAGGCCGGCATCCCCAGCTCGGAAAGAACCTGCCCGGCCTGCTCCGCCTCATCGGTCTGCTCAATTTTGAGCAGGCTGCTGCGCGCCTGCGAGCCGTCCGCATTTTCCACCGACAGCAGCAGGTGCAGCGGGGCTTCCGGCTCTTCTTCGTCGCCCTGACGGAAGAGCTGTCCGCCCCCGCCGCCGTTGACCGGCCGATGCGAGGGCCTGAAGGTCAGCGTCCCCGGCGTACCGTCAATCTGCGCAGTCCGGATGAAGAAGCCCTGGAAAGGCGGGATGATGCCATCATGCTGAATCTGCCCCGGCAGGCCCGGGATGTTGAAGCCATAGTGCACGCGGTAGCCGCCCATGCCATCAAAGGTATCGGCGTCGTAAATAAAGATGGGCGGAGCCACTTCGTTGAGCCCGTCGGCGACTACGCGCGTCCAGTCGATGGGGAAGGGAAACGGGTTGGACACCAGATGCCATCCCTGAAAGCCGTCGTCTTCGGTGAGTACGGTGGCCGGGAGCGTGAGCTCCGTTTCTTCGGCGTTAAACAGACCGGCGTAGCGCACATTGAAGGGCAGCTGATCTTCAAAGAAATAGACAATGGCCGTTCGACCGGCTGAGCGGAAGCCCGTGTCGCTGGTTGTGCCCAGAATGTTGGTCGCAGACGCGGGCGGCACCCAGCTTCGGGCGCCCTCATCATAGATAAACACGTTGGGATCACCGTCGTCGCCGGCCGAAGCGCCTGGGAAACCCTGCGTCCAGATGTCGGCCAGCACGTTGTCGTAGCGGGCAAACGCGCCGGGGGCGCCGACCATGCGCCAGCCGGGGGTCGTGCCGGCGTAGGGCGCGTTCAGGAACGGGAAGGGCGCAAGCACGTACTCCCCGGAAGCCAGTTCGCCGGTAAAGGTGAAGGTATTCTGGGCGATGCTCTTGACCCACAGGCTGTCGGACTGCAGTTCCCAGGGCTGATCTGCGGCGGGGCGGTACAGCAGGCCAGGGGACTGCAGCACCGGAGATTCGGCATCGAACCCGTCAAAGGTCAGGGTGAGCGTGCCTTCGGAATCATCGCCGGCCCGCACGCCCCATCCCACGGAGGTGCGCGCATCTATGCCCTGATCTTCGAGCGCGCTGAAGCTGCCGCCCGCATTTGCAGCGGTGCGCAGATCACTGCCTGCCAGTCCAAAGCTGTACAGGCCCGCATCGCTGCCGGTGAGCCCGCTCAGACCCAGGCTGCTGCCTGCCACGCCGACCTGCGCTGCTGTACCGGCGGTTACCACCACTGCCTGCTGCCCTACCGGAGCCGCGCTGATTTGCCAGGCGTTTTCCAATGAGCCGGCGATGGTGGCATGGAAACCGCCGCGCAGGTCGTGGGCGATGGTGCCCTCTCCTTCATCGAAGCGGTAGTAGGCCGTCAGGTCCTGGAAATCGGGCTCGCTTTGGGAAATGGTGCGGTGCATATTCTGGCGGATTTCCTCCGGGCTACGCACCCGGTTCCAGATGCGCAGCTCATCAAACTGACCGTTCAGGAAATTGCCATCATTCCACCTGCCGATAAACACCGTGCCTTCGCCCAGAAACGGGCCGCCTGACGTATCCGAGCCGTCGGCTACTCCGTTCAGATACACAACGCGGCTGTTGGTCGTCACATCGTAGGTGAAGGCCACATGCGACCACTGCTGGGCCGGAACGTCGGTTTGCCCCTGAAGGTCATCCCCAAAAAAGCCCATGTGAACCCTGCCATTGCGCAGAATCAGGTGCAGGGTGCGGTTGTCGGGATTGCCGGGCATCGCCTGACCCAGAATGGCCTGATCCCCGGAAATTGTATTCGGGCGCACCCAGGCTTCTACCGTGAAGCTGCTGTTCACCAGACCAAAATCGGTTCCGGAAACGCCGGGTAGCAGGTCGAATTGGGGCGCAACGGTCGAACCCGCCGCGTAGGGAGCCTTAGCAAGGATGAGTCCGGCCGTGCGTTGCACCTGCGTTGACAGGTTAAAGACTTCCGTACCCGTGATTTCCGAGCTCAGTGCTACCGGGATGTTGTCATTAAAGGTGCCGCTGAGTATCACGCTCACGGACTGCCCGGCGCCGAGGTCGGGTACGTTCCAGCTCAGGGTTTCGGTGTCGAAGCCGTTGCCTTCAGCCTGAAGGTTCAGGAACGCGCCCGTGCGGCTGGCCAGCGTTGCGACCGTGGTCTGGGCCGGTGTATCCAAGCCGGTATTGGTGGCCGTGAGTCGAATACGGAAGCCGTTTTCGTCAGGGTCGCCCAGCTCCAGTATCTCAGTTTCAATCGCGAGCCGGGCCGTGGGGATGGAGATGATGCTGTACTCGCCGGCCAGTACGTCTCCCGAACGCGTAAAGGTTTTGGTATCCGGGTGATGGTTCCAGCCTTCATCAAAATCCCAATCCTGATCAGGGCCGGTTCTGTAAAGCACGAACAGGCGTTCGGCAGGCTCTTCCGACAGGCTCAGCGCTCCGTAGGCGAGTTCGAGATCGGCCTGCAGCGTATCGCCGGGTGTTGTGCTCAGGCTCCAGGTTACGTTGGGACGACCGGTAACGAAGCCGGCAAAGGTTTCGGCGAACGACTCGCCGGTATCGGCGGGGGTGCGGTCCGGGCCGTCGGGCTGGCCGGAAAGGTGCAGGAGCACCTCCCGCTCGGAAACGCCCGAGACGGTTAGCGAAGCACCGGGCAGGCCAACGGCAGCCGGGGTATCCTGCGTAGCTACAGCGTTCTGCTGCCCGAAAAGAACCCCGCCCCGCGTTTTCCATACCTGTGCAGGGAGGTCTATAAAATTTACCCGTTGGCTTCCGGCATAGTCAAAAAGCAGGGGTCCCTGCCCTTCTGTAATGCGGAAATCCGCTGTTAGCGACTGAGACAGGGGGTCATCGGGCGATATATGCCGGTGCATGCGCTCCAGAATCTCTTCCCGTGTGAGCGCCACATCCCAGATACGAAGATTGTGCATTTTATCTTGAAAAGATATCAAATTTACCCTTCGGCCTTGAGAGTCAACCTGATTAGCCGCCATCGTGAGTGTAATCGGTGTGTTGAGGACAACCGGCCCGGTAACATTTACATCGGATGCGGTTTGCACGCCGTCCACAAAAATAGTACGCGCACCGGTTTGTTTGCTGAAGGTAAAGGCGATGTGGTGCCAGCTGCTATCTGCCTGAACAGGGTTGTTAGCCGTTAGCTGACTGCCGTTAAAGCTAAATACGGGATGCCCGTTAATCAGTCCGATGCGCAGCACATTGGAAAACAAGCTCCCAAATCCTATCTGTGACAAGATCGGATCATTAGCTACTACAAAATTTACTCTTCGTTTAACCCAGGCTTCTACGGTAAAATCCGAATCCAGGATCCCCATCAGGCCCGGGTCAGCCAGCGTATTACCCCCGCCTGCTGCACTAGCATAGAAGTCAATATGCTGACCTGTTTCATACACGGGATCAAATACCTGAGCGGTATGCGCTGCATTTCGAATGCCGGCAACCGGATTTACGGCACTGTATGACAGACCGGCAGGCCCGGGGTCAGCCGATCGCGTTGCAGTGACCTGCAGGGTTTGCGTGGCGCCGGCATCCACACTGCTTACGGTCCAGGTTGAACCGCTGAGACTCCCTCCCGAAACCGATATGTTTTCCAGCCCCTGAAAGTTAAGCTCGAAAGCTGATGCCGCGGAGAGGGGATCGGTGCCGGTATTCTTTAACCCTACCACAAACTGTACCGGTTCACCGGGCCCGGCATGCTGTGCGTGTGGTCTTACAAAAGCCGTTAGCGATACGCCCCCAACATCGGTAATGCTGTACTCCCCAGGTAACAAAAACCCGGTGTTATCCCGGCTAAAGGTTCGCTGCGCGGGGTCATGGACCCAGTTACCCGGCGCGGGGTACCACGGCCTACCGGCTTCAATCCGGTGAATCACGTGCAGGTCGCTTCCGCTAAGGGCAGCGACAGCCGAATAATCGAGGGTTACCGCTGTGGGCTGCGGGGTGCCGGCCAGCACTACCCAGCTTACCGGGCTGCGCCGGTGCTGCACGCCTACAGCGTCAAAGCCGTACCCCTCGCCGGGCTGTGTACCCGGTACAAGCGCGCCATAGGGTTCGCCTACGCTGAAGGCCCTGTATTCCGGGGTGCTGAGGGTGATGCGCGCGCCGGCCGGACCCGCCGGGTTGGACAGGGTCGTGGCAACTGCCGCGCCGCTGAAAGCCGACCGGGTGATACCGCCGATAATGGTACCGTTCCGTCTTCCGGCATAGTCAAAGACCGTTGTCGGGCTGTCGGCATCGAAACGGTAGCTGGCAATCAGGCCATCTGCTTCCGGGTCAAACGGACTCAGCTTCAGATGCCTGCGGCGCAGATCAGACAGTTCGGCCTCGCTGAGGGCACGGTTCCAGTACATCACATTATCTATTTCGTAGCCGGTACCATTGCCAATGCGAAGGGTTGCTGCTGTAGTGTCAAAAAAATCATAATCTAGCCTATCTAAGAAAAGCACATCCGATACGAATACCCTAACCTCAATCCGCCCGGCTGTATTTATCGGGGTTGCATTCAAGGTGATGTGCTGCCATTCTGCAAAGGCTGTCGGTTCGCCAAAAAATGATTCTCGTGTAATTTCACCTGCCGGAACAATTTCACTATTTCCTTCTTCTCCAAGTATTCCTCTAAAACGAAATGGCCTTACAAGGTTATCATTCCACTCAAGGGCCCAGATGGAGGAGCCTGAGGGTAAGGATACAATATCCTCTGTTGTTCTCCTGGAGATGATTTCCCCGCCCAAAACGTTTGTGTTTGTCGCCCGTATCCAGAAAGAAACGCTAAACCCGTTTGCGATGGCAAAGTCGCTGCCGACGGGTATTTCCACATAGCCACTGCCATTGGCGCGCAGCGCCCGCCCTCCGCTTGCCGGCGTAACGACCAGGGGTTCTGCTGTTGAAAAGGTCTGATCAGGGGTAACGATATCTAAAAGCCCGGTTGTGGCGCCTTCTGGTATGGTAAAGCGGATGCGGTTGGCTGCAAGCGCAGTAAGGTTTAAGGCGGGTAACCCATTTATCAAAACCCCCGTTGTGGTGTTCGCCGCGGGGAAGCTCAGTTCCACCTGCTGCCCCGGCGAAGCCGCAGCGGGGCTCGCATTGATCCCGCCAAACGGCGTTTGGAAGGCACCGGCATCGGTAGTGCCGCTGACAATCCGTGGGTTTCCTGCGGCATCGTAGGGCAGGGGCTCCGTAGTATTGCCGTTGCCGTTCAGATCGTCGATATCGGAGGGTATGGCCGCAACATTACCAAAACCCACCGCAGGGCTTGATTCATCGGTAATCCGCAGGGCGGCATCAAGCAAAGGATCGGCAAGGCTGTTCTGATCACAGGCAATACCGCCGCTGCAGTTGGCTTCCAGTATGCTGTTCAGCACCGTTCCGCTGCCGGCATATATAACCGAATATATATTTTCCGGGTGATTCAATCCTTCCCGCCCCCATAAAATACTGTTGCGTATGTGTACAGTGCCTGATGCATAAACATGGTTCCCAGTATTCCAGGACAAATTACCGAAGAAGGTACTGCTCACCACTTCCGCCGAACTGCCCTCAGCGACATACAAGGCTCCGCCTTCATTATCATTGCTTACAATACTCGAATCGAAACTGAATATTTGTCCCTGGAATATATACTGAAAAAGCGGCCGATCGAGAGGGGGGCCCGGCAAAGCTCCACCAGCTACATTCCCGTAAAAAACCGTATTCACAAAAAGCGGATTTCCGCCAGCATAGACCGAAGCTCCTCCACCCCGAGACATCGCGTAATTCCCCTCAAAGCGCATGTTCCTCAATATTGCACTGCAGCCGTCGCAGTTGAGACCGCCCCCGGTGTAAAAAGGATTAGGCTGAAAGGAGACTGGATCGAAGAATAATTCGAGATTCTGCTGACCGGTATGCCCGCCCGAAACCGTGAACCCGTCAATTACCGTTTGCCGCGTAATGCCGCTGCCTAACGCCAGCACACTAAACACATTCGAATCATCAGCTATGCCTATTACATCTACAAAACCAATCCTAATCAGAGAAAGATTCACCCTTATGTGATCGATAGGCTGCAGGGTTTCCGGTCGCAGGGTGTTGCCAATTCGATCGCTATCGATATATATGTCCTGCTGCATATCGGCCTGATTCATATCTCCGGAGAGCCTGCTCACGTGCGCCTGCGGGTTTACCCGCTGGGAGAGCTGGGTTTCGGTACCGGCAAAACCACCAAACAACCGCAATCCGTCTTTGGATGAAGGAATAACAAACGAACGGCTCCGGTTTACCCCGGCAATGCGCTGCTGTGTGGGGAAATACGTACCCCCCGCCACCCAGATCTGATCGGCAGCGGTTGCGGCATCAATGGCGGGCTGAAGCTGCGTAAAGGCATCCTGCCAGGAGCTGCCATCATTGGCGCCTGTAGCACTGGCCTTTACAAAAATAACCTGCTGTGCGTAGCCGGCCTGCGCAAAAGCAAGTACGGCAAAAAGCATCAGATACAAACGCAAAAATAAGTCACGGTATCGCATGGGGTACTTAGGATTTGGATTCAGATTTGACACACAGCCCCCGCACTTTTACGCAGAGACCTCTACCAAAATACCCTGACCGGCACCGCAGGTGTTAGTACAGATGTATCAAGTTGTTGTACAGATGTGTCAAAAACCTCTTTTTTTTGCAGAAAAGCGTAGTTAAAGCCCTGTTAACCCATCCCCTGCCGCACAAATAACCCGGCTACTGAGCAAGCCTGAACAACAGCGCAAACCCCATTAACACGCTCCCGCACAAGGCACCCCAATCGCAGCAAAACCACCTATACAATCTTCATACAATCCCCACACACAACCCCTGGCGTTTTTTTGGGGGAACTCCGAGAGCATCACTCATATGTTAATTTTGATTCAAATTGGCGTCTAATCGGGCAAGTGTTAGATTAGAAACCAAACAACCGAAATAGGAGCAAGTCTGGCACCCTCGGAGCATCACAATCACCGGTTTAACCGGATGAACCACGCCAGGCATAACCAGACTTGTATCCTGGCGTTGAAAGACAACAGTACCTAGAGCTTAGACCCGTTTCTAAAGCTACCATTCATGAGTGAAATTCATGCGACAGGATCCTGCTTCGGATGCAAATAACACACCACTAAACTATTGATTAGTCATGTTTTATTCCATTGGCATAGATATCTCAAAAGACGACTTCAAGGCCTGCATCCTCGAGTATAACCCTGTTGAACAGACCGAGCGTGTACGCTCCTCCAGAAAGTTTAACAACACCCAGGCAGAGCTGCCCAAGTTTGTCAGCTGGGTCACCAAATGGGAGTCCAAACAGCCTGCACCGGTGCGCATCACCATGGAAGCCACCGGTGTGTATTACGAGCGGGTTGCCCTGCACCTGTTTGATAACCACCCCGAATGGGCATTAAGCGTGGTTTTACCCAGTCAGGCGCGTAGATTCAATGAGTCTGAGGGATTCAAGAACAAAACCGACCGTATTGATGCCCGCGGGCTAGCCCTGATGGGTGCGCGCAAGAAGCTGCAGCTATGGCGGGGCATTAAACCCTATTGGAGCGAGCTGCGTCAGCTCACGCGTACCCGTGGCGCGTTGGTAGAACAGCGGACCCAGCTCAAAAACCAGCTTCACGCTCTCAATTACAGCGCTTACGCTATCAAAGATACGCGCAAGATTGTCCAGCAAACCATCGCTGCCTTGGATAAACAGATCACCAAGCTTGAAAAGCTGATCACCAGGCATCTGGATTCGGATCCGGAGATCGAAGAAAAGGTGGATAAGCTGAAGTCGATTCCGTCGATAGGTTTGATTACAATCTCCACGGTGCTGGCAGAGACGCTGGGCTTTGAATACTTTACGACAAGAAGCCAGCTGATCAGCTATGCGGGTTACGATATAGTGGTTAAGGAGTCAGGCAAACACAAAGGCAAGAGAAAAATGTCGAAACAGGGCAATGCGCGCATCAGGGCAGCCATGTACATGCCGGTTGGCAATATTTTGTCGCACAGGAAGCAACCATATTACAGCTATTATGATCGGTTAGTCAGCCGGCACGGGATAAAAATGAAGGCCAATGTGGCCTTGCAGAAGAAGTTGTTGTGCCTGATGTACCATTTGTGGAAGAAAAACGAGGCCTTTGATGCCGCGCTGGCGCTCAGGCCGGCCGGCCTGAGCGCCAGCGCGGTATCGCCCAAGGGCGATACCGGTGTTGATACGACCATACCGGAGCTAGAAATGGCATTTTTTGAAGATTAAAAGGAAAAAAATTACTTGACTTTTGACACAGTACCTGGCTGCGGTACTGGTTCCCGGCATCCCAAATCGGTCTCATAGCGCCTTGCTTTATTTGCACGTTACACGCGGATGGAACGCGGATTTCATGGATTTTGAGGGATTCAAACGGGTTAACTGTAGGGGCACCCAACCTCAATATCAGGCCAACAAAAAAACATTTTGGAACGGCGCCCTCCGTTTTTCTCCGCGCTCCGCAGATATGCCGCCCCTTCAGGGCTCCATACTACTGGACTCCGCCAAACCGGGGTTGTCACCCCGGGCTTTGATATGTCGCCCTTTCAGGGCTATTGGCTCCAAAACAAAAAACAACCTGTTCATCCCGGAAACGCCCCGCAGATGATGGTTGTCCCTACGTGTTATAGAGACGCGATGAATCGCGTTCCTATAACACGGGCCAGGTCCGAATCCCAACGGCATTATCCGGGATTTGCAAGCTTCGGCCTGCGACCATGTGTGTTGCAGGCCTTCCAAAGTTCGAAACGGACTTTGCGGAATCAGGCATCAGGGGCCTTCTAAACACATGGCGGCAGGTCCCGCCTGGCAGATCCCGGATAATGCTGCACGAGGCTTCGTGCAGCTTATTCAACCCCGCGCCGCAGCATTTCCGGGATGACGGCCTGGGGGGGGGATTGTGATCGGGGCAGGCAGGCAGGTACCAGACCGGCGCGCTCTCGCGCGCCGTATATTTAATAAAAACAAACACGTCCTCCCGGAAACGCCCACACCGACGCTACATAAATGCCCCGGTTGCCAGCGGCGTTATCTGGGACCTACCAGCTTCGGCCTGCGACCATGTGTGTTGCCGGCCTTCCAAAGATCGAAACGGACTTTGCGGAACCAAACATCAGGGGCCTTCTAAACACATGGCGGCAGGTCCCGCCTGGCAGATCCCGGATAATGCTGCACGAGGTTTCATGCAGCTTATTCAACCCCGCGCCGCAGCATTTCCGGGATGACGGCCTTGGGTGGTGTTGAATTGTGATCGGGGCAGGCAGGTACCAGACCGGCGCGCTCTCGCGCGCCGTATATTTAATAAAATCAAACACGTCATCCCGGAAACGCCCACACCGACGCAGCATACCCACCCCGAAACCAACGGCGTTATCCGGGACCTACCAGTTCGGCCTGCGACCATGTGTGTTGCAGGCCTTCCAAAGCTCGAAACGGACTTTGAGGAACCAAACATCAGGGGCCTTCTAAACACACGGCGGCAGGTCCCGCCTGGCAGATCCCGGATAATGCTGCATGAGGTTTTGTGCGGGTTCAAAACCCCGCGCCGCAGCATTTCCGGGATGACGGGCTTGAGGGGTTGAATTGTGATCGTGGCAGGCAGGCAGGTAACAAACCGGCGCGCAATGCGCGCCGTATATTTAATAATATCAAACACGTCCTCCCGGAAACGCCCACACCGACGCTACATAAATGCCCCGGTTGCCCGCGGCGTTATCCGGGACCTACCAGCTTTGGCCTGCGATCATGTGGGTTGTTCGAGATCCAAAGTTCGAAACGGACTTTGCGGAATCAGGCATCTGGGGCCTTCTAAACACATGGCGGCAGGTCCCGCTTGGTAGATCCCGGATAATGCTGCACGAGGTTTCGTGCGGGTTCAAAACCCCGCGCCGCAGCATTTCCGGGATGACGGGCTTGAGGGGTTGAATTGTGATCGTGGCAGGCAGGCAGGTAACAAACCGGCGCGCAATGCGCGCCGTATATTTAATAGTATCAAACACGTCCTCCCGGAAACGCCCACACCGACGCTACATAAATGCCCCGGTTGCCCGCGGCGTTATCCGGGACCTACCAGCTTCGGCCTGCGACCATGTGTGTTGAAAGCCTTCCAAAGCACCCCAAACGCGCATGCCATTTTGGAGTCGGAATTTCACAATTCGGACGGCTCCGCCGGTCGCCTCATGCCTGCGGCACTCGGTTCATTTTTTGGGTGATCGCATTTTTCTACAAAGGGGTCGCCCCTGCCGGGGCTGGTTTCGGGCGGAGATAAAGACCTGAACCCTTCAGGTAATTTTGAACAAATTGGGCCGGAGACGAGCAAAAACGAAGAATATAACCTTTTAGGCTCCGTGGTTTCCGGGGCCTAATGCGGGCATTCGCCCCCGTCACACCCCGCCCGTTCGCTGCGCTCACCCGGGCACCCCTCTCGCAGAGGGGAATTTTAGCTCCGTGGCTTTTCAGGATTTCCAGGCTCAAAACTAAATGTTGTAATTCAGGCATCGAAGTCGTTATTAACACGGCACTTGCTAACTCCCCTCTCGAGAGGGGTGGCCCTTTTTCAGTGTGTCACGAAACAGTATGTCGGTGTGTCAGTGTGTCTTTTGCAGGTTATGATGTTGATATTATTTGGGATACAAAATTCCCCTCTCGAGAGGGGTGGCCCCGGTAGATGTCGTGAAGGGCTATGTAGCCTGAACCGCACCCAGTCCCTTTCAACGCCCAAATGTTGGCGGGCCGGGGTGTGGTGAGGCTGACCGAAGGCAACGAACCAAATTACCTGCATTGATGTAATGGATGGGACAGCCTGCGAGCAGAAGCTCCTTGGCGTAAGCTGCTGGAATCCCGGCACCGAGGCGGTCACACCCCGCCCGTTCGCTTCGCTCACCCGGGCACCCCTCTCGCAGAGGGGAATTTTGGCTCCCTGGCGTTTCAGGGTTTCCAGACTCAAAACAAAATACGGGTTGTTTTTATTTGAGTTAAAGGAAGGTGTTTTCCCGGATTGGCTGGGCGGGAGGGTTTTAGGTGGCGGACATGCCGGTTTGGGAAACACGCAGATTCACCCGTACACCAAGTCCGTTTTAATTTGTCATAACCAGCCCGAAAATCCGGATTTCAACAGCGGGTAGCGCGCAAAAAAAGCAAGGACTTATGAGACCGATTTGGGATTTCTGGAGCCGGCATTGCTGACCGTGATGCTCTCGGGGTTTTCCCAAAAATAAAATACAGGGGTATCGCGGAGGTTGGTTTTTGGCGGAAAATGCTCAGCTGCCGGCGTATTGTGTGGGGGGCACCCCTTTGAGCTGTTTGAATACCCGGCTGAAGTAGCTGACGCTGCTGAATCCCGCGGCGTAGGCGATTTCGCTGAGGCTTCCCTCCTTCCGGGCCATCATTTTACAGGCGAGCTCGATGCGCCGCTGCCGGATGTATTCCTGCGGGCTGCTTCCTGTTTCACTGTTAAAAAAGCGGTTGAGGCTTGAACGGCTCAGCGCGAGCATGTTCGCCATATCCTGAACCGAAAATTCAGGGTCATGCAGGGCGGCATCAATCTGCTGCTTCCATTCGGGGGTGTTTACCCCATCGGCTTCAGTCTCCGCGCCGGTTGCTGACTCCGCGTCCGTGTGCAGGTAGCTTGCTTTGAACTGCTGCTGCAGGAAGCGGCGCAGGCGCATCAGCAGGTTGATTTGCCCCAAAACCCGTGCCTGCAGGATGGCCGGCGAGAAGGGTTTGGTGATGTAGTCGTTGGCGCCTGATTTGAGGCCCGTTAGCTCGTTTTGATTGCCCCCCTTGGCGGTAATCATGATGATGGGGATGTGCGCTGTCTCGGGATCTTCTTTGAGTATCCGGCTTGCGGCAATGCCGTCGAGACCGGGCATCATCACATCGGAGAGGATGAGGTCGGGCTGCAGGGTTTTGGCCTGTGCTACGAGCTGATGCCCGTCGGCGCACTCGGCGTAGCGGTAGCCGGGGCCCAGCACGGAGCGGATAAAAACGCGGATATCCCGGTTGTCGTCTGCGAGGAGGAGCAGGGGGATGTCCTCGGCGTCGGCATCAGTATCAGCATCCTCAGGGGCTTCCGCCTGAACAGCGGGATGCGACGCCTCTTCTTCTTTAGGGCTTCCCGCTGCCACCTGATCGGGCACCTGAAGCGTTGCCGCC
Source organism: Cyclonatronum proteinivorum (assembly GCF_003353065.1). Taxonomy (GTDB): domain Bacteria; phylum Bacteroidota; class Rhodothermia; order Balneolales; family Cyclonatronaceae; genus Cyclonatronum; species Cyclonatronum proteinivorum. Next base: position 2,870,599 of record NZ_CP027806.1, on the reverse strand, counting down.
GGGATGCTGCCATCATCCTCAAGCACCCTGTATTCGGTGCTTAAATGCGCCAAACCCGCCCGGCACAGCAGGGTAAATGCCGTTCCCTGCCCTTCGGCGGAGTGCAGCGACACGGCTATCCCGTGCAGGTCGGCGGCGTATTTAACTAAGTTGAGGCCGATTCCGGCACCGGAGCTGCTCAGCAGGCCGCTTTGGGCGCGGTAGTAGCGGTCGAAGATGCGGCCCTGCTCGCCTTCCGGTATGCCGATACCGGTATCTTTCACGAGTACTTCCGCGGTTTCGTTGCGGATGAGACAGCGGAGTGTGACCCCGCCGGTTTCGGTGTATTTAACGGCGTTGGAGAGCAGGTTGGAAAACAGCAGCTCGGCCTGTTCGGCATCGGCATACATCCAAAACGGCGTGTCGGGAATTTCAAGCGTAAATTGGAGCCCTTTGCGGGCAGCGAGCTCGCGGTACCAGCCGGCAACACGTTGCAGCAGGGCGTTAAGGTCAAGGCGTCGGAGCTGCAGTACGTAGGTGCCGCTTTCCATTTTGGAAAGGTTAAGGATCTGATCGATGAGCGACAGCAGGCGGTTGGCGTTTTCGAGGATGCGCTCGTACTCCCCGATTTTCTCAGCCGTGCTCAGACTGCTTTCATACATGAGGCGCTCCACAGGTCCCTTAATGAGGGTTAGGGGCGTGCGAAACTCATGGCTAACGTTCGAGAAGAAAGTGCTTTTTACTTTATCAAGCTTTTCAAGCTGTTGCTTTTTGTGCTCAATTTCTGAGGTTCTTGCGGCGACTTCCCGCTCGAGTTCCTGCTGTCGTGCCAGCAGCTTTTGAGTGCGCCAATGAAAGCTGCCGCCTATCAGGCCGGCGGCAAAAAGGATGTAGAACATGTACGCAAAGACTGATCGGTACCAGGGGGGCTGCACGGTGAAGGAAAAGACGGCCGCCTCCGAAATGCGGTTGTAGAGGTCGCGTCCGCGCACTTCGAAGGTGTAGCGGCCTTCCCGCAGGTTGCGATAGTCGGCGAAGGTTTCGGCGGACCAGGCCGACCAGTCGGTTTCGGCACCGAGCAGGCGGAACTGATAGCGGTTGAGGTCAGTAGGTTCAAAAGCATTGAGGCTCCAGTTGAAGCGCAGACTGTTCATCCCGAAGGGTACGTGAGGGTTGATATCTTCCACGGAAGCCGACCAGCCGTGAAAGAGCACAGAATCTGCGGCCATGTTGATTCCGGTGATCTGCAAGCGGGGCGCGCGGGCGCTGACTGGGGTTTCATTTTCCCATCCCGCGTTAAGGTAGGAGAGCCCGCTGCCAGCCAGGGCATACAGCCTGCCGGAAGGACTTTCTGTAAGCCTGATGATGCCGCCGAGTTCAAATGAGCGGCCAAATGGCAGGTTACGCCAACGATAGGAAGGGGCCGCACCAGCGCTCTGCATCGTTTCGGAGGGCGTTTCCGGAGTGAGCAGCGGAAAAACGGCGGCGTTAACCCGGCCGGCGAACGCACCGGACTGCAGTGCAAGGAAGGGCCAAATGTTGCGGCGGGTTGTGCCGAATACAATATCCCTGAAATCCGGGTGCGGTACCGCTGCCTGCCGTGTGGCATCAGGAGTGTACACCCCATCATCGGTCATAAAAGCTACATCACCCTGATAGCGGAAGATGTTGATGTTTTCCGGTGCCGGGAGTCCGCGCTGCTCATCCCATAAAATACTGCCGGTTATTTCGGCAATACCATGCGCATCGGAGCGGGCCTGCAGCTGATAAATGCCAAAATCGCGGGTGCTGTACCACAGTTCCTCCCCCGAAACTTTAACAATAGAAAATGGCATAATCGTATTTTCATATAGCAGGCTCACTTGATGCCCGCCACCGGTATCATCCATCACAATCCGGTAAAGGGCCTGCGGTGAATCGTAGAAATAGTAGGTTTCGGGATGATCCGGATCTGCAAAAATGCTGCGGATGAAAACATCGCCGGAGAGCTGCTCTATGTTTCCGTCTTCTTCAACCAGCAAGAGACCGCGGCTGCTTGCTACCATGAGGCCGAAGGCGGTCTCCAGCATGTCGAAGATGGCCATATTGCCAACGACTTGACTAAACGAGGATGCGTCACTTGCCCAAAGCCCGGAATCTGACCCTACAAACAGCATGTCGTTCCACTCCGCGAACACATTGAGGCGCCGATCCGGCAATCCCATAGGTGCAGGAAAGTAACGCAGCGGGTTACGGAAGTCAATTACTGCGATACCGTTCGGACTTGAAACCCAAATTTTGCCGTCTTCCGCTTCATAGGCCATTCCGGAAATATCGAAAGGCAACACATTGGAGCTGTTAAAATTGTGCTGAAGGCGGCCGTCGCGGGTAAAGATCTGCACCCCGCTCATAGAAGCGATCATCACCCGCCCGTCGGCAAGGCTGCCGGCATGCAGCACATGAAGGGCTTCTTTATCCTCATAATACCGAAAAACACCGCTCAGAACCCAGTCGCCGCTGTCCTCAAGAATCCATAGGCGGTGATCAAACGTGTACACAGCAGGCTTCCCCTGCAGCCCGATGATGCGGTTGTTGCCCGGCGGGAAAGGGGTTTCAACCCATGTGAGCCTGCCCTGATGGTTTACGGTATGCAGGCCGGACGCTGTATCGGTGAGCCAGGTTGTGCTCCCTACACGATTGGTATCATAAAACTGCCCGACCGGCATCAGTACAAGTACGCTGTCCTGTTGCGGATCGTAAAAATAGCCGCTTTGCAGACCGGCAAAAAACATCGCACCCTGATCCCCTACCGAAGCTGAGGTATGAATAAAAGGGATGCTCCCCGCAGCTGCCTGTACAAGATGTGTGAGCGAGTGATACTGCATACCATGCAAACCGGATTCCTCCAAATATCCGAAATCAGCATTCCCGGTAGCATAGATGCGTCCGAAAGGATCGCGGGCGAAGGAAGCCGCCACATTGCTGCGCGGAAAGCGAATCGGGCGTACATCCGTCCCGTTTATCTGCTGAATGCCCGCCTCATCATTGCCAAAAAGAATCGTGCCGTCGGGACCTTGCGTAATTGCGTAGGTCAGATCCGAACCGGTGAAATCGGTGCCTGCCTGAAAAAAGCGGACGAAGGGAAAGCCTTCCGGCTGCTGCCCAAAAGCAGTGCCCGATGGAAGCAATGGAAACAGCGGAAACAGTACCGCCGACAAAATCAGAAAGCAAAAAAATTTCACAAGGCAGTAATTTCAGGGTTTTGGGAGCATTCTCGCAACGCAATCGAGTCTGTGTACATTCAGTACATATAAAATAGTTTACAGATTAGGGATCGCCAACCTCTAAATAGCGCTGTAGTTAAAGCTAAAAAGCATCCAAAATAACCAGCTACGATCCTGATTTAATCTCAAACAGACACCCGATTAATCAGCCTTCCGGGCTGTGATGCTAAATTTTCAAACCTATGCCAATTATTCCGTGCAAAGGCTGTAAAGTGCCGTAAATCCGTGATTTTTAGCCTTTTTTGACACATACGTACAACAAATTGGGATATACGTACTAACCACTACGTGCTTTTTTTGAATAGATTTAGTCCACACTAAAACTGCATTCACAGGTATTTCAGCGGCCGGATATGTCTGATTAATGTCAACACGGCGGGGAATTTCCTTTGAATGCAAAATTTAAAAATGATACCCCCTCATGACTGTCAATTCCCCCCGCAATTATTCCAACAACTGTAAACAGGCATCTGAAACCCCGGATTACCCGGCGGTGATCCGGCGCGCCGGTCTGCTGTTGCTGCTCTATGTGGCCGCCTCCGTTTCGGTGTTCGTCCTGCAGCCGGAATTGCAGAAGCCGGATTTAGGATATGACAACGCCCATGCCCTGACCCAGCCAATTTCTTTTTTGGCACCGCTTGCGCAGATGTTCGGCCCTGCCGTAGCAAGTGCCCGGCAGGTTCGCAACCCGGACCCCTGGGCTACGGCTCCACCGGCGCCCCCGGCTTCCGGACCGGGCGCCCCGCAATTCCCGAATGAGCCGCCAAAAGTACCCTTGGGACCCGCATGGTGGCTCGTTGCAGCCGGATTCGGATACGGCCTGAAAAAGCTCAAAGCGAATCAGGCCGTGAAGCCGAACCAAACCTTAGACCTGTAATTCAGCCTGTAAATCGAACAGGCCTCCCCCCCCGAAAAATATCACTTCAGTCCGGACCCCTGGTTTTCCGGCAGCGCCTGCCCTGATGCAGGCCGATTCAACCTTTATCACCCTATTTTTTGCGATATGTTCAACATGAATTCTATTTCTTCTTTATTGGTAAGCATAGCATTGACTTTGCTGATTTCTTTGCTGATTCCGGCATTCGGGATCTCAGAAGCAAAAGGGCAGGATTTTGCCGGCGGCGACGGACAAAGCGCCGAAACCGCGTTTCAGATCAGCAACTGGTATCATCTGAACAATATCAAGTCCCATATGACCTCTCATTTTGTTTTGCTTAATGATCTTAACAGCAGCACTGAAGGCTACCATACTGTGGCTTCTCCTAGCGCCAATAATGGTCTTGGCTGGATACCGATTGGTATTTTCTTTGCACCGTTTGAGGGTTCTCTGGATGGCGGAGGTTTCACTGTAGCAGATCTGCATATCATTAATTCCCCTAACCCGTTCGTTGCGGCATTTATAGGTATTGCCTTTAATGCCAGCCTGAAAGATCTTCATTTACGCAACGTAAACATTAGCGGAACCGGTATTGCTGCGGGAGTTGCCGGAGCTTTCGATAACTCAGTTATGGAGCGGGTTTCTGTTTCGGGAAATATCACCGTTCCCACAGATGCCAACTGCTGCTATGCGAGCGGAATAACCTTAAGGGCAGGGGGCAACAGCACTCTTACAGAAATAATGGCCGATGTAAACATTACCGGGGCCTATAATCTCAGCGCAATCGCCGGTATTGTGGAAGAAGACGCGAGCATCACTAAAGCCATTGCACGTGGCACGCTCAATGGTAGTAATCAGCTGGGCGGCATAGCTGCTGAAAACAACGGTACCATTTCAAATTCATATTCTACTGTTATCCTTCAGGGTGCAACCAACTCAGGTGGACTGGTAGCAGTAGATTACGGTCACATTAGCAATTCATGGGTTTCAGCCGGTTCCAACGATGGGCAGATCCGTCCGGTAACCGGTATTTGCAACAGTTGTACCCGTGCCAATGTCTATTATAATACAGACGGGCCGGCCACGCTCAGTGAACCCTCTACAGCAACCGGGCTTACAGAAGCACAAATGCTCAGTCAAAACAGCTTTTCGGGCTTTGACTTCACTCCATCAACAGGCGTATGGCAGATCGGAACCGAATTATCAGGAAGTTTTCCGTATTTGCAGGGATTTACCTACGACTCTCCCCTTGTTTCAAACGGCCCTAACCCACTTCCGGGTCTGCAGCTCTTTGCCGGCGGGAACGGCAGTGGTGATACGCCCTATCTCATTTCAAACTGGTTTCATCTGAATAATGTGCGGCACCGCTTGGGTTCGCACCACAAACTTACGAATCATCTTGACAGCAACACATTGGCCTATGAAGAACTGGCTTCACCACAGGCTGATGGCGGTGCCGGTTGGATGCCCCTTGGTACGTTTACGGGTACTTTTAGCGGGGACGGCTATGCCATCTCCAATTTATTTATAAACCGTCCGGATTGGAATGATATGGGCCTATTCAGCATCCTTAGGGGTGGAACAGTGCGTGATCTGATGCTGCTTGACGTCGATTTTACCGGCAGAATGGCTGGGGGCCCCGTTGCGGGCGTAGGTGATGCTAATTTTGTTGTATATAAAGTATTTACTACTGGTTTTGTAAAAACAGCCGGACACGACTCCTTTGGCGGGGCCAGAGGTTCGGCAGGAGGGCTGATTGGAAGATTCTCAAACAACGGTAGTGTATATGATGTTCATACCGCCGTTCGGTTAAGAGGGGCTCATGGAGGGGGGCTTTTTGGGAGTGGGGCTTATGATGGCGGCACGATGAACATTTCAAATGTTCATATAAGCTGCAACTTTGATGAAATCCATCGGCGTGACTGGATCGGAGCGCTTACGGGTAGGTTTGGCAACACAGTTGTACCCCAAAACATAGAAGGCCTTTTCTGGGATGAATCGGTTACAGGTGGTTTGGCTATTACCAAACAATTAAACTTATTGCCTTTACCCGGCGGCGGACAAGCTCTAAACAGTGCACAAATGCGAACCAAATCAGTATTTGAAAATGCAGGTTTCGATTTCGATACCATTTGGGAAATACAGGAAGGTGATTATGAATCCTATCCCTATTTGCAGGTTCACCGGTATAACGAGCCGGGCGACATCAACCCTCAATTTCCGATTCCGGCCCTGCGGCTTAAGCTCGAAAACCTGACCGAAGAACCCTTGGGCGCCGGTACCGCGATGGCTTTCAACGGCACAAGCGATTACATCAATACCCGCATGAGCGATACCATGCTGGGCATCCCCCAAGACAGCTTTACGGTTGAAGCGTGGATTCGTCTCAACAATACTTCAGGCGACAATCCCATTTTAGGTCATCCCAGTATGGTTGCTAACAACGCAAGCCTGCACCTGATTGTGCGTAATGCTCAGCTAAATATGGGCTTTTTTGGTAATGACCTCACCGCTGCCCGGAGCCTGCAGGCCAACCGCTGGTATCATGTCGCCTTTGTATTTGATAATAATGCGGGCGAACAACGCATTTATGTGGACGGCATTTTTTCCGGACTCAGGGAAACCTATGCTTTCGATGCTCACCCGGACGGTATTAACGCACCGCTGCTGATTGGCCGCTGGATCAATGAATATTTCAACGGCAGCATGAACGAACTCCGCATCTGGCAGGGTGCCCGCACTACAGCCGAAATTCAGGCCGGGATGAATCGCACCCTCCCCCGAAACACGCCGGGACTGCTGGCCAACTACACCTTCAACGAAGCCCAAACCGATGGCTACTTCAACCCCGACCATAGCGGTAATCGTATTTTTGAAGTCACGCAAAACGCGCCGGTTACAATTGCGGATATCGTCAACAATCCATCGTGGTTTGCGCCCGTGATGCCTTTGGGTCAGCACAGCATTTTTTTACCGCCCAATACTATTTCCGAATCGCTTTCAGACGCCAACCTGAGCATACAGGCACAGCTGGGCCTCGGTTCGCTCTCCTTATATCGCTACGGAAACAACAGCAGCGGTTTCATCGCCCTGAATACTTCTGATCCGGTCGCAGCTGAGTTTGACGAAAGCACTCCTTTCATTAACCGGACCGATGCCGTATTCGGTGTTTTTCCGACAAGCAACAGTACAACTGCCACCCTCACCCTCAACTATGACTTTTATGAGGATGGCGCCCTGCAACTGCTCACCCGAAGCGGCGAAGGCAGCAAATGGATACGGGCAACCGGCTGGACGCATGATCCGGTACAAAAAACCTATACCTTTACCGGATCGGTACAAGAACAACAGCTTGCCCTCACCCGCCCGGTAACGACCCTGCAGTCGCGCGTAATGTACACCGGAAATGATGCCTCCGGCAATGTGCTGCTCACCCTTGAGGTCAGCAATACCGGCTTGTCAGACCTTGCCGCTGTCGAGGTGCAAATCACCGGGCAAAACATCGAAAACCTGAGCAGCCCTAACGACGCCCTGAGCGGCAGCACCTGGACCATCCCCGCCCTGAAAGGCGGCGAACAGACACAGCTCCACATCTCAGGTGAACTTACTGCCTATTTGGGCGAGGTTTCCCTGAGCATCGCTGCTTCAAACTTTGAATCGGAAGCAGGCAGCGTGCTGAATGCCTCCGGTATTGCTATTCCGGAAGCGTTCGGAGCTGAAGGCGCGCTTTCTTTTTCCGGTGGCAGCTTTTTGCCAACCGGTAAGAATGCAACAGAGCTGGGACTTACAGAAGCCAGTTTCACCATCGAAACATGGGTTAGGTTCAATACCCTTCCCGGTGGCGATGCCCCCATTGCCGGCGCGCCCACCGGTGGTACGGAGAGCAACAGCCTGCACCTGCTGGCACGTAATCAGCGCCTGCACATGGGCTTTTGGGGTAACGACACAACCGCCGGTACACAGCTGCAAACCGGCGTTTGGTACCATGCGGCCTTCGTGTACGACCTTGCCACGCAGGAACAGCGCATTTATCTGAATGGTCAGCTTGACGGTACTGGTGCCGAAAAGCCGCCGCTCACCGGCACAGCCGAACTGCATATCGGCCGGTTTGTAGAAAACAATTTCCTGGACGGCACCCTCGACGAATTCCGGATCTGGAACCGGGCCCTCTCGCAGGCTGAAATTCAGCAGCATATGCATGAAGTTGTGGGAATCTCCTCCCCGCGTTTCCAGGACCTCACCGTTTACCTGCGGTTTGACGACCGTAGCGGCACTTCTGCAGCCGACCTGCGGGGCACCGCTACCGGCAGCTTTCAGGGTAGTCCGCAATGGGTAACCCAAAGCAGCGCACCCATCGGGCAGTTCGGCAACACCTTGATTCCGGGTCAAACGGCTTCTGCAGGTCCGCAGGGGGCCGAAGTTAGCATTCAGAACCTGAGCGGCGGCGGCCTCAGCATGTTCGTTTCCGCAACAATTGACCTCCGCGACCGCAGAAGTTCCGATGCCGGCGAGCACTTCCCCGGCGGTCTTGAAGCCCGGCGGCGGGGCGTGAGCTGGAACTTCATCCCCGAAAACACAAACGTACAGGGCAGCATCACCCTCAGCTACAACCATACAAGCGAACAAACCGGATTATCCGATACCGGCAGCTACACGCAGGGACTGGTCGAGCGCGTCCTGTACCGGGAAACGCCCGAATCGCAATGGCAGATCCAAACCGACTGGACCCAAAACGCGCAGGATCAAACCTTTACCCGCACGGGCCCTGTCGTAGCCGGGGAATACAGCACCGCCCTCGTGATCGATACCATTGTGCCGGTAACCCCCAACCGCTCCGGCTGGCGCATCATCGGCGCACCGGGTCCGCTGGCAACCTATGCCGAAGTGCTCGCCGATATCTGGACACAAGGCTACCCCGGTGCAGGCAATTCCGAAGACGGCGACTCCAACGTGTACCTCTACAACGAAATCAGCCGGATCTGGCAAATCCCCCTGCACAGCAGCCATATTTTCGGAACCCGCAGCGCCGAAACACAGGCAAGCGGAAAAGCGGCCCTCATTTTTATGTATGAAGATGAAGATGACAACGCCCTGCAAGTCCGGCACACGGGCTTCCCGCTCCTCACAGATGCCGAAATTTCACTCACCAACACCAACCCCGACAACCTTCCCGGATCCGCCGGCTGGCACCTGGTTTCCAACCCCTACCCCTTCCCCGTCAGCTGGGAAGCCGTTGCGGCAAACGGCCTTTCGGGGGTAAGCCCGGGCATCTTTGTCTTCGACAACACCCTCTTCAGCAACGAAGGCGGATACCGCCTGTTTACCCCCGGCACAGGCGGCCTCCTCGGCGAAACCGCGCATGATGGCATCATCCCGCCCTTTCAGGGCTTTTGGGTGCAGGCCAATGCCGCACACGGCCAAACCTCCGCCATCACCATCACCCCGGCACATGCGGCAACTGGCGGAAACCTGCACCGCGCCGGCGCATCCGGAGAGCCCTTCTCCGCTACTGCGGAGGCCGGAGCCGCACCTTTGGCCGCCGCAGAAAGCCTGCTCATGGCCATCCGGGCCGAACACCCCGTTTCCGGCCGTGAAGATGTGGCGCTCGTCTCCCTCTTTGAGGACAACGCTTCAGCGCTGATGCCGGTTTACCGCCCGGCAGGCCTCACGCAGCACCGCCTCACCGTTGAGCTGTGGGATGAGGACGGCTTCCCGGCCCTCAAGCAGTACCATGCCCCGGCCTACGGCAGCGTGCTTCAGATTCCGCTTCACATCCGCAGCAGCCGCAGCGGACTGCACCGCCTCACCCTCTCTGAAACCTGGCTCGCACACGAAGCCGCCGATGACATCCGCGTGTACCTGACCGATCAGCACACCGGAGAGCAGTACGAATGGCATGCGGGCAGCGCGATTGAGGTGCAGCTCGAAACAGCCCTCAGCCGGAGCCTGCCCCAAACCGGCGGACTCACCGCAGTAGAAAGCAATCGGGAAGGAAGCCGCCGCGCTAGACGGCAGCAAACAGCTTACATCCCCGAAAACACACGCGCCGCCATCCCTGACGCCTTCTCCGCTGCCCCCGCGCCCACCCGCATGCAGGCCCCGCGCGCACTGCCGGTCTCCCTGCTTTCGGAAGAACTCCACGGGGGAAGCCTGCACGGAGAGGCCGAGGCCCGCTTCCTGCTCGAAATCCATTACGGCACCCCCACGCACGAAGGCGGCGACACCGCCTCAGAAATACCCCTCACATTTGAACTCAATCAGAACTACCCCAACCCGTTTAACCCCGGCACAAGCATCCGCTACGCCCTGCCCGAAGCGGCTGAGGTCAGGCTTGAAGTGTTCAACCTGCTGGGTCAGCGGGTAGCGTTGCTGCAAAACGGGCTGCAAACCGCCGGCTTCCACACCGCGGCATTCGATGCCTCCCGCCTCGCAAGCGGCGTATATGTGTACCGCCTGCATGCCGTTAGCGACAACCGAACCTTCACCCAAACCCGCAAAATGACGCTCGTGAAATAAGCATCCCAGCAAGACCAAAAGTCCCGGGGCAAGGCCATCCCACCATCCCCCGGGACTCCCGCGGCACAAAACCCCGCACCCCACCCTGAACCGGACAGCCCCGCTGATTCCGGTTCTTTTTTTTGGGGGAAACCCCGAGAGCATCACGGTCTGCAATGCTGATTCCCGGCACCCCAAATCGGTCTCATTGCGCCGTGCTATTTTTTGCACGTTACCCGCTGAAGAAAACGCGGAATTTGCACAAAGACACCCTTAGCCATCCAATTTTTGCTGCCGGGCATGTCCGGCACAGGAGATCCAGGCATACATCTTTCTTTAACTCAAATAAAAACAACCCGTCATCCCGAACATCGGGAGCCATCAGGGAAGCACCAGAAGCCACAGCAGCAGGAAAACCTCAAAAACCATTCGAAACCTCATGTGAGGGATCTCCCAAAGCAGTACTACCCGGTAACCAAAATTCACCCCCGTAGAGACGCGTCCCTGCGCGCGGGTTCGGGGGTAACTAAATGTTTCTTACCCGCAGGCTGTCTCATCCATTGCATTAGTGCCTGTAATTTGGTTCGTAGCCTTCGGTCGGCCTCTCCACACCCCGGCCCGTCAGCATTTGGGCGTTGAAAGGGAATGGGTGCGGTTCGGGCTACATGGCCCTTCACGACATCTACCGGGGCCACCCCTCTCAAGATGGGAGTTGGCAAGTGCCGTGTTAATAACGACTTCGATGCCTGAATAACAACATTTTGTTTTGAGTCTGGAAACCCTGAAAAGCCACGGAGCTAAAACACACCTCTGCGAGAGGTTTGCCCGGGTGAGCGCAGCGAACGGGCGGGGTGTGACCGCCTCGATGCCGGAATTCCAGCAGCTTACGCCAAGGAGCTTCTACCCGCAGGCTGTCCCATCCATTGCATTAGTGCCTGTAATTTGGTTCGTAGCCTTCGGTCGGCCTCTCCACACCCCGGCCCGTCAGCATTTGGGCGTTGAAAGGGATTGGGTGCGGTTCAGGCTACAATGGCCCTTCACACACCTCTAACTGGGCCACCCCTCTCGAGAGGGGAATTTTGTATCCCAAATAATATCAACATCATAACCTGCAAAAGACACACTGACACACCGACATACTGTTTCGTGACACACTGAAAAAGGGCCACCCCTCTCAAGAGGGGAGTTTGCAAGTGCCGTATTAATAACGACTTCGATGCCTGAATTACAACATTTTGTTTTGAGTCTGGAAACCCTGAAACGCCACGGAGCTAAATTTCCCCTCTGCGAGAGGGGTGCCCGGGTGAGCGCAGCGAACGGGCGGGGTGTGACGGGCACGATGCCGGAATTCCAGCAGCTTACGCCAAGGAGCTTCTACCCGCAGGCTGTCTCATCCATTGCATTAGTGCCTGTAATTTGGTTCGTTGCCTTCGGTCAGCCTCACCACACCCCGGCCCGTCAGCATTTGGGCGTTGAAAGGGACTGGGTGCGGTTCGGGCCACATGGCCCTTCACGACATCTACCGGGGCCACCCCTCTCGAGAGGGGAGTTGGCAAGTGCCGTATTAATAATGACTTCGATGCCTTAATAACAACATTTTGTTTTGAGTCTGGAAATCCTGAAACGCCACGGAGCTAAAATTCCCCTCTGCGAGAGGGGAGTTGGCAAGTGCCGTGTTAATAACGACTTCGATGCCTGAATAACAACATTTTGTTTTGAGTCTGGAAATCCTGAAACGCCACGGAGCTAAAATTCCCCTCTGCGAGAGGGGTGCCCGGGTGAGCGAAGCGAACGGGCGGGGTGTGACCGCCGCGATGCCGGAATTCCAGCAGCTTACGCCAAGGAGCTTCTACCCGCAGGCTGTCCCATCCATTGCATTAGTGCCGGTAATTTGGTTCGTAGCCTTCGGTCGGCCTCTCCACACCCCGGCCCGTCAGCATTTGGGCGTTGAAAGGGACTGGGTGCGGTTCGGGCCACATGGCCCTTCACGACATCTACCGGGGCCACCCCTCTCGAGATGGGAGTTGGCAAGTGCCGTATTAATAATGACTTCGATGCCTTAATAACAACATTTTGTTTTGAGTCTGGAAATCCTGAAACGCCACGGAGCTAAAATTCCCCTCTGCGAGAGGGGTGCCCGGGTGAGCGAAGCGAACGGGCGGGGTGTGACCGCCTCGGTGCCGGGATTCCAGCAGCTTACGCCAAGGAGCTTCTACTCACAGGCTGTCTCATCCATTGCATTAGTGCCGGTAATTTGGTTCGTAGCCTTCGGTCGGCCTCTCCACACCCCGGCCCGTCAGCATTTGGGCGTTGAAAGGGACTGGGTGCGGTTCGGGCCACATGGCCCTTCACGCCCACCTACAGGGGCCACCCCTCTCGAGAGGGGAATTTTGTATCCCAAATAATATCAACGTTATAACCTGCAAAAGACACACTGACACACCGACATACTGTTTTGTGACACACTGAAAAAGGACCACCCCACTCAAGAGGGGAGTTGGCAAGTGCCGTGTTAATAACGACTTCGATGCCTGAATTACAACATTTTGTTTTGAGTCTGGAAACCCTGAAAAGCCACGGAGCTAAAATTCCCCTCTGCGAGAGGGGGGCCCGGGTGAGCGAAGCGAACGGGCGGGGTGTGACCGCCGCGATGCCGGAATTCCAGCAGCTTACGCCAAGGAGCTTCTACCCGCAGGCTGTCCCATCCATTGCATTAGTGCCGGTAATTTGGTTCGTAGCCTTCGGTCGGCCTCTCCACACCCCGGCCCGTCAGCATTTGGGCGTTGAAAGGGACTGGGTGCGGTTCGGGCTTCAATGGCCCTTTACGCCCATCTACAGGGGCCACCCCTCTCGAGAGGGGAATTTTGTATCCCAAATAATATCAACATCATAACCTGCAAAAGACACACTGACACACCGACATACTGTTTCGTGACACACTGAAAAAGGGCCACCCCTCTCGAGAGGGGAGTTGGCAAGTGCCGTTTTAATAACGACTTCGATGCCTGAATAACAACATTTTGTTTTGAGTCTGGAAACCCTGAAACGCCACGGAGCTAAATTTCCCCTCTGCGAGAGGGGTGCCCGGGTGAGCGCAGCGAACGGGCGGGGTGTGACGGGCACGGCGGTTCGGCATACCACGAAACGCATTTGCTCCTGATGTCAGGTCAGGCCCCTTTTTTGAACAGGATTTATAGGCTTGAAAGATGAATAAGATGGTTTAGAAGCGTTTGGAAAAATTCCGCAACTACTTGTTCGCCAACCTCAATTTCAGGTCATCAGAAGAAACCATTTTGGAACGGCACACTCCGTTCTGCGCCACGCCCCCGAGGTATGCCGCCCTTTCAGGGCTCAATGTGTGTTGGGTCCGCCAACCCGGGGTTGTCACCCCGGGCTTTGGTATGTAGCCCTTGCAGGGCTGTTGTTTACAAAACCACACCCCGACATCCCGGAAAGGCCCGCACCAATGCTACTTAAATGCCCCGCTTGCCTGCGGCCTTATCCGGGATCTGCCAGCTTCGCCATGCGACAATGTTCGTGACAGGCACCCTAAATTGTATCAAGCATTTTGCAGTACAGGCATCCCAAACCGGCTATTGCATAGCGGCAGGTCCACTTTGGCAGATCCCGGATAACCGTGCGACAGCGTGCAGGGCCACCTCCCAAAACCCGTGAACCGCACGGTTTCCGGGAAGACGGGTTGGGGGTAATGATTGGGGGCTGAGCAAGCGGCGCGGCTTGCCGCGCCGGGCGTACTTCAAGGCGTTTCCGGGTTGACGGTGGTCGCGGTTAACTTTGGTTTCCCGCCTCTGTGCTGTCCCACTCCTAAGCAGGAACGCCCACGAACATCCCGCCTTTCCAAAGATCAGAATTGCCCGGGTTTAGGCTATACCAAAGCTGTAACAAAAATGAGACAAAAACAGGACTAAGTCATATCAAAGACAAGTAAAATACGTCTTTGATACGTCTTTGATACGTCTTTGATACGTCTTTGATACGTCTTTGACCTGTCTTTGATATGTCTTTGATCAAACGCAAACCCGAGCATGCCGGCACGCGCAGACGGCCTTGTTTGTAATAGCATCCGAAAGTTTCAGAAACAAAATTCATATCAATAACGACAGCCCTGCTTCATCCTCCATTCTAAACAAACCATACCAATACGATCATTGTAAAACGGCCTTAGCAAATTCAATTAGCACGAAACAGCATCCCAACGGTCGGGCGCGTACCCTGCCCGTTGCACCTGAACCTGAACCTGAACCGGGAACAGAAAAGGAAAACACCATTCGGTTGGCCCAACGGATGGAGAAAAAAATCGCGGATTTACCGGGCAAGCCTTCATTCCGGCACAAGCTATACACGGGTTTGCAATCAGGCATTATGATGAAAACCCGGAAACAGAGTCGATATACCTAACGGACAAAGATTTGCAAGATAGATGAAAGGAGTCCAACCCGAGGCTTGAGGCAGTGCCAAGATAAAGGGAGCTTATGGGATCGTTTTGGCATGCATCGCAACAGCAGCAAGATTTGAATGCATTTCACCCAAGTTGTATAAGTATTTCCTTATACGACGAAGCACAACCCCGAAAACGAACACGCTATTAAACGCCTTTTTGGTGCTTAATGCGTACCCGTGCGTCGCATAAGTAGATAATTCTTTACTTATACGACTTGGGGGTGTATATTGTCAGTCGCTCAATAAGTAGTTATTTTTTAAAACTCATAATAACAAAAATCATGTTTTATAAAACAGCGAATCAATGTTACAAGAAAGCTTTATCAGATATTGAATCTAATAATTTAGGTTCTGCTATTGATTGGCTTAAAATGGCCATTAATAAGAAAAATGAAGCTGAATATTGGCACTTATTAGCATGTTGTTTGTTTGAGACAGGAAATCATAATGAGGCCTTTGATATTTGGCGGGATTTAGTTTACCAATCTAAATATGATCCATCAATTGAAGCTATAGATTACATTTTCTACAATGCAGCTGTTGATAACTATAATGAAGGTGGTTTTTATGAAGCTGAAGATCTTATACTAAGTATAGTTGATGAGCCATTTGGATTGAATGCTGATAAAGTCTATTTAATAGCTATGAGCCAATTGAAGCAATCAAAGTTTGATGATGGTTGGCAGAACATGGAAATAGCTGCACAAATGGGGCATGATGAAGCTAAGTCTTTATTGAAAAGGAAAGAATCGCAGAGCAATCATACAAATAAGTCTTCCCAATCAGGGCCAAATGATTTTAACAAATGGGTTTCAAGAGTTGGTAAATATGCTGCGGGCGGTGTAATCTTTGCTTTAACAGGCCAAATAACTAGTGAATTTTTTGACTAAGTAAAAGTTATAAAAATATGAAAGAGGATAAATTTTTAACAATATTCGGAACTTGGATAAAAGCTTCTGATGTAGAAGACCCAGATGAACTTGTAGATCCTACTGGATACTGGGATTATGTGACGGCTCCAAATGTAGAGGGTGATGGATTGGACAATGAGGATGAAGAAGGAGAGGGCGAAGATGATTGGGATGCCGATGGTGATTTTGATTTTTTGGGGTTCTGAAAAATAACAAGCATTTCGTGCGGACGGGTAAGCTCTTGTTGCTTATACTCTTAAATGTTTGCCCCGCCGCACAAATGCCAAGCCGTTATAGCAAATTTACTAACAATGCTCGATGATATTTATGGATTTAGTTACCAATTCAACAATTTTTGAAACTATAGCGTCAATTTTAGCAGTTGTTGGGTTAATCATTGCTATTTGTGTGATGCTAGTTAGTGATAAAAAAGTTATAACTCAATTACTTGGCTCCATTTTAGTAGTATCTCTAGCACTAGCTGCTAATCTGCATGTTGTATATGTTGTTTCTGTTTTTGTTGTTGCTACGTTAGTCACAGAAATACTTTTTTTAGAAAAACTTGCTGCCTTGATATGGAATAGAAAAGAATTTTGGGCATACCTGTCAGGGAATGCTAGCAATGAAGAGGTAAAGGCTAAAACTGAACAAGAAATATCTGCGGAAATCGAAAAGGAAGAGAATACTGGGGCAGATGATGTAGAATCGATAGAAGACATCGTAGATCCACCTGCTGGTATAACAGATATTGAGGATTCAACTGTAAGAGATAAAAATCAAATGGTTAGTACTGCATTAAATTTTGAAAAATCAGTATTAGAGTCTTTGGTGAAAAATAAGATTCCGTTTCCTTATAAAAATATTAGAAAAGAAGTACGTCTTGTCTCTGGTAGCAGAAGCTTAATAATTGATGCAATCATAGAGACACCAACTGTTCATTATCTATTAGAAATTAAATATATAACTCGCCCTTCCATATTAGAAAATGCAGCACATCAGATTAATTATCACAAAGAAGAATACGAAAGCTATCTATCTGAGAGAAATGTTCGAGTTGCTATTCAACCGTTAATTCTCGTTCCAGACGATATTATTGATCTAAACTTTTATAAAGGTATTCCAATTGTCAAATTTAATTCTATTGATACAAAGTTTCATAATTTAAAAGCAACATACTCTGAATATGAGCTAAATAAGATAGATAATACTGATATTGATGACATTGAATCTCTGTTGCGAAGATTTCTCAGTAAATATTCAAAGTGGGCCTTCTCACCGCTTAGGATACAAAAATGGGGGGGCAAACAACAAGGTTTCAATAAATTATCATTTATTCCCACATCGCAGATTAGACATCATCTTGAAAACATGTTGCGTCAAGGAATTATTGAAGAACGTTTTAGTCAAAAGGGAAACAAGTTATACAGAATCAAACTTTAGTTTGCTATAACAAGCATTTCCTGCTGCCGTGTAAGCCATTGTTGCTTATCTTCAGGCATGGTCACCCCGCAGCACAAACGCCAAGCCGTTAGGCGCTTTCTCAAACATGTATCAATTCTCAGAAATATATAATCACGAAATTCTCTCTCGTATCACAAAACGAGAAGCTTTTTTTTTAGACACCAATATGTGGAACAAGATATCTCGAGAAGAAAATGATCAATTCAAAAGTATAAAGTTACACTTAAAACGATTATTTGAGTGTGGTAAAATATTTTGCCCACTTTCAAAGGATACTTTCCGAGAGCTTCTTAAGCAGAATTATGACTCTGCAAAACAAGTATTTGAATTTATGGATTCAATAAGCTTTAGTTTATGTTTTCGGTCTCCGAATGAAATATTTGATAAAGAAATAGAACTACTAATTGCTGGTGTAATAGATGACCAAGAATATCAATTGAACAACTCTCATATTTACTTACCAATATCTGGATTTATCTCTTCAAAGTTTCAATTGAAATTTAATCCCAATCCAAGAAATACAGAGTTAGATAGAAAAATTAGGGAGTTTTCAAGTTGTACTTTTCCAAAAGCAATCTCTAGTTTATCGATTAATGATTTTGTCACAATGCTCAAAGATCGACTTCCGATGAATAAAATTCCATTTGAGAATCAAATGACAGAACAATTAATTAAAAGAAATGAGTATGCAAAAAGGTCAGTTCCAAGAATTAGAACAATTGAAAGGACACACATTGCAAAGCAAACAATACTTCCGCGGATATTTAAATTAAATAGAATTTTATCCCCAGCCTCATTGCTAAAGGTAACTAACTATTTTAACAGTATTCCGAAAGACCCCGATGAAAGTAGCTATAATCATATTTTCCCTCTACTTCCAGCACTAAACACATTTTGTGAAGTTATGATATATACAGGTTTGAATGAAAATAAGAAGTTCACAATTAATGATTTTCACGATACTGAAATGATGATAGTTCCTCTTACATATGGAGACGTATTTGTTACTGAAGATAGAAACATTAGACATATTTTGAACAAATACTCAGAACTTACTTTATCAAATACAACGGAATTTATCAGTTCTCCGGAGTCCTTTTTAACATATTTAGAATCAAAGAAATGCGCCTAACAAAGCATTTCGTGCGGATGGGTAAGCAATTTTTGCTTATATTCTTAGACGGTCACCCCGGCAGCACAAACGCCAATCCGTTATGTAACAGCTATAGCCCAGTTTGACGCCAAAACATACTTCTAAAACACCCACAATACCAAACAGTAACTCAACAAACAAAACTACTAAAAACCCAACCCACCCGGCAGCTCGCCCCCCCTACCCCATCCGCTTTATCATACCCTCAATAACCGTAATCTCTTCCGGATTGAGGCCGAATTTATGGTATAGTTGCCGATCTGTTTCCCGAATGGATGCACTCTGCATATTCCGGCGCATGTTAATCCCCTTTTTTTCAATTCAGCTTCACTTTACAATCTCGAAATCAGTTCTCTTGCTTTTACCCGGTTAAATGCACCTTCGGGGGAGATTTTATTATAGACCATAAAGTAGTAGTAGTTTACACCTGAGAGATTAGCCCATTTTTCTCCAAGCCTTCTTTTTGAGGCGCTGTCAGGGTTGTCTCTG
The DNA here is from genome assembly GCF_003353065.1 of Cyclonatronum proteinivorum. Taxonomy (GTDB): domain Bacteria; phylum Bacteroidota; class Rhodothermia; order Balneolales; family Cyclonatronaceae; genus Cyclonatronum; species Cyclonatronum proteinivorum. The sequence goes on along the minus strand of NZ_CP027806.1, from coordinate 2,851,510 downwards.
TCATCTCCTTTGGTTTCAAGTATGATGATGTTTCCATTCCTGGTGTGCAATATGAAATCAGGGTAATGCCTGGATTTAAATCCGTTTATTGAAAATCCTTTTCCTCTACCAAGGTTTCTGTGCCAGAAAGTTATATTAGGTAAGCTCGAAATATCTGAGATAACTGAAGTTTCGAAGTCATTCATTATCCCTTCACGTTCATAAAGGGACTTACTAATCGATGAGCCTACCGGACCTGGTACTATAGCTTCCGGGAATTTCCAGGTCGGTTTGGCTGATACTTTGCCAATGGTTAACAGCTCATTAAACTGCTGTTCGGCGTATGCGTCTGCAAGCGATTTTACCTTCTCTTTTATTTTGGTTGCGTACCTGAAGTAGCTCGTTAATATACTTCTAAACTGCTCAGCACTAAAACTTGCAATAATTCTTTCAATATATAGTCTGATTTCATGATCGGATATGGGGTACATATTCCCAACAGCATTTACTAAACGGTAAGCTATGTCTTTTATCTGACTTTCTTTGGGCTTAGCAAGAATATATTCTACGATGTCATCCTTTACAGAATAATTTGCGATTTTCTCAAAGCGGGGTGAATAGTCTTCATCACCCTGCTTATGAATGTCAACTTTGTACAGGTCTTTGGCGTTTTCTTCGAAATCGATCTTCGTATCTTCACTTGCAAGTTTAAAACCTTTTAAGAGAAGCTCTTGATTTAAAAAGGCTTCTCCTGCACCGAAAATATCACCTTTTGGGGTTTCAATAAAAAACTGAGGCAGTTCAATTTCTTTGGCTATGGTACTGTATGCTTCAATTAATTTATAGCGCTTCACCTTATCACCCATTTCCATAAATTGGTGTTCATCAATTGGTTTGCTTTTCTGCCGCTCGATTTCCGATTCCATTTCCTTGCTTTGCTGTTCAGCAAGGCTGGTAATGTCTGCTATAGCAGGGTCTTCTGCACCGATTTCGTGTTCGGTTTCATTATACGAAATCCGTTCACTGTCAATTTCTTCCTCCTCATGTTCCTGTACTTGTTCAGGGAAAAGCTCTATGGTCATAGGATCAACAATAGCCTCCTTTTTGGACGCTTCGGACATCACATCTTTTTTTCTGTAATCCTTTTCACTGAAACCAGAGGCTTGAAGTCCTTCAACAATGTTTTGCAGCGTATCATTAAATTTGGCCGAAGCGGTCAATACGTATGAGACATTGAGCAATGAAGCTGAATGTCTCATTACATAAGGCTGCCTTAAAACACGACCAAGGATTTGCTCTACATCAACAGCGGATGATTTGTCGGCTAACGAAGCCAGCACATAGGCAAAGGGGCAATCCCAGCCTTCCTTAAGTGCGTTGATCGTTATGATATATCTTACAGGGCAAGATTCATCCGACAAACTGACGTCCTTTAGCTCATCAATATTTGCTGTTTTTATTTTAATCTGCTCTTCAGGAATCCCTACGTTTAACAGTTGCCGCTTGAGCTTTTCAAAAGTTGTGTTATCGTCTTTGGTTTTAGGCTGCGCCTGAAACAGAACAATTGGTCGAATGTATTTGCCTCCTTTTTTGCGCTCTTCAATGGCTAAAAGCTCAAGTTTACGCTGCAGGTGCAATGCGCTGTTAATCACATCTGTTTTATCCTGATGGTTGTAAACAATTACGGGCAATTTAACCATGTGCTCTTTTTTGAGCTCAATGGCAGGGACAAGACTAACAATGTTGCTGTTTATTTTGGGCGTAGCCGTAAGATCGAGTATAAAAGATGGATTCAGATTACCAAGCATATCAACACTTAGCGTACTCTCCGCATTGTGACTTTCATCTACAACTAAAACAGGGTTAAGACTTCGAATGACATTTATGAGTGCCGTTTCGTCCGTTTCGTGAAGCAGATGTTTAGCGTCTGAATACTGATTCGCGAATGCAGCTAACTGCCCATTCTCCTGATATACTTTCCGATCCTCTTTTTTTCTGGCCCGAAGGCTGGCAAAGCTCATTACGATGATTGAGAGCTGATCCTGAACAACGGTCGGATTAAAGTTGCTGCCCTGCAAGAGATCTTCTTTAGTATAAACCTCTACCCTGTGATTAAACAGCGCGTTCAGCTTTTTCCTGTAAGGATGATCGGGATTGCTCAGGCTGTGAACTGTTTGGTCAAGCAGGTTGCTCCATGGCACAAGCCAAATAACAGCTTTGGGCAGGCTGTCTCCGGTAGCATTAAATATTGAATGAAGCGCATGGCAGGCAATAAAAGTCTTGCCGCCTGCGGTGGGGACTTTAATACAAACATGAGCGGCTTTAGGAATGGTTTGCTTATAGGGTTCCATCCCGATACCAGCAATGGGGTTGTACGGACCAATCCGGTCTTCCCAATATTGATTGAAAGCCGTTTCAGGAGTTTGATACTCCCGGAGATATTCTAAAAAATCTTCAAGGTCTTCAATTACTTTATGCTGGTAATTTTTCAGTTCCATATCAGAATCGGTTTATATCACGCGGGATTTTTTTGAAAATGATATTGTTCGAACTCAAGTATTCTTTCGAGAGCAAACAGTTGTCAGCATAAATGACATATTGTTCTGCCTTGGTTTTAACGGAAGCAAGGAAATCATGGTCAAGCGTCGTGATCTCCTGAGGAAGATAATAAAAGTAGTAGGCTGTTTGCTCATGCGCCCCAAGGAAATAATCGGTTTCAGACTGTTGGTTATGAGCCTGATAAGGAGTGCGCGTTTCACTAAACCAGATATATGACCGTATTTTTTCTGCGCCTACTTTTTCATTCAGATATTCAGCATTTTCTCCAATAAAAAGAGGCTCGCCTAATTCGTAATAATCAAAGCTTCCGCCTGTGCCTTCGACTTCATTTTTACCGTCTCCATACCCTATAATAACTTTTTTTATTCTTTTGGCCGTTATTTTTTCTGCATAATCCTCCATTTCGATAAGTATAAACTTTCGGTTACCACCATCCTTTTTGTTAAGATTTAGTACTGCGTGGGCAGTTGTACCTGATCCTGCGAACGAGTCAAGTACATAGTGATCTTTAGTGTGATGAATGCTTAAGAGGTATTCTAACAGCGAGTTAGGCTTAGGGTAATCAAAATTAATACCCATTTTTTTTAAATCGGAGCTCATATTTTGTGTGCTACCCATATTTTTTAAAGAGCTTACCACATGGCTTGGCTGCTCCCTGTCTTTTAATGCTTCAATGGCACCGGAATTAGTAATCACAAAACGTGTAAGTTGTTGCTTTGTATCTAAAACTGGCTTGAACTTAGCATGAATAAAAGACTCTAAAAGTTTCTTCGAACTCCATCCGCTTGAGACTGATACTGGCTCTTCTAATTTATATCCAGAAATTTTTAACGGTTCATCAAATTTGGGCCAAGCATCATTCCGGGGTTCAAGAACACCTGATTCAAATTCAGCGGGAAACCCTATGGGTAAGTTTATAGAGCTAACAGGGTTTTTGGGTCCATTTTTGACGATCGTATTCCTAATTACTCTCCTAAAAAGTTTGCTCGATGGGTCAATATTTGGATCTACGATACGAGGGTGTTCAAATTGACTTATTTTTTTTGCAAAGCACAAAATATATTCATGGTTTATCTTGATTTTCGCTTGATTATCAAAGTTCCCATCTGTCCGCCAAGAAAAGTTTGTGATAAAATTTTGTCTTCCGAATATTTCGTCACATAGAAATTTCAAACTTTGGTATTCATTGTCATCAATTGATATAAAAATCAAACCATCTATAGAAAGTAATCTTTTTAGGATCTGAAGTCTTGGATACATCATGCAAAGCCATTTGTCATGTCTGCTTAGGTCATCACCTTCTTTACCGACAACTTCCCCAAGCCATTTTTTGAGTTTAGGGTGACTGACATTATCATTATATACCCAACCTTCATTACCTGTATTGTATGGTGGGTCAATATAGATACACTTCACTTGGCCTTCGTACTCTGGCAAAAGGGATTTTAGTGCCTCAAGATTATCCCCGTGAATAATTTTATTGCCACTATTGGTCGGCTTATTAGTTTCGCCTTTTTCTGCAGTAAAGCCGTATTTATGATTTAAAACCCGAAACGGCACATCCCGGTGATGATTAATTACTTTCTCTTTACCGATCCAGTTAAGTGTTGGCATTCCTGATAATTTGCAAGTTTGTGGGAGAGTACAGATTAAGCCAAAACTGACTTTAATTATTACTTCAGATTATCAATATAGCTTTTAGGCACCTCAAATTCAGAGGTTAGTTTCTATAAAAAATCACAAAATGAGCGTGTTTTTGTTGCCCATTGTTTGACGCCTCGCTGGGGAATACGGCCCTCCTCTACAGCCGCAGTAGCTTTCCCGTGTCGTTGCCTCCCCGATTTTCAAATAACCCTTGTGCGCCTCGTCATTAATCCGAATCACATAAATGAGCTTGGGCTTTAAAGAGGATACATATTTCAGGGAAATTGAAACAGAAGGTTTACTACACGGATGGGGGTCCTTCCGGTACAGGCCGCCGAGCCCGCATCACCGGATCCTTCGACTCCGCCTTCGCTTCGCTACGGCTGCGCTCAGGAGGACAGCGGCACTTCCAACAAGCCCGGCGCGGCAGGCCGCGCCGCTTGACCCAAGGCGGCCCTGTCATCCTGAGCGAAGCGCAGCGGAGTCGAAGGATCTCGTGGTGCAGGGCTTCGGGGCTTTGATTCATATTGGGGGCGAACAGCCTCAGGGGATCTCTCACATGATGCTTCGGTGGGCTTTTGGGGCAGTTCGGGTTGCCGGGGCTTTGATTGCGGTGTTGCTATGTCCCGGTGTTCGAGATGACTTTTTTTTAGATGATCTTCTGTCACCCGTCACCCGTCACCCGTCACCCGTCACCCGTCACCCGTCACCCGTCTTCTGACATCTGACTTCCGTCTTATGCCATTCCCCTGTCTGCGGTCCGCGGTCTGCCGTCCGCCGTCTCCATTGCCGTCTGCGGTTCAAAAAAAAGCAACTCCTTCATCTTTGATTTGGGATCACCCAATCTATCACGAAAGACCGTGATGTTCTCTGAGTTTTCCCCCCAAAAAAAAAAAGCCGGTTATGCCTGTCAGGTTTGTGGTAGGGCTTGTGGGCTTGTGTCAGGGTTCGCGTTGGAAGCGGATTTCCTGACCGTGCTGCAGGAGGGTTACGGCTGTGATGCGGCCTTCGTCGTTTCGTTCGAACTGCAGCGCGGCGGGTACGACTTCGTAGAAGAAGCGGTCGTTGCCTTCGGGGAGTACTTTGGCGGCGGGCTGTCCGGTGAGGCGTGCGGAGAGGTGGCCTTCCGCGGCTTCGATCTGAAAGCTGAGGCCGCCGCCGGCGTGGTAGGTGCCGGCGTATTCGGCGAGGACTTCGGGGCTTAGCGCTATCGCTACGGGTCCGGTGGGGCGCTCGGTGATGCGTTCAAAAGGGAATTGCATGCCGCCCTGATGCAGCACAAAGCCGGTGGCGGGCTCCTGACCGGAGGCTTCGAATTCCATGCGGGCGCCGACGGCTTGATTCCGGAAGCTGAGGCCTTCGACCTGTTCGAGCGGCAGGGCCGGCTGACCGTCCATCTGCCCCATGAGGCGGCCGTTTTGACCGAAGAGCTCAAAGACGGGCAGGTTTGGGTTTTGGTAGAGGCCGGAGAGCTGTGCGATCAGGGCTTCGGGAAGGGCGCCGTCTTCGGGGAGTTCGCGAAGCGGTGCGGCGGGGTTGGCAAGGTGCAGGGCCAGGTCTTGCACATCGGAATTTGAGTTGGTGAGGGCAACTGCCGCGCGACCGCTTGCAGGGTCGAAAGCTATGGCTGAGCGAAATCCGCCGGTTCCGCCGCCGTGATAGATGAGGCGACCGGCGTTTTCATTAAGATCGCGAATGAACCAGCTGAAGCCCATGTGCAGCTCGTCGGACAGGCTGTAGCGGGGCTGATGTCCGGCCTGCAGGGCGGCACTTCGGGCGAAGCTGTCTGTGCCGAGATGGGCTTCGAGATAGCGGATGAGATCGGCGCTTGTGCTGCGGAGCTCGCCGAGTCCGCGGAGTTCGTCGAAGTGCCAGGCTGGCGCATAGGCCCCGAACATGCTGCCGCCTGCCACATCGGGCTGAAGGGCTTCGGGTACTTCCCGCAGCGTGCGGGTCATGCCCAGCGGTTCTGTGAGGTGCTCACGGATGAGCTGATCGAAATCGCGGTTTTCGAGGTAAGCGGCAAGAAAGCCAAGGACCATGAATGTGAAGTTGGAGTACTCCCAGTCTTCTCCGGGGGCGCGCTGCGGCTGAACGGCCGCGGCGTAGGCTTTGAGCTGTTCGGTGCTGTAATCTTTGTAGGGATCGCGGTCGTCGGCGGGCGTCATGTTGCCGGGCAGACGCGGCAGACCGCTGGTGTGGGTCATCAGGTGATTCAGGGTGATGGGCGCGCTTTCCTGATCGGGCAGCTGAAGTCCGCTTCCTTCGAGCAAGCTGTTGACGGAGGTTTCCCCGTCGAAGCCGTGCGCTTCCATGAGGAGCAAAAACAGCGAGCCGGTAAAGGTTTTGGTGACGGAGCCGATTTCGAACAGGCTGTGCTCGGTAACGGGGCGCTCATCATCAAGGCCCATTTGCCCGAAATTCTGGAACCAAACCGAACCGTCGGCTTCGTGGACGGCGAGGGCGAGACCGGGAATTTGTTCGTACGACATCATGCGGGTGATGTGGGTTTCAAGGGCTTCGCTGAGGTGCTGTGCGCCCGCGGCGGGAATGAGCGCAGCCATCCATAAAGCGGTGAGGAAGAGAGCCGTTTTTTTCATCTGCCTGTTTCTGTGAGGATGAGGGGGTATGCCGGATTTTGTGGAGTTAAAGTACTAAAATTGCAAGTCCGATTTCCGAAAGATTGAATCAGTAATTTTAGGCAATGCTGCGCTTTGGCTGCACCCGTAACTTATAAATCGACCGCCGTATGGGCGTACATTTTTTGATTGGGCGTGAGGAGTCCGGCGATGTTCCAGGGTTGAATCCGGCGGCGCATGGCTTCAATAAAGGCGTGACAAGCGGCGTCGGGAAAGCCTTCTTTTTCCAGCTGCAGCAAATGTTCCCAGGCTTCATAAATCATACTGCTGACCGGCTGTTCCATCGCGTTGAGGAAGGAGGCCGGCCGCTCGCCTTTCAGCCGTGCTTGTTCGTAGCTGATGGAACAGGTGAAGTAACAGCTGAGCCAGGCTTCAAACAGATCCGGATTCCGCCGGGTTTTGTAGCAACCGGCAACCAGCACATCAATCAGCTGCAGCTCACGCATAATGCTGATACTGTAGGCGTCGAGGGCGTAGCTGTTAACGGTTTCTCCCGGCTTTGCTTCCCGGAACAGAAGGGCAAGCTTTTCAATGGCACACAGCGTGATGGCAATGCCGGTACTGTGCATGGGGTCAACAAAGCCTGCCGAGTGCGGCAACAGGGCAAATCCGGACCCTGCGGCGTTTTGGGACATGCGCTGCAGGGGTTTGGTTTTGAGCCATTTTCCGGGCAGCTGTGCAATTTCCGCCCCATCAAACAGGGCGTTCAGGGAGGGGTATTGCTGGAACAGGTGCTGTACCAGCTTGTGGTTTGATTTCCGGACGAGCTGTTTCTGATCTTCCCAGCTGAGCATAAATCCGGCGCTGAGGAGGCCGTCGGAAAAGCGCAACATCCACAGCCAGCCTTCATCAATCAGGTGATGAAGCGCGGCATGGTCAGGGTGAAAGGGGTAGGTGTCCGTTCCGGATATGCCCTGTTCCTGCAGGTAGCTGTGCCACTCGGGGACATTGGTGACGTGCGAAAATACCGCCGCTGAGCTTGTATGGAAGGCATAGTCAGCGGGCTTCACGCCCAGCAAGCGTGAAAGCTGATCGGCGCCGGTGGCGTCAATGATAAAATCTGCCGACAGCTCGTGCGTGCGTTTTCCGCTCCGGAGGCTGAGATACCACGGGTGACCGGGGCCGTTGTCGAGCACCCGCGTAATTTCGGTCTGATCGTAATAGGCGACACCTTCTTCTACGGCCTTTTGTACCAGAAAGGCGTCGAAATCGGGGCGGTACCACTGTGTGTCTGAAGATTCATCGCTGTTGCTTGCGGCAACGAGCAAGCTTCGCGCATGGCGCGTGTCGTCCGAAAAGGGTTTATCCGGTTCATGAAAATAGTAGCTGAATCCGCGTTTCAACCCAACCCTGAGTTCCGGATAGCTTTCTTTCCAGCTTCCGTAGCGGCTCAGGGGCGTAAGCCATTCAAGTCCATAGGTCTGCGCCAGATCGCGCAGAATCATATCGGCTATGGGCGTTGAACTCTCGCCAATGGTAAAACGGGGATGTGTGCTTCGCTCAAGCAACAGTACATCGTGACCCTGTTGTTTAAGAATAATGGAAAGAAGCGATCCGCCAAACCCGGCGCCCGCCACCACAATGCCGGCATGTGCCGGAATGTTTTCGAATAGCTGTTTTTTTCTTCTCATCCGTCTCGTTGTGCAAACTGTATGAAATCAGTAGGCTAATGCCATCTTGTTATTGTTTATTTTGATGACGGAATATGGTGAAAGCCGGTATGCGGATTTGTTAAATTTATTCCTGAAATGATAGCTGTTATTTATTCGGGCACTTTCTTTTCATTATTCAACCCTTCTGCGCACCGACATGCTGCGTGAGGTTTAGCTCTTCCATTCGGGCCTGCCAGTCTTTAAAGCCTTCCTCCTTCTCTTTCCAGAAGAGTTCCACATCCCACAAATCCGCGAATACCCGACCGCGCTTCCAGCTGAGAGCTTCGGTCATGACGTCTTCCAGCATGCGCAAATCCGGCGGCACGTAATCGCCGGCGTCCTGCAGCCGCTCCATGTAGCCGTTGCCTGTGCGCACGGGGATGATACTGACGGTCTCAAATCCGCTGTCGAATGCAAAGTGGATGGTATCGAGACAGGATCGCCGGATTTCATCCGGATTGGTGAGGTAGGGCGGATTCAGGAGGATGAAGCCGCGTAACGCAATGCCGGCTTCCCGGAAACGAGCTGCCGTCTGCGCGAGGTCTTGCATCGTGATTTGCTTATTCAGCCGCGGCAGTACTTCGGGATGTATGCTCTCAATCCCAATCGCGATCTCAAGCTCACCGCTGATCATATCCCGGAATTCCTCAACCTGCGGCCCGCCAATTTTGGGATGGTTCTCGGTGATGACCCGCTCGTAGCCTTCGCAAAGCTGCGCGATTTCGGGGTAGTCTTTTCGGGGGATGGCTTTGAGGTCGAAAAAATTGCCGTTGTTGTACAGCTTCAGGACATCCGCCTGCGGCAGGCGTTCAAGCGCGTACCGGATTTGTGCGGGGATGGCGCCAACGGGCGTCGGACTGTCGAGGGTGTGCTTCCAAAGGTCGCAAAAAACGCACTTGAACGGGCACTCCCGGTTGGTCAGGAAAATGGTGTTGACCCGACGCAGCTTCCCGTCGGGACCGGGCTCTTGCTCGTGCAGAAAATGATACGGCCGGAAAGGGTCGAGTCCGCTGACCTTTTCCGGCCGTGCCGCTACAATTTCGCGGTTATTTGGCATAAAGCGACTGAAAGTAGAGGCGGTAGGTCATCTCGTTGTCCGCGAAAACATCCGCGAACTTATCGCTGCCCACTGTGCCTTCCTGCATGCGCCGCTTGGGATTGACCGGCATGTCGATTCCTGTAATTTCCTTCACGCCACGGCGCACGATTTCGCCCTTGAGCTGATACAAGCGGTCGTGCTCCCAGTTGGTAAGCGCGATGAAGGGGATCCCTTCCGAGACCTGAATCACATCGGGCAGCGCATACGGGCTGAAACCGGTGAATCCGAAATGCCGTGCCGGCGCCCAGGTGCGGACCGCGCCGCGGCTTTGTCCGCCGGAGTAGGTGAGCGAGTGCTTGATTTTATCCACGCCCCAGCCTTCATGGTACAACACGGTATTGCCGAGCACGCTGCGAATGGTGAGCTCCGGATTTTCTTCAATCGGGTAGGCTTTGAGATTTTCATCGCCCCCGTCGCCGTCGGCAAGGTATTTCCAGTCGGGGTAGCGCGCACGCAGGAGTTTGCAGAGCGCGAGCGTTGTCGTCGCCGCTTCAACATCGCGCAGCTTGTAGTCTTCAATCACGCGGATGGCCGCCTTATAGTCGAGGTCGGCAAGGGTGCCTTCCAGCACTTCGTGGAAGAGTTCGAGATCGAGCGCCTTCAGGAAAGAGCGGGCCTGCCGCGCGTCCGGACCGTTTTCCACAGAAAGCGTGAAGGCCTTGAGCCGGGCCGGTGACATGCCGAGCTTCAGCATGGTGTGATACAGCACCAGAAAGACGGAGCCGCTGTCAATGCCGCCGGAAAACAGCACGCCGATTGGCTCTTTTTCATCAATGGATTGCAGCCATTTCTGACACTCGTTGGCCATCGCCCCGACATAGGCCCGCCCGATTTCGTCGAGGTCCGCGGGCAGGGTTTCGCGTTCAGGTACAAAATAACGGGTGTAATCCGGATTCGGGTCGGGACAGCCCACAACCTGAAGCTTCACCACATAGTGCGCCGGCACCATGCGCGTGTAGGCCGGATTAAACTGATGATGTAGCCCGAGGCTTTTCAGGTATTCGTAGATTTCGTCAATGCGCTCGGCCACAATGAGGAGCGGCCCGTCGACCTGTTTGGCCATGAAATACCGCATGGGCCGGCTGATGGACCGCGCCATCGTGACTTCCATGCCATTTTTGGTGACAATCGCAAATGAGCCTTCAATCGAGCGCACCTTCGCGGGATTGCCGCTGCGGACAATCTCTTCCGCTTCTTCCGCGCTCATGTTCAGGATGATGTTGGCTGCCGGGTCGAGCAGGCTTACAAAGTCGTTTAGCTTTACGTAGGTTATGGGCATATTTACTTGATGATAGGTATTCAAATGACGGGTTTGTTTGCAGGAATATAGGACAAACGGGAAAAAGGTGCGGCAGAATTTATCTACCCCGCATTATTCACTATTAAAAGAATTTATTTTATAAGTATCAGTTTAAAATTGGCTTAGCTAAATACACCGGTAGCCCAAATTTGAGTGTGGTGTAAAGACTGCGAAATTTCCCCGCTGGCGGCGTTGAAGATGAAAACTCATGCTCAGGGTACTTAGGTACCCTTCCGCTGAGTTTTCATCTTCGCCTTGCCAGCAAGAAAATTTCTTGGTGAATAATGCGGGCTACTTCAAAAACCCCAGAAGCCAGAGGGGGATGATGTTTTTGAAACCGGTCTCGATGGTATCGGCAGCGACCCAGCCGGCTTGTCCCTGAAGTTGTTTTCCTGTTTTATTTTTGCCGCCTATCTCAAAATAATAATGCTGATCAATTCGAAAATCACCAATATCACTGTATTCCACCGTGTGATTCATTTTTAGCTGATTTACGAAGAATGTTTCGCGCTCAGCGCCCGCGTTTACTTTGTGAGGCGCTATCGCATGCATGAGATTGGTATTCTCCATCAGGATTTTAACGGGCTTCTGCATTTTCGTAAGGCCGGCGGAATCTTTGTACAAATTTTGAATGATCGAAGCTTCTTCCAGATAGTGAAAGTATGAAATGAGGGTGTTTCGGTTAATGCCAATACGGCCGCTCAGTTGCGTAACATTGGGGGTGAAAGGCACGGATTCTGCAATGATCTGCATGAGTTTTTTTATTCGGGGCACATAAGTTATGTCAATGTTACGAAGTGCAGGGAGTTCCGCTTCCAAAATATAGTTTACGACTTCTTCAAGCCGCCACAGGTAGGTGTCCGGTGATTCTAAAAAGAAGGGATAAAACCTTTGCTTCAGATACGCCCGGAACAGCGGCAGCGGACGAACTTCAGCGGTGATTTCTGACGAAAGCGCAACATGGTTTTCAAGGATGTCAGAGAGATCGTGTGCTGGTAACGTAATGCCTGATTTAAGCGCAAGATATTCCCGGAAGCTAAGACCGGGTAAGGTGTAAACCAGAGCTCTGCGGGAGAGATCGGCCCGGGCATTTACAATTTCCAACAGGGAAGATCCGGAAAAAACTATTTTTAAATCCGGATAATCATCCCAGGCATTTTTCAGGGCTGTAGACCAGCCGGGGTATTTGTGAACTTCATCGAGGAAAAGGTAGCGTCCCCCGGCCTTCACAAAATCATCAATGAATCCGCTGAGTTCATGCCGTGCAAACCAGGCCGAATCCAGACTTACATACAGGCATTGATCATTTAGCGGAAGATTCTCGCGCATATACTGCAACATCAGCGTCGTTTTTCCGACACCGCGCGGCCCTTTGATTCCTATAAGCCGTGCTGACCAGTCGATTTCATCAATCAGGCTGCGCTTGAATTGAAGACTGGTCCGCCGGATTTTTTGGATGGATTTTTCAAACAGCTGTTGCATTACGGAAAGAGATTAACCTAAAACCTGTGTTTTTGCTTATTCTATTAAGCAAAAATACGCACAAATTGCTTATTCTACTAAGCAAAAAAAACAATAACAGAGTCATCAGTAGCTAAATCTTATACTCAACCACTTTGCTAAAGCGCTTCAAAAAACCAAAGTTAATCACTATAAAGGGAACCAAAGCAATCGCAACAGGTACATAGACGGTCAATCCGGGTGACAGCCATTTCCGGCGGTACATCTTTTTTGAATTGGGGTATCCGTTGTACCCTGTGCGCGTCAGATAATGGCCAACACAAACTATTAATTTTATTTCACCGAGGTACGCTGCATGTCTTTTTTGCGCAACATTTTTTCTGTCGGACTCTTGGTCGTGTTTTTAGGTTCATTTGATCCGGTTTCTGCGCAGCGGTTGGGAGCCGATGACATTCAGGAAGCCGTTTTCCTGGAGATTCTCGGTTACAGCTCCGGTTTTTCTGTTAATTATGAGCGAAGTAACAGAGAGGGACATGCCGTTCGGTTTGGCGTTGGCTTTCCCCTTTTAGAGTCGGCTATGATTGACGATAATTTTCGCGACTGTGAAAGCATTGAGATTTTCTTTCTAAACAATGACGGAAACCGGACAGAAGGAATCTGCACGCCGGTACTCCACATGGGATATGCCTTCAGTCAGCCTTTCTTAATTCAGAACAACCGAAGGTGGGCGTATGAATTTGGGGCAGGTCCTTCTTTTTATCTTGTTGACGCTGATTTACGCGGCTTCTTAAGCTTCAATTTTGGGATCCGGATTGACGGAAAAAACTTTGGTGTACTTCGCGCAGGCTTCACACCTTCCATCGGGCAGGGTTTGATCATTTCACAGTTTGGCGTGAGCGTTGGTTTTCGAATCCGATCCAATTAACCCTATGCAACCTTCTTCTGAACCGCCGCGCTGCCCGCACATCAATCAGTATTTCAGCATGGTAAAGTGTGAATCTTTGCTGAGGTCCCGGGCTTGTGCGAGCGTCGTAATGCCGCGGTCGGCGAGCAGGGGAATGAGGTAGGCAAAAACTTCCGCCGTCGCGATGGCGTCGCCAAGGGCGGAGTGCCGGCCCTTGACAGTGATTCCGAATTTGGCACAAAGGGTTTCGAGGCCGTGCGCTTCGGCATCGGGGAAGAGCACGGAGGAAAGCAGCAGGGTGTCGAGGGCGGGCTGATTGAACACGAGTCCGCTGCGCTTTTCGAGCAGCTTGAGGAAGCGGAGGTCGAAGGCGATGTTGTGCCCCACAAGCACGCTGTTTTCGCACCACGCATGGAAGGCCGGCAGAATCTCCGTGACGGGCGGCTTGCCGGCAAGCATTTCATTGGTAATGCCGTGAATCGCGGTCGATTCAGGACTCACCGGGCGCGCAGGCTTGCACAGGGCGTCAAAGGTGTCGTGCGTGAGAAGCTTATTGTTGAGAATCCGGATACCGCCAAAGGAAATGATTTCATCCCCGACGGATGGATTCAGCCCCGTCGTTTCAAGATCGAATACGGTGAAGCTGAGTTCCGAGAGTTTGGCATCGGCCAGCTCGGGAGATGTTTTGGACTGCAAAAAAAGTTCGAAATCATAATACACCGGACGCGAACCCGCGGCCATTTTCGCATCAGCTGCAGCGGCTTCTGACGGCGCGCTGGTTTCGGGAGCCGCGCTGTGCTCGAAAGGAAGCACGAGGCAGAGCTCGGTCTGCGGGGCGTCGCTCAGTTCGCGGTTGGTTTTGATCCAGATCTCGGCATCGTGCCGGTCGAGAATCTCACCCGAACTCACCGGGTGCGCACTGCCCGCAAGGCTGGGCTTTGCTTCGAGCCAGGATTCGAGAAGTTGCTCGTTGCGCTCCTTCAGCACGCCCGGCGTGAGCAGCCGCAGTTCGGTCAGCTTGTCGCGGTCGGTAATCTGAAGCTGCACTTCTTTGGCAGACAGCGCTTCGCTAACCCGAGTTTGCAGGTCGAGCAGGGTGAGCAGCAGCGCGTAGGTATCCACGCGAATCATACCTGTCTGCATCTGATCCGGCAGGCGGACATCCAGTCCGGTCAGCTTGGCGGCCCGCTGTGCAAAGTTTTCCAGAAACGCGCGCAGCAGCACCGGCTCTTTGGGCCAGTACGAGCGGTAGGTTTCTTCATACTCGCCCAACACTTCGCCGACCCGCGACCCCAGGCGTCCGGCTTCATCTTCAATGACGCTAACAAAATTCTGCCGCATTGCCGCAGGCATATCGGGATATTCGGATAAATTTTCCCCGGCGGCCCGAATGCTCGCAACGGAAGCCCGCACCTGTTCCGAAAGCTGTTTGAGCAAGGTGTCACGCCCCGCAGCCTGCCGCATTTCCGGCGCGATATTGCGCATAATCAGCAGCCAGGCTTCCCCGCCGTCCGCATCGGTCGTGCTCACCGGAATCAGGCTGAGCCGCACGAGATCGCCCGAGGGCGCATAGCTCACCGCCGCTGACAGCGCTTTGCTGCCCGACGCCAGCAGTCCGCGCGACTCTTCAAAAAGATAGTCAACCAAACCCGCATCGAACAGCCCGCGGATATCCTTACCAAGCCCCAGCCGCGCCCGCACCTGCGCATCGGCGGCCATTTCTTCAATCACAGGGTTATACAGGATGATACGGCCTTCCCCCGAACACAAAATCACGCCCGAATGCAGCTCGGAAATCAGGGTCGCAAGCGTACGCTTTTCCCGCTCCAACTTCTCGTTGGCATCGGCAATGCGGGCATCGGTTGTTTGCTTCAGCTCGCGGTAAGCCCGGTTCAGACGGTTGATAGACGTAATCAGATTTCGGGTGAACGTGCTTCCGCGCAGCTCCAGCTCCCTGCCCGCTTCAAAGGCCTGAAGCGCATCGTTGAGCCGGTTCAGCGGCTCGAGCATGTTCGTAAAGAACAGCTTAAGTCCCGCGAAATGCGCCCCCGAAAGCAGCGCAACCAGCAGCAGCATCGTCCAGATCAGACTACCGCCTTCCGCACGCACCAGCTCAAACTTCCACAGTAAAACCGCAAAAAGGCTCACACTCACCAGAATGACCGCGAAGCCGGAGAAAAAATAAATCGAAAAAAGGCGCTGTTCATTACGGTTCATGGCGCGCAAACTCCTTCACTTTATTCACGAGCTCACGGGTCGAAAACGGCTTGGTGACATACGCATCCGCGCCCAAATCCATCCCCTTCGAAACATCCTGTTCACGCCCGCGCGCGGTCAGCATGATCACCTTAATGTTCTTCAGCCGCTCGTTCCTCCGGATGTACTGCAAAATATCGAAGCCCGAACGGTTCGGCAGCATCACATCGAGCAGCACCACATCAGGCACCTTATCTTCCAAAAAATCAATAGCCTGTTCTCCGGAGCGCGCAATAAAAGGCGTGAGTCCGTTCTGCGCCATCAGAAATTCCAGGGAAATCACAATGTTCGGTTCATCGTCAACAATCAGGACGTTCACAGGCATATTGAAGGAAAACTAAGGTTAGGGTCGGATTTATAACTATGAACCCAAAGTAAAAAAAAATCCGCTTTGATACGTAGGAAAAGCGATTGCAACCCGCAATAAAAGACCAGGCCCCACACCCGCTGCCTGTTTTAACCAGCTATGTTTTTTTTGGGTAGAACGCCGTGAACATCAAGGCCCTTGGCGCTGGCTCGGTCACCCCAAATCGGCACGGGTCCCTTGCTTTTTTGCATGGTACACGATGGCAGGACGCAAATCGGGCAAATGGAATTGGGTTAATCCAGATTCTCAGCCGGGTCCATCGTAATCCAAAATCTGCCCAAATCCACACAAATCCCCGCTCAATCCCAAAAATATCCGCGTCCCATAAACGACAGACGATCATCAATCAAAAGGCAGCGTAATCCGGAAACAGGCGCCCCCATCCGGAGCGTCGGTCACAGCAACGGTGCCGCGGTGCAGGGCGACGATGGATTTCACGATACTCAGCCCCAGTCCGGTTCCGGGGATGCTCGCTTCGGTAGCATGACGGGCGCGGGAGAATTTCTCGAAAATCAGCTCGCGCTCGTCCTCTGGTACGCCGGGACCGTTATCGGTGACTTCCATCAGGTAATGATCCGGCGTTTTGCTGAGGTCCAGGCTGATGCGCCCGCCGGCAGGCGTGAACTTGGACGCGTTGGCGAGCAGGTTTACGATGACCTGTTCGAGCTGATCGGCGTCGGCCTGCATGGGCAGGTCACCGCAACTATCGAGATTGTGCCGGAATTCCTGTTGCTTCTCACGGAACTTATGTTCGGTAGCCTGCACGGCGTTATTTGCGATACGGCGAAGATCATCCTGTTCAAAGGCTGCATTCATCGCGCCTTTTTCGAACCGCTGCATGTCCAGAATCTGCGTGATGAGGCGCGAAAGCCGCTCCGTCTCCCGGGTGATGATGTCGAGAAACTCCCCGGCCTTTTCCGCCGGAATTCCGGGGTTGTCGCGCAGGATTTCGGTGAAGGCGCGGATGGAGGTGAGCGGCGTTTTGAGCTCATGCGTGACGGTGAACATGAATTCGTCTTTCATTTCATCGAGCTCCCGCAGGCGGGTGTTGGCTTCCTTCAGCTCGGCGGTTGTGAGCTCGAGTGCGGCTGATTTTTCTTCGAGCTCGCGGCTGTAGGCCAGCGCCTGACGTGTCTCATCCAGCATGGTCATGATTTGCTCCATACCAAGCGGCTCTTCCTGTGCGACCGATGAAACGACGGTCCGCGCCGAAGCCGATCCGATGACCCCGCCGAGCAGGGTTTCGGCATAGTTGATGAAGCTGTCCCCGTCTATACCCCGCTGCGCCTTCAGCGGATCGGCGGGATAAAGCTGTTCGTATTCTTCAAGCGCTTTGGCCGTGCGTTCCGGCCCGAGGAATCGCTGCATGATGTGGATGACGTCTTCGCGCGAAGCGGTACGCTGACTCAGGCTGCCCCGCAGTTGCTGCCGTCCCGGATCGAGGGCGTCCACAAACAGACTCGCCTGCGACAGCTCCGAAAGCCCCGGCCGGCTCAGCAGCGATACCCCGAAAAAGAGCAGGCTGTTCAGGCTGAGCGACCAAAAGGCCGCGTGTGAAATCGGGTCAAGCTGC
This sequence comes from Cyclonatronum proteinivorum, assembly GCF_003353065.1. GTDB lineage: Bacteria > Bacteroidota > Rhodothermia > Balneolales > Cyclonatronaceae > Cyclonatronum > Cyclonatronum proteinivorum. The sequence continues at coordinate 2,834,077 of NZ_CP027806.1, read as the reverse complement.
GATACCCCGAACAGCGCATAAGGCTGGAGCAGGGGCAGGCCAAAGAGGCCGTTTTCGGTGATGCTGCTGCTCAAAACCTCCGCGGTTTCCAGCGTGGGCAGCACGAGGGTGAACAGCCAGATCCCGAAGCCGGTCAGCAGACCTGCGAGTGCGCCGTCGCGGGAGGCGCCCTTCCAGAAAAGTCCCCCGAGTATAGCCGGGGCAAACTGCGCAACCGCCACAAAGGAAATCAGCCCTATGGAAACCAGCGAGTAGCCCTGATCGAGAAAGCGCACGAAGGAGTAGGCGAGCAACAGAATAACAATAATGCTCACGCGGCGGATGAGCAACAGGAAGCCGGTCGCGTCGGCGCGGGCGGCGATGTCGAGGCGGCCCGAGCGGACAAGCGCGGGCACGAGCAGGTCGTTGCTGACCATGGTGCTCAGGGCCACAACCGCCACAATCACCATGCCGGTAGCCGCGGAAAGTCCGCCGATGAACGCGAACAGCGCCAGCAGACTGCTGCCCTCAAAAAGCGGGATGGTGATGACGAAAGTATCGGCATCCACGCTGCCGCCGGGAAAGAGGATGAGTCCGGCAAGCGCAATCGGAATCACGAAAATGTTGATCGCGAACAGGTAGAGCGGGAACAGCCAAATGGCTTTGAGGATGTGCTTTTCGGATACGTTCTCGACCACCGACACCTGAAACTGCCGGGGCAGGAACAAAATCGCGAACATTGAAATGAGAGTGAGCCAGAACCACTCGCTGAGGGGAATGGTGTCTTCCCCGAAGGAAAAGAGTTGCTGCAAACCCGGCTGCACCATGGCCTGCGCCCACAAATCGGTCGGGCCGTCGAACACGAACCAGACCACAAAAATGCCGACCGCGAGAAAGGCGACGAGCTTCACGACGGACTCAAACGCAATGGCGGCCACGAGGCCTTCATGCCGCTCGGTCGCGTCGAGTTCGCGCGCTCCAAATAAAATGGTGAAAGCCGCGAGGATGAGGGTCGCGTACAGGGCCGTATCGGTAAAAAGGGCGGTCGTCGCGGTGTCGCCCCCGCTGAGCACGAGGTAGGTGCCCGAAATCGCTTTGAGTTGCAGCGCGATGTACGGAATGATGCCGACTACTGTGATCAGGGTCATGGCCACGCTCAGGCGCGTACTCTTGCCGTAGCGGGAAGCCACAAAATCGGCAATCGAAGTAATGCGCTGTTGTTTCGCGATACGCACCATCTTGCGGAGCACGACCCACCACAGCAGCGCCATCAGGGTCGGACCGATGTAAATCGGCAGGAAGCCAACCCCGGACTCCGCGGCGCGCCCCACGCTTCCGAAGAAGGTCCAGGCCGTGCAGTACACGCCGAGCGAAAGCGCGTAGATGTATGGATTGGCGATCAGGCTTCGGCCCTGTTCCTTGCGGCGGTCGGCGTAGTAGGCAATCCCGAATAATACCAGCAGGTAAAGCAGAGATGCCGTCAGGATTATCGCAGGCTGTATCACGGGTCGGCCTCCGGTTGCTCGTCATCATCCGCGCCGGTCTTGCGAAGGATCAGCGCAGAAGCCGCAATCAGCGCGAGCCAGGCAAACATCAGAAACAGCGGCAGCAGCGCGGGCGGGTTATCGGGAAGGGTGAAAGCCGACAGCAAGGGGGCATTGAACAGCAGCATGCCGCAAATAAAAAGGAAAAGCAAAGCCGCAGCCGGTTTCGGTGACATGCTGTTTCGGAATTAAGCCTGATGGTCGAATAGAAAAAAATGTATGCTGAAATGAAAGTACTTAGTTCAGACCGAAATATAAAATGGAGGCTTTATGCCCCGCAGCGGAGTCGAAGGAATGCGGATTAATGGTTTGAGCGAAATTTGCGCGGGTTTTTATTCGGCATTTTTGCTGTTAGGTGCTCAGGATGTATCAGCTGCCCAAACCCCATCACCAGATCCTTCGACTCCGCCTTCGCTGCGCTCCGGCTCCGCTCAGGATGACAGGGGCATTTTCCAAAACCCCGGCGCGGCTTGCCGCGCCGTATGACGCGACACGCAGCCTGTCATCCTGAGCGAAGCGCAGCGGAGTCGAAGGATCTCGCATCGTAGGGCTCCGCAGCGTTGATCCATATCGGGGCCGGACAGCCGCAGGGGATCTCTCACATGAGACTTCGGTGGGCTGTCGGTGCAGGTCGAGTTCCCGTGGCTTTTATTGTGGCGTTGCCATGCCCCGCTGTTCGAGATGACTTGTTTTTTACCTGAGTTCGATTTTAAATCATGCTTAATTGGTTAGTATGAACGGATTCATACTTTATGGCGGGCTTTTTGGGAAAGAAGGAATAGGCAGCTAATCCCGACAGCAGGTTAGACAAAAAGTTAGCGAAAGAGCGATGACGGGAATGTTCAATTTGACACATGTTTTTGAGTTCATCATTTATGGTCTCAATAACAGATCTCTTTCGCAACAGGATTTTGTCATTAAGACTCATCAGGCAATTTTTCATATTCTTGCGTATTTGGGTAATCAGATGAATGCCGTCATCAAACAAAATCCTGGACAGTGCCGCTGAGATATAGCCTTTATCTGCATACATTTTTCCTGTAAAAGCTTTGATAAAGTTAGGATTTTTAAGGGGATCACGGTCGTCCATATTTCCCGGACTAATCAGGAAGTTGAGCAATTCTCCCTTATCATTGACAGCCAGATGAAGTTTAAATCCGAAGAAAAATCCTATTGAAGATTTACCCAACTGGCCAATGCCCTTGAAGACTTTATGGTTGGATATACGCTTGTTTTTGCACACACGCAGCGGAGTGGAATCTATGAATGAGATACCGGTGCACTTTCCCATACAGCACTCTTTGACAAATAATGCCAGCGGCAAATTGGCACCAGCCATAAGCTCAACGAAGCGATTATATGAAACGGTCTTGGGGAAAAGATGACACATGTGTACCTTGACATATTGAGTATAGAAGCACTTGATGGTGCGATATCCACTGTGATGAAACAGAATCATAATTGTGATCACCTCGCTGGTAGACAGATTTGGCTTTCGCTTGGGGGTATTTCCAAGCATATGCTTGGCCATTGAGCGATGAAAGCCGATGCAGAAGTTGTCAACCAGGCAGTATATTTCGGTAATTTTATTGTCGGATAATGTCATGACTTATTTTGCTATGTTGTTGTTATTGGTAGACTTAATACAGCAATTTGTTGTGACTTATCCGACATATAAATTGTGCTTTTTCAACAATTTGTCGATCAACTTTAGCCTAATTATTAATCGAACTCAGGTTTTTTGTTTTTTTTGAGGTGACCTTCTGTCTTCTGTCTTCTGTCTTCTGTCTTCTGTCTTCTGTCTTCTGTCTTCCGCTTTCCACCATCCGTCTTCCGATCCCCTTCCCCCGTCTGCGGTCCGCGGTCTGCCGTCCGCTGTCCCAACTTCGGGTACGCAATAAAAAAAGGGTGATGTGCCGCGGTGTTTGGTTTTGACCGGGGGCACATCACCCTTTAAAGTGGATGGTGATTGTTTAGCGGGGGCGGGGGCCGGGTGGGGCGTATTTTTCGGCCCATTCGCGGACCTGATGGTACCAGTAAATGGAGTTGTTGGGTCGCAGGATCCAGTGGTTTTCGTTGGGGAAGTAGATCAGGCGGGAATCGACGCCGCGGCTTTGGAGGGTGCGGAATAATTCGAAGATCTGCCCGACCGGTACGCGGAGGTCGTCCTGACCGTGCGTCAGGAGGGCCGGGGTGTTGAAGTTGCCGGCGAAGTAGTGCGGGGAGATGGCTTCGTAAATGGTGCGGCCATCGAAGTGTGAGCCGTCATCTTCCCAGTAGTTGCCGAAGCGTACGGTGTGCACGGCAAAGTCGGCGGCCATCTGTGAGTAGAGGTTGTACACCGGTGCATGAATGAGGAGGGCGTTGAAAGGATGTTCTTTTCCTAACAGTATGCTCGAGAGGTAGCCGCCGTAGCTCGCGCCGCCGGCAAACATGCGGTCGGTATCAATCCAGTCTTTTTCCATGAACCACTCTGCGGCACGGATGGTGTCTTCGTAGGGCTTGCTGATCCAGTCGGGGTTGATGGCGTCGGTGAAGTCCTGACCGAAGCCGTCGGAGCCGTGGAAGTTGTGCCAGGCGGTGACGTAGCCCCATGACGCAAAGGTCTGCGCGTTCCAGCGGAAGTGGAAGCCGTCCGTGATGGCGCTGTGCGGCCCGCCGTGAATAAGGAGGAAGAGCGGGTATTTCTGGCTTGAATCAAAGCCGGGCGGGTAGTGTACCCACATCTGAATGTCCTGTCCGTCGGCGCCGGTGTAGATGACGGATTCATAGGTGCCGAGATCGACTTCGGCCATAATGTCGTCGTTGATGGTGTCGATGCGGGTGCTGCTGCGCTCCGGGATGTCGAGAATGTGCAGCTGCGGCGGGTAGAGGAAGCTGTGGTTGAGCGCTGCAATGGTACCGTTTTCAGCTACATCAAGGGCGGGGTAATCCGTTGCGCCGGTTACGGGCAGCGGCTCAACGCCGGGAATGATGTGAAAGCGGAAAATGCGGCGTGTGCCGGCGTCAGAAACCGAGCCGAACAGGCTTTCGTCGTTTTCATCCCAGACAACGGAGCCAACAGAGCGGTCCCAGTTTTCGGTTTGGTTACGCACATTACCGGTTTCAACGGTGTAGATCATCAGATCATTGGTGTCCGCGTAGAAGCCGGGGATGCGGTTGCGGGTGAAGGCGAGGAGCCGGCCGCTGCGGCTGAAGCGGGGGTTTCCGTCAACGCCGATGTTATCCGGGGTGATGTTGACGGCTTCGATGCTGCCGGGTGCGACGCGGAACAGGTCGATTTTGGGATTGAGGTCGTCGCGGTTGGCGTCGCTCATAAAGACAACGAGGGACTCGTCCGGGTTCACATCATAGCTGCCGGCACCTGCTGAGGAGCGGGGCAGTTCGCGACCCGTGGGCAGGGTGATGTTGAGGGTTTCGCCGCCGGTGTGGTGAATCCGGAACAGGTGCGACTGACGTTCTTCATCGAGGAAGCGGTCGAAGGAGGCGAAGGGGAGGCGGTTCCAGGTGAGGCCGCTCATGTGGGAGGCATTGTCCTGTTTGAGACGCTCCGCCATTTCTTCCCAGCTTTTGTCGGGGAAAATGCTGGAGATGAAGTAAAGATGCTCGCCAACCCATTTGATGCCGGTAACGCCGGTCGGGATTTCGGTGAGGCGTATGGCTTCGCCGGGCTCGGTAATGGGGAGCACGTAAATCTGTGCGGCTTCGTCGCCATCGCGGCGGCTTACGAAGGCAAGATGACTGCCATCGGGGCTGAAGGTGGGCTGTCCGTCGGCGGAGCCGTGTCGGGTGAGGGGACGCTCGATGCTACCGTCAGCGGAAAAGAGCCATAGGTCGGTATGGGCGAGGTCGTCGGAGACGGTGTAGCGGGTCACCGGGGCAACGATCCAGCGGCCATCCGGGGAGATGACCGGGTTGCCGATGCGCTTCAATTCCCAGAGGCGCTCTACGGTGAGGGCGCGGGAGTCGTCGGCCTGCCAGGCGGGTGGGTGCGCTTCAAGCTGCGCAGTGCTGCTGCACCCCAGGCCAAGGGGGAGCAACGCAAACAAGATCATGGACACAAAGTAGCGTTTCATGGATGCATAGGGTTTGATGAAGGTTTTGGATGTGATGTTGTGTGGGGGAGTCATCCATCAAAAAAACAACCATCAGCACCTTTGCGGCTGCTGATGGTTGTTAGGGATGAGCACGAGGGGCCGCCCCGCAGGACGACATCCCCAGAAAAAAAAACGGCGCTTAGTTTACCGGCGTGGGGTCAAGACCGCGGCGACGCAGCAGGGCGTCAACGGTGGGATCCTGCCCGCGGAAATCGCGGTAGAGTTCCATCGGGTCACGGCTGCCACCGCTGGAGAGCACGGTGTTTTGGTAGTGACGGATGATCTCGGAACCAAGTCCGCCGCTTTGCTGCACGTACTCGAAGGCGTCGGCTGCGAGCACTTCGCTCCAGAGGTAGGCGTAGTAGCTTGCCGCGTAGCCGCCCGGCCATACGTGATTGAAGGTGCCGCTGGTGTAGCGCGGGGGTACGAAAGGCCAGTCCACGCCGTGACGCGCAAGGGAGGCGCGCTCGAAGGCTTCCACATCGGTCGGGATTTCTTGACTTGTGAGGGTGTGCCAGTCGAGATCGAGCAAGGCCGCGGCGATGTATTCAAAGGTGTCGAAACCCTGATTGAACTGACGCGCTTCAAGGAAACGGTCGAGCAAATCGAGGGGGATGGGCTCGCCGGTTTCGTAGTGGAGGGCGTAGTTGCGCAGCACTTCGGGATCGATGGCCCAGTCTTCTTCGTAGGTGGACGGAAACTCTACGAAGTCGCGCGGGGTAGCGGTACCGGCGAGGGAAGGGAAGCGGACATCCGAAAAGAGGCCGTGCACGCCGTGACCCATTTCGTGGAAGAGGGTGACGACATTGCTGAGGGTTACAAACTGCGGCTCGCCTTCGGGGGCTTTGGCGATGTTGAGCACGTTCACTACAACAGGGAGATCGCCTTTGAGGTGGTTTTGCACCACGTAGGAGCTCATCCATGCGCCGCCGCGTTTGCCTTCGCGGGCAAAGAAATCGCCGTAAAACAGGCCGATTTCGCCGCCGTCTTCGTCGAGCACGGTAAACACACGCACATCAGGATGGTACACCGGCAGGTCGAAGCGCTCTTCAAAAGTGACGCCGTACTGACGCTCCATCACATAGAAAACGCCGTCCTGCAGTACGCGCTCGAGTTCGAAGTAGGGGCGGATTTCGTTTTCATCCACATTGAACTGATCGGCGCGCACGCGTTCGGCGTAGTATTCCCAATCCCAGGGCTGGAGGTCGTCATCGATGCCGTCGGCGCGCATGAGGGCGATGATGGCGTCGGCTTCGGCGCGGGTGTTGGCTTTTACAGCGGGCAGCATGTCGAGCATGAACTGATAGGCTGCGTCGGGGTGACCTGCCATCTCGTTTTCGAGCTGGAATTCGGCAAAGTTGCTGAAACCCAGCATTTCGGCACGCTCGGCGCGCAGGGCCGCGATTTCGAGAATGATGCCGCGGTTGTCAATGTGTCCGTCATGGCCAAGGCCGCGGAAGGCGGAGGCTTCCCAAACCTTGCGGCGGGTTTCGCGGTTGGTCATGCTCGCGGTAACCGGCTGCCTTGTGGTGTTGGTGAGGGTGATCAGATACTTGCCTTCATGGCCGCGGTCGGCTGCGGCTTCGGCAGCTGCGCGAATGCGGCCTTCGCTCATGCCGTCGAGTTCTTCGCGGGTTTCGATCAGGACGGCGCGCTCGCGGGTGGTATTGAGCACGCTTTCGGAAAACTGCGTGGCGAGGGTGGAGAGACGTGCGTTGATTTCGCGCATACGCGTTTGCTGCTCCGCACTTAGGTTGGCTCCTGCGCGTACGTGGTTGCGGTACTGACGCGTGAGAAGGTGGCGGGATTCTTCGTCGAGCTCATCTACACTATCACTGTACATGAGGGTGCGGACGCGCTCAAAAAGCCGGTTGTTGAGCTGAATGTTGTCGGAATGCGCGGCGAGTAAAGGGGCCATTTCGCTTTGAATGGCTTGCAGCTCGGGGCTAGTGTTGGCAGAGCTCATGTTGGAGAACACGCGGGAGGTGCGCAGCAAAAGGGCGCCGGTGTACTCACGGGCTTCAACGGTGTTTTCGAAGGTAGGCGGTTCCGGATTGTTCGCGATGGCTTCTATCTCGCGAAGCTGTTCTTCCATGCCGCGCAGGAAGGCCGGTTTGTAGTGCTCGAGGCGGATGGCCGCGAAGTCAGGTGCCTGGAAGGGCAGGGTGCTGGGCGCGAAAAACGGATTTTCGGATTCGGTCATGTTCGTGGTCTGAACGGTTTTGGTTTCGGATGCGGCAGTGCCGGCCTGAGCGGCTGATCCGGAAATCAGCATGCCTGCCGCACAGCCCGCTATCAGGCTTGCCCGTTTAAGGAATTGCAGTGGTTTAGCGTTCATAAAGGTTTTTTGATCGTGAGGTTTTTCAGGACCCGCATTTCGCGTTGTATGGTTCGTGCAGGGTGCTGCTGAGCGGCGCAGCCGAAGTGCGGTACAGCTATATAAGGTAGGGTTTTCCCGTGATTCCGGCAACAAATGCAAGATAGTTGCAAGTGCTATGGAATGCGTTTGTTGATGATGATTTCTTCAGGTACCGTTATATCGGCTATGCCCAGTCCGAAGAGGGCGTAGTCGTAAACGGCGGGGTCGTCGGGGCGGAGCAAGCGCAGTTTTTTGGTAAGTTCCTGCACGGCTGCCCAGTCATTTTGCTTCCGGCCCAAAAGGCCCAGGCGGCGGGCGTGTCGCGCAACGTGCACATCGAGGGGGATCATCAGCTCTGAGGCCGGCATGAAGGTGTAAATGCCGGTATCGACTATGCTGTTCTTGCGGACGGTCCAGCGCAGGTACAGATAGAGCCGCTTGCAGCTGCTGCCTTTTTCACTGCTTGCAATGTGCTTCCGCGTACGCTGCGGACCGGTGTGATAGGCCATGAACCGCTCATGGAAGGTAGCGATGAGTTCGCGCTGCTGCGTGAGCGCCTGTTGCCGCACGGATTTCCAGAAGGCTTCGAAATCGCCGTATTCGTGCAGGATGCGGTTCAGAATGAGCACGAGGTGATGCACATCTTCTTCGGTGAAGGTTCGGTGTTTGAATCCGGCAAGGGCATCGCGGTCGGCTTCGGTATAGCTGCCGATGAAAACTGCCGGGCGATGCCCCATGCGTTCCATGAGCTCGCTAACCTTCGCAATCACAACATCGCGCCGTCCCCAGGCCATGATGGCTGCAAAGAAACCGGCAAGCTGCTTGTCCGTCACATCATCGTACGCGTGCAGAAAAAGAACGGGATCTTTATCGATATAAGCCGGGACTTCCACTCTGGTGATGATTTCATCAAGGAAGGGTTTCAGGTCGGGAATTCTTTTGAGGGCGATGGTACGGTGCCGGGAGGCTTTGGGCATGAAATGCGGGCGAGTGGGTGAGGTCAGTTCAGGGCGGTTTCCGAATAGGACGGGCTAAAATACGGAAAAAGAGAAAAGGGTAGGGGTGTGGTTTTTTTGATAGAATTAAGTTTTCAATATTCATATATTGGACTTGTATTTTATTTACACAGAACTGAACAAGATGGAACTCTATTTCGCAGGATTTTTATTCGGCCTTTTCGGCAGCATGCACTGTGTGGGCATGTGTGGGCCGATCGCCCTTGCGCTGCCGGGCAATGACAACAAAACTGCCTTTTGGATAGGTCGCATAAACTACAATATCGGACGCAGCTTCACCTATATGCTGATGGGAGGCGTGCTCGGGCTACTTGGCTTCGGCGTTTTTCTGGCCGGCTATCAGGAGCTCATTTCCATTGTGGCGGGCGGCCTTATCATTGCCGTCGCGGTTATTTCCATTGCTTCCGGTAAGGTGAACTGGATGCACCTGAAGCCGCTGTGGCTGCCAGTGGAGTCGCTCAAAAAGGGGATGGGTCGCATGCTCAGAATCAACAGTCCCGGCGGACTCTTGGGCGTGGGAGTGCTCAACGGCTTTCTGCCCTGCGGCTTTGTGTATGTGGCACTCGCGGGCGCGCTGGTGAGCGGCTCAGCACTCGATGGTATGATTTATATGTTCGCTTTCGGACTCGGTACCTTCCCGGTTATGTTTCTGGTTTCGGCTTCGAATAAGCTGGTCAGCCTTGATGTTCGGCTGAAGATGCAGAAAGCCGTGCCTTATGTGGCCATTGGTCTGGGCACGCTGCTGATCCTGCGCGGACTTGCCCTGGGAATCCCGTTTATTAGTCCGGTGTTGAGCGGCGATATGAGTAATGCGGGTGAGATGATGTGTCATTAAGGTGCGGAAGCTGAACGCCTGTCTGCATACCGCGGTGCTGCAGAAAAAAAGCAACGCATTCATCTTTGACTTGGGGTCTCAGAATTTGCCACGAAAGACCGTGATGTTCTCTGAGTTTCCCCCAAAAAATAAAAACATCGGCTTAGCGCAATGCCCGTGGCAGGGGTGGCGGGCTGAACAGCACACGCGCCGAACGCGCAGCTTTCTTTGCCTTGGGAAAATGCAGGTTTGGGGCTAAATTCCGCCGACCTTAAAATTTTCATCAAAAAGAGCGCAAAGCATGTCCGATAAAAGATACTGGCTCATGAAATCTGAGCCCGACGAATTCAGCATTGATGATCTTGCAAGCCGCGAAGATCAGACAACCTGGTGGGAAGGCATACGGAATTATCAGGCCCGCAATTTTATGCGTGACGATATGAAGGTGGGCGATAAAATCTTTTTTTATCACTCGCGCGCCAATCCCCTTGCGATTGTGGGCACGATGGAGGTGGCAAGTGAGCCGTACCCGGATCCGAGTCAGTTTGATCCGGAGTCGAAGTATTTTGATGCGAAATCGACCGAGGACAAGCCCCGCTGGATTCTGATTGATGTGAAGCTGATAAAGAAATTTGAGCGTCCGGTGCTGCGTGATGCCATTAAGGAGGAGCCGGAGCTGGCAGATATGATGCTGATTAAAAAGGGCAGCCGGCTGTCGATTCAGCCGGTTACCGAACAGGAGTGGCTTAAGGTGCATGAGATGGCAGGGGAGAAGCCGTAAGCTGCCGTAATTTGGTTATGAAAGGACGGAGCCGGTGGACTGTTTCTGGCAGTTGCCGGCTTTTTTTGCAATAAAGCCCATTGAATTGAAGGTAGTTTATCGCGGCTGTTTTCTCTATTTTATGGAGTTTATTTTTCAGTACATCCCGATACTTTTTTTGTATGACCCTTAACCGAAGAAAGGCCCGTGAAACAGCCATGATGGCGCTCTATGCTGCAGAGTTGAGCAACGACAGCCTTGAGCACATTCTGGAAACTGTCATTCATCCGAAAATGAAGGCAGATGAAGAACTGAATGAATTTTCGACGGCTCTTTTTCTGAAAACCATCCGCGACCGGGAGGAGCTCGATGCGATTGTAGGTGAGTTTGTGACCAATTGGGATATTAAACGAATTGCGACTATTGATCGCTGTGTGCTTCGCCTTGCTATTACCGAAATGATGGCTTTCGAAGAGATCCCGACCAAGGTTACGATTAATGAGGCGATTGAAATCGTAAAAAAGTATTCGACGGCAAAATCAGGTAAATTTATCAATGGTATTTTGGATGCGGCTTCTAAAAAGCTGGGTGAGCAAGGAAAAATTGTCAAAACCGGCTCCGGACTCATCACCAAAACGTTGCCGCGGGGCTGAAAGCTAACCCCAAAACTAACAAGTCATTGCGTTCTGAAAAAATTATTGCAATAGGAGATATTCACGGCTGCCCTAAAAGCCTGGCCGCGCTGCTGGGCAAGCTCTCAGCATACTCCGGTGCGACCTATGTTTTTCTGGGTGATTACATCGATCGCGGACCGGACAGCAAAGGCGTGATCGATTTGCTGATGGCTTTCCAAACCAAAGAGAAGTGCGTGTTTCTGCGGGGCAATCATGAGGAAATGATGCTGCAGGCCGCTATTGATGGTGATTCGAAAATGTGGACCGTAAATGGCGGCGACCGCACCCTGAAATCATTCGGCTTCCGAAGGTGGCCGGAGGACTTTCTGGCGTCTCACTACTACCCTTTCATCAATGAAACGCTGATGTACTATGATACCGAGGCGTTCATGTTTGTGCACGCGGGCATGAATCCGCATGTCAGCATTCAGACCAACTTCGAGTGGGATAATGTTGATAATTTTCTCTGGGAAAGGAGTCACGTGCGCGAAAAAGAGATTGAGTGGGAAAAGCCCGTGGTGTTTGGCCATACGCCCATGCGGGTACCCATGAATGAACCACTGAAAATAGGGATAGACACAGGATGCTGCTATGCCTATCACCGCCATTATGGAAAGCTGACCGCTGTTGTGCTGCCCGACCGCATTTTTATCCAACAACCTTATATCGATACTAATCTCTGATTTATGAGTTTACGCTGTGGCATTGTAGGCCTTCCGAACGTCGGAAAGTCAAGCCTGTTTAATGCACTTTCAAACGCCGGCGCTGAAGCCGCGAACTTTCCGTTTTGTACGATTGACCCCAATGTGGGCATTGTGCCGGTACCGGATCCCCGTCTGACCAAGCTTACGGAACTGGTGAAGCCTAAGAAGACCATTCCCACCAATATTGAGTTTGTGGATATCGCAGGCCTTGTGAAAGGGGCTTCGGAAGGAAAGGGGAAAGGCAATGCTTTTTTGTCGCATATCCGCGAGGTAGATATTATCGTGCACGTGGTGCGCTGCTTTGAAAACGACGATGTTATCCATGTAGAGGGCAGCGTTGATCCGGTTCGGGATATTCACATTATCGATTCGGAGCTGCTGTTCAAAGATCTGGAGAGCGTAGAAAAGCGTATCGACCGCCTGAAAAAGCAATCCAAAAGCGGGGATAAGGTGATGAAGGCGCAGCTTGAGGTTGCAGAGCGGCTGCAACAGCACCTTGAGAACGGGGAGCCGGTGCGTACCTTTGAAATCGGGGAGGAACAGCGGGAAGCCTACAAAGATGTTTTCCTGCTCACTGAGAAGCCTGTGCTCTTTGTGTGCAATGTTTCGGAAGACGACATCGCCAACAGCGGGGCCGACAATCCCTATGTGCAACAGGTTCGGGAACTTGCTGAAAGCCGTGGTTCGCAGACCGTTGTGGTTTGTGCAAGTATTGAAGCGGAAATCGCCGAGCTTGATGAGGAAGCCAAGCTTGAATTTCTGCAGGATCTGGGTCTCGAGAGTGCGGGGCTTGACCTGCTGATCCGTGCTGCATACGCCCGGCTCGGACTGATTACCTACTTTACGGCTGGCGAGAAAGAGGTCCGCGCCTGGACCATTCGCGAAGGCTTCAAAGCCCCGCAGGCCGCCGGCGTAATACATTCCGATTTCGAGCGGGGCTTCATTCGTGCGGAAACCATCGCCTTTGCCGATTTCGTGATACACGGTTCAGAATCCGCCGCCCGCGATGCCGGTAAGCTCCGCAGCGAAGGCAAAGAATACCTTGTGAAAGACGGCGACGTGCTGCACTTCCGCTTTAACGTGTAGGTTGCAGTTCGGAACCGCGCACGTTTGAATTAATTCTTAAAATCCATCCTTCGGGGCAGACGCACTTCCCGGAGGGTGGGTTTTTTCGTCCGGGATTGAGATCTGCTGCGCTTTGGTCGTCATGCAGAGGTAGGTGTGGGTTCTTAGACTGTGCCCGGGGCCTGAGTGTCTGCTGCGCTGCCGTTTCGGTCTGATTTATTTTTATAGGAGGGGGAATACCGTTAACATCAGCGGTTTCGTGGCAAATTTGTACCTTCAATCCTGCAGCACGTCCCATGCTTTTTTGCGGGTAGCGCCGGTTTATCTTCACCGAACCCGAAAGGTCTGTAAAAAAAACAAAAGGACGCCCGTTCAGAGCGCCCTTTTTGAGTGTTTTGGGATAGAAATATGACCTTTCGTTTAGAAAGAGTGTTAAGTTGGTCCGGCAGGTTTTCAGCCTTACGGACTGCTATGAACTAACCAATACAAATGTTTGCGTTGTGATTCACTAATAATAGCGTGTTTCTTTTGTTGGCATTGCCTTATCAGAACTGCTCTTCTTCGGTAGAGCCTTTCAGCGCCAGCGTTGAGGATTCGCCTGCGGTGATGGTGTTACTCACCATATCGAAATAGCCGGTTCCCACTTCGCGCTGATGGCGGGTAGCGGTATAGCCGTCTTTCTCGGTGTCGAATTCCTGCTGCTGCAGTTTGGAGTAGGCAGACATGCCGGCTTCCTTATACGCCTTCGCGAGGGTAAACATGCTGTAGTTGAGGGCATGGAAACCTGCGAGGGTGATAAACTGGAACTTGTAGCCCATTTCGCCCAGGTCTTTCTGGAAGCTTGCAATGGTTGCTTCGTCGAGGTGCTTTTTCCAGTTGAAGGAAGGGGAGCAATTGTAGGCCAGTAATTTGCCGGGATACTTCTCGTGAATGGCTTGTGCAAATTCACGGGCTTCGCCTACATCGGGTTTGGCGGTTTCGCACCATACGAGATCTGCATACGGGGCATAGGCAAGTCCGCGGGAGATCGCAGATTCTATACCACCGCGAATCCGGAAGAAGCCTTCCGCGGTACGCTCGCCGGTGATGAACGGCTCGTCGTAAGGATCAATGTCGGAGGTTTGCAGGAAGGCGCCGTTGGCGTCAGTACGGGCAACGAGTACGGTAGGCACATCACAAACATCAGAGGCCAGACGGGCTGCTGTGAGCGTGCGGATGAACTGCGCAGTCGGGACAAGAACTTTGCCGCCCATGTGACCGCATTTTTTCTCGGAAGCCAGCTGATCTTCGTAGTGCACACCGGCTGCACCCGCGTCGATCATGCCTTTCATGAGTTCAAACACATTCAGGGGACCACCAAAACCGGCTTCGGCGTCGGCTACGATAGGGGCAAACCAGTCAACGCTGTCGTCGCCTTCAGAGTGATGGATCTGATCTGCGCGCTGCAGGGCGTGATTGATACGGCGAACCACATCGGGTACGCTGCTCGCAGGGTAGAGGCTCTGATCGGGGTACATCTGACCCGCATTGTTGGCGTCGGCTGCAACCTGCCAGCCGCTCAGGTAGATGGCTTTGAGGCCGGCTTTAACCTGCTGCATGGCCTGATTGCCGGTGAGAGCGCCCAGGGCATTGATGTAGGGCTCGGTATGAAGCGCTTTCCAGAGTTTGTGGGCGCCGTTTTCTGCCAGGGTGTATTTGATTTGTACGCTGCCGCGGAGTTTTACGACGTCTTCAGCGGTATAAGCACGCTTGATGCCATTCCAGCGGGGATCGGTGTTCCAGTATTGTTCGAGTTCGTTTGCGTTTTTCATAAGTATAATAACCCGTGAGGTTGATTGTGGTGAATGAAGGACAGATGTTGCGGTTGAATCAAAAAGGTTGGTATAGATTGAAGGATGCGGGGCTAATCTATCGCCCCGCGCACATACAAAAGCTTAATTACAGCATGTTCCCGTACGATCAGGCCGGATCTGAGGCCATGGACAGGAAGTCGTCAAGCTCGTCTTTCACAAAAGCTGCTTCCGCGTCAGCTGCCGCCTGCGTAAACTCTTTTTTGAGTTTATTTGCAAGAGCGTCATTTTTCCCGGAAAGGCTTTCGTCAACTTCGGCCAGAATTTTTTCCAGCTCTTCTTCGAAAACAGTGTGGATGAGTTCTTTGGTCACTTTCGTACCGCAGGAAAGCGTGGTGTTGTGGTGCAGCCACTGCCAGGTTTGCGCCCTGGAAATCTCAAGGGTAGCAAGGTCTTCCATCAGGCCATCCCAGGCTACGCAGCCGATATCCTGATTCCAGCCCTGCATGTAGCCAATACCAACGCGAACATTGGTGCGAAGGCCTTTCATAGTGCAGTCGCCTTTGGAGTTGGGCAAGATGTCGGGGTATTTATCAAAGTCATCGAGGGTGCGACTCAGCTGATTGTCGTGCTTGAACTCGTTGAGCGCATAGCCAATGAAGTAAGGGTGGGAAACCCAGCACCCGTCGTGACCGATGGCTGCTTCGTATCCTTTATCGGCTACAACTTTGGCTGTTTGTTCGGCACGGGCTTCTTCGGTTTTACCCGGAGTAAAGGCCGACATGCCGCCGATGGCAAAAGCACCGCGCGAGTGACAGATTTTGATCAGGCGTTTGGCGTAATTATCCATCCAGTATTTGTGCATGTTAATGGTCGCACGGTCTTCCATAATGCGGCCCCTGTGGGTTTTCAGCACTTTGATATCGCTGAAGATTTTATCCCAGCGCCCTACATTCAGACCGGCTGCCCGTTCGCGTAATTCGAACAGAATTTCTTCAATCTGAAAAGCGCCGGTCAGGGTTTCGATCAGGAAAGTGGTTTTGATGGTGCCGGGAGAAACGTCGAGTATCTCTTCAATTTCGGAGAACACGTTGTTCCACCAGCGGGCTTCGAGGTAGTGTTCGCATTTGGGAACGTAGTACTTGGGCGTTTTGCCGCGCTTCATCTGATTTTCGACCATGGTACAGGCGGTCATCCAAAGGTCAAAAATTCCGCCGGAAACCGGTTCGCCGTCAATCGTTACATTCACTTCATCGAGGTGCAGGCCGCGTACACGAACCATCACCCCGGCCATATCTTTGGGGTCGAGTTCGTAATGCTTGGCAGGGTTTGAAGGGTCGGTCCAGCTCAGGTTACCCTGACTTGCGCCCTGCACGTTCAGCACGCCGTCCAGCACATTTTCCCAGCTGGGTTTCATAGAATCTTCGAAATCCAGCATGGCCATATCCGCCCGGTAGCCGTCGCTGTTCCGGGAAAGCATGTTGATAACCATTTTCGCAGAGTTAACCGGCCCGGTAATTTCAACCCGGCGGCGGCGGAGATCTTCGGGGATGGGATTCACAATCCAGTTGCCGGAGGCCGCTTCTGTATTTGTGTCTTCGTACTCGGGCAATGCGCCATTATCAAAGGCAGCCTGACGCTTATTGCGTTCTGCTAAAAGCGCTTTTCTATCAGACTGAAACTTACGGTGAAGTGCTGCAAGCACCTCAAGGTTTTCTGTGGTAAAGATTTGTTTCGCTTTTGGCGTAAGGGCTCTATCCGTAACAACGACTCCTTCGGGAATCTTCAGTTCTATTTCGGTTGATGTATTCATAAGACAAATTTTGGTTGACTGAAGGCTTAATGCTGTATCACGTAATTAAGGTAAGCTAACGAATTTATATTGTCAAGCGAAAATTCGCTAAAAATAGATATTCGCTAAAATTAATTTTTTTGCTGCTTGTTGCACGATCATTTCGAAACCCTTAAATTCGCTAATAGCGAAAATTTTCTAAAAATGATTATTCGCCTGAACTGAATACCGTTTTTATGTTGTGTTTTCACGCACTCTCTACCAAGCCTGTTCGGACTGTTCATCGCATCATTCAAATCATAATTTTGCACATACTATGGACGAGCAAAACCTGAAATTCATTTTCGGACTGAAACTGAATCAGCTTCGAAGTAAAAAGAATCTGTCTTTAAAAGAGTTGTCTGCCGCGTCCGGTGTTTCAGCTTCTTATCTGAATGAGATAGAAAAAGGAAAAAAGTATCCCAAGGCCGACAAAATAGTTGCGCTTGCTGAAGCTCTTGACATTTCTTACGATGATCTTGTATCCCTTAAGCTTGAGGCAGAACTTAATCCTCTCAGCGATATTCTGCGCGACGGTACCCTGCAGGATATACCGTTTGAGCTGTTCGGCCTGGAAACCTCCGATATCATGGAGCTGATGAGCAACTCGCCCATGAAGTTTTCTGCATTGCTCGATACCTTCTCCAAAATTGCCCGAAACTATGATATGCGGGTCGAGCATCTGCTTTTTGCAGCCATGCGTTCCTATCAGGAGATGAACAACAACTATTTTGAGGACATAGAAACCAAGGTTGACAGCTATATCCGCAAATACTCGCGCTTTGATTTCAGGAATAAAAATGCGGCAGCTTTAGGGGAACTTTTGCATCAGAACTACGGCATTGAAGTAAAGGTGCAACCTTTTAAGCGGGAAGACGCCATAGACGGCATTCGGGCCATCCATGTGCCGGGCAAAAAGCCAAAGCTACTGCTCAACGACAAGCTTATTGAAGCGCAAAAAAAATTCCTGATCGCCAAAGAAATCGGTTTTAAAGAGCTTAAGCTCAAAGAACGCGCACATTACTCTGTCTGGAATAATGTGGATACCTTTGATAAACTGCTCAACAATTTTAAGACTTCCTATTTTGCGGGGGCACTCCTGATTCCCCGTACCGAAATTCTGGCTGAGCTGCGTGAATTCTTCAAAAAGCCACAGTGGGACGGTAAAGCCTTCCTCGGTATCATGCAGCGTTTTGACGCAACACCGGAAATGTATTTTCACCGGCTTTCTCAGCTGCTGCCCCACTATTTTGAGATTGATCAGCTCTATTTCCTGCGGTTTAACCATCACATGCCTACCGATTTCTACACGCTCACTAAGGAGCTGCATTTTTCCCGATTGCATCAGCCGCACGGGATAGGTTTGAATGAGCACTACTGCCGCCGCTGGATTACTCTCATCCTGCTAAAAGAACTTGCCGCTGCAAAAGGGAAGACAAATGGCAGTAAAACGCCTATAGTCGGCGTTCAGAAGTCCCGTTTTCACAATACCGAAAATGAGTACTTCTGCGTGTCTATGGCGCGACCACTGGTGTTAAACCCTGAGGTCGGTTCCTGCGTGACGCTCGGCTTTGTAATGACCGAAAAGTTCAAACGACGGGTTCGTTTCTGGAATGACGAGCGTATCAAACTGCTCACGGTTAACAAGACCTGCGAACGGTGCGGAATTACCGACTGCAAAGAACGTGTTGCACCGCCAACAATTTATGACCGCCTACAGCACCAGCAAAAAATGGAAGATACGCTGCAGTGCATGATCAAAGAGTATCAGTAAGAAAACTGCTTAAAAAGTTAATGTAAGACATGACTGCTCGTTTAACCCGGGCGAAGATATTTCGCATTATTGCAGGTATTGTGGGCGCTGTCTTACTGATTGGGATTTCCGTCATTGCAGGTTTCTTTTACTATGTGAACTACGCTGGTCGCGATTTAGATTTACCCGGCTGCAACGATCCGCTTGCGCTCAATTTCGACGCGGATGCAACCTACCCAAGCGGAAATTGTTTTTATCCGCGTACCGTCATTTCATACGAACGGCGTAGCCGCATAACAAGCCGCGCGTATGAGTCTTCCGGCCTGATTTACTGGAACGACAAATTCTGGACCCAAAACGATCACCGTGACCTGAACCTTTACGGATTTACGTTTGAAGCCCCTATGTCATTCGAAACCATTACGCTGAACGGCTTGCGAAATGTGGATTGGGAGGAAATTGCTCAGGACGATAATTACATTTATGTAGGAGATATCGGCAACAACTACAGTAACAGAAGGGACTTGCTGATCTACAAAGTCGATAAACTGCATCTCCGCAACGGAGACCTGCGCTATGAAATCATCCATTACAGGTATGAAGATCAGCAACACTTCTATTCGAGGCGACAGCCGGGCTTCGGCTACGACAGTGAAGCATTTATCCTGAAGAACGGATACATTTACATTTTCACGAAAGAAATCAATACGCTCTCCACAACTGTGTACCGCATACCCAACAGGGCGGGAGCGCATGTAGCTGAGCGGGTAAATGCCTTCAATGCAAAAGGGATGATTACCGGTGCCATGTATTTGCAGGAAGAAAGACTGCTCGCGCTTGTCGGATATAATTTCCCCTTTATCTCAGCTCCGTTTATCTGGCTGTTTTATGATTTTGAAGGGGATGATTTTTTCGGGGGAAACAAACGGCGAATCGGCCTGAATTATCTTCAGTTCATGCCCATGCAGGTTGAAGCCATTACGACCATTGACGGGCTAAGCTGGTATCTTACCAATGAACAAGCCGGTTTAAGAAGACCCTTCCGCTTCGGATCTGTTCAGATGATCCATGAACTCGATCTGAGTCCCTTTCTGGAAGATTACCTGAGCCGCTTACCGCCCCCGGACCGCTATTACTACCGTGGCTTTGGGGAGCTGACCGACCCCACAAACTGGTTCACAAATCCCAACGGCTCAGGAAGAAGTCCGGCAGATTTCAGCGGAGAAAATATCAGCTGGGTGCTGACCACTCAGGGCGAGCATCAAAGTAACAAGCCGCTGATCCTGGAGGGAAATGGGAGTCAGCTTATTATTGGAGACGGGATTCATCCGGTTCAGCTGCAGCTTCCCGCAATTGAAGCTGACACGGTCATTACCCGTCAAAATGTAAGCATATTAGTAGATTAGCCCCACTCTGTTAAGTTAGAAGTTGTTGTCGGAGGCGTGGTTTTATGCTCATCTTGATGAAGACGGTTTTGACTTGGATTTTTTTATTAAAAAGCGTTGTGTCTGCTACGGTATATGTAAGGAATCAGGTAAAGATGATTTGCGAAAACATCAACCCGCATTATTTATACTTAGAAGGGTTTTATCAGCTGAATGAAAGTTTAAATTTAGATTGGTGGAAAATGCGGGCTCAATCTGGTTTGGCTTACATTTGTTTTAGGCTTACTCAAAATATAATAATTAACTTACATAGTGTGCCTGGTTTGACTTCAGTCTTGAAGAATCGCTCGCAGCCATAACAAAGCAAATAAAGTTAATAACTCAGTCTGCTCATTGGCAGTTTATACAGACACTTTGCAAATTTATTTTTTATAACAGCAAACAAGGTGGATCTCATGAAAGCACGGGTAAATCATTTATATAAAGTCTTCGCAGTTTTATGTTTATTTGTAGCACTGCCAACTTCGGGTTTGTCTTTTGCAGCTGCTGCAACCGAAATCCCGGGATGTACGGATCCGCTTGCACAAAACTACAATTCAGAGGCTACAGTTAACGACGGCAGCTGTACCTATGCATCACAAACCATCACCTTCACCGAGCGCAAAGAGCTTGCCCCTGTTCTGGAAGGGACTTCCGGGATGATTGTCTGGCAGAATCTGTTTTGGTCCCACAACGATGGCAATGATCTCAATATTTATGGGTTCACTTTCGATGATCCGCTTGATATACAGGCTTTAGAGCTGACCGGCCTCACCAATAACGACTGGGAAGAGCTTACGCAGGATGAGCACTATCTCTATATGGGAGATATAGGTAACAACTATGGCAGCCGCACCAATCTTAAAATCTATAAAATTGAGAAGCAGGCGCTGCTGAGGGGAGAAATGGTTGTGGAGGAGATCGCTTACAGCTACGATGATCAGACAGATTTCAGCCCCGGAGGATCACTGATCACGGATTATGATGCAGAAGCATTTATTGTTACGGACGAATTTATCTATGTTTTTACCAAGCAGTGGACAAGCAGACAAACGAGCGTGTACCGCATGCCTAATGAGGCGGGAACGCATGTAGCTGAAAACATTGCAACATTTGATGTAGAGGGCCTGATCACGGGTTCCGTTTATTTGCCGGAAGAGCGCCTGATTGCGCTGATTGGCTATAACTTCCCGGAAGTCACGACGCCGCCTTTTATCTGGCTGTTGTATGATTTTCAGGGGGATGATTTTTTCGGTGGCAACAAGCGCAAGCTTAACTTTAACCTCTTCTCTTTCGCACTGCATCAGCTTGAGGCCATTACGACTATAGACGGCCTTACCTACTACGCAACCAATGAGTTTGCGAGTACTACCACGCCGTTTCCCGTAACTGTGCCGCAGCGCATTCACCAAATTGACCTGAGCCCGTTTCTTTCCGGCTATCTCGAGTCGCTGCCTGCGCCACAGGCATTCTATTACCGGGGGTCGGGCTCGCTGTCGGATGTATCTAATTGGGCCAGCAATCCAAACGGTAGCGGTCGCATACCTGAATCATTTGCCCTCAATGGGGTCAGCTGGCACATTGTTTCGCCTGACTCGCTGATCCTGAATGAACCGCTGCCCGTAAGCGGTACTGATGCGCGCGTGGTTTTGGGTGACGGGCTTTTTCCCGTACACCTGCATGCAGAGGCTGAAATCAATGGATCTGTTTATATGAATGAAAACACATCCATACACATCGAGGGGGGGCAGCCACCCGATTTTGAGCATGTAGCTGACGGTACTACCGTAACCATCAGCGGGGTACCTGATCTTGAGCTTTCAGAAAGCAGCTTTTGGACGCTGGCTATTCTGGAATCAGCATTCAAAGCCCTGGATAACCCCAAAACAGTATCCATTCGGGGCGACCTTTCGCTGATTCATACTGAAGCAGCCTTACAGCATACCGACGGATGGCGCTTTGTAATAGAAGGTTCCGCGGATCAGACATTAAACCTGCAACCGGTGTGGTCAGCTGATGAACTGGTGATCGCTAAAGTTGCGGGTAAGGTGCAGCTTACGGAGGGCAGTCATATTAGAATTACTGGGCTGCTGTCGCTGGAATCCGGTGAATTGACTCTGTTGGATGACACAAGTATCACAGTAGCTTCGGGTGCAAGCGTATGGGATGAAGGCGAACTGCAGCCACAGCTGAATTTTGAGCGTCTCATTACTTCGCCTCAGAGTAGTGGTGGCAATCAGGGGCATTGGATTAACCTTGCGAGTCCGGTTCCAGTCGCAATTGCAGGAACAGGCGGTTTACTCGAGCCGTTGTGGACGCAAGGATTTCCGGGGGCTAATGAAAACATTCCGGGATCGGATTCCTCCGTATTGTTTTTCACGGCAGAGTCAGAAGATACAGCGTATACGCCGCCTGCAGAAAATGCCATTTCTCCGGGAGTAGGCGCACTTGTTTATGTGCTTGAAAACAATCCGCCCGATGATACAAACGCTCCGGTTGATTTCTCACAACCCCTTCGGGTTTCCGGGCAGGTTCCCTGGTTTGAAAATGGTATGGTGCCTTATGCTTTTGAAAACCTGCATACCGCTTTTGACGGCCAAACGAATGGTTGGAATCTGCTTGGTAACCCGTTTGCAGCATGGCTCGACTGGGGTAAGACTGAAGGATGGCAGGCTGCTGATATGGATATTTTTGCATGGGTTTGGGAGCCTGCCGCACAGCAGTACCGGCTCATGGAGATGGGGGGCGGTGTACCGATACCCGATGTTACGACGGCTCCGTATATCGCGCCTTTTCAGGCGTTTTGGGTTCGTGCTTCTGATGAAAATCCGGCACTTTCCATCCTGCCTGAGGCCATTACCCGGGAAAAAAACGCTGAAACTTTCTTCAGACCTGAAACAGGTGAAACGGAACCGTTTGTAAGGTTTATTTTTGAAGCAGACAGATATGAAAGTGCAGCTGCAGTGCGCTTCGGGGATCGCTTTGAAAGCGGTACAGAACCATCTGCTTACGACGCACCCGCTTTGTGGCCGCTCTCCCATAATTTCGCCTATCTCGCGTTAATCTCGGAATCGCACCCTAAACCCTACATGCTGATGTCACAGCCGGTGGGGTTGACTGAAAGGATTGAAGTTGGCATGTATCCGTATGCAGTTATCAATGCAGAGCCTTTTACCGGTTTATCTGAAATGCGCTGGGTAATTGATGATCAGTTACCCGGAGAGTGGGGGCTTACACTCATTCATCACGAAACAGGTATACACATTAACCTCCGTGAAGAATCAAGCTATTTATTTCATACATCGGAAGGGATGAGTCGAAGTCAGGAACCTTTTACAGCAGCCTCCGGGCCTGCTCAGCTGTTTACGCAGCCTGTATTTTCTCTCATCATCGAGCCGGAACCTGCAACTTCTGCTGAACCGTTGGCGGAAATGCCCGCAACGATAAAGCTCTTCCCAAACTACCCCAATCCGTTTAACCCACAAACGGTTATTCGGTTTGCACTTCCTGAAACCGCTGACGTTCGTTTAACGGTGTATGACAGCTTGGGCAGGAGGGTTGCGTTACTCGCAGACGGCACCAAATCTGCAGGTGTGCACGCTGTTATATTTAATTCGGGAAATTTATCGTCAGGACTATATTTCTACGAAATGCGAACGCAAGAAGCGTCAATCGTACGGAAAATGACGCTCTTAAAGTGAAAAAGGGAAGAGCATGAAGTATTACCTGCTTGGATTCCGTAGGTATACGTACTGAAAGGTGCCCTAACCCCTATGCTTCGCATATTTTCAAAACGGTACAGCTTGTGTTTTCAACCTTAAAATAATCAGGTATATATAGCCTGTGGGTTGACTTGCCGACAAAAAAGTAGTTATGTCCAGTTAAGATTGACATTCATCGATAAATGAGGGGGTTTTATCGAAAAATACTGAATTTACTACGTGTTTACCCTTATAATTGCTGAGTACAATAGGACTGTATAAGAGTATTCAATATAAATTTTGCATTCTAAAAACGTTGATGAATATGCGCACCAGAAATGAATCTGTAACAACGACAGGGGCTTTTTTCCTTCTTATTTTTGGCTTTATTACGTATGTGATTGTTGCCGCAGTCGGGATATTAGAAGCTGTTTCAAGATTTTTAAGTTAGATCATAAATTTCCGTAATTCCCATCATTAAAGATTTTGTGATGTGTCTGAAAGGAAAATTGATCACGTCAAATTCTCTGTCTTTTTCAGACTTTCATCATGCATGCTTTGGCGGTAGGATTTAAGCTTCTCTGAAATTTCTTCACTAAAAGCACCCAAAATACTGACAGCAAGCAGCCCGGCATTCTCAGCATTGTTAATCGCGACGGTTGCTACCGGAATGCCCCTTGGCATTTGAACAATTGAAAGAAGGCTGTCTATGCCTTTCAGACTTTTACTTTCAACCGGCACGCCAATCACCGGAAGGGGGGTACAGGCAGCCAGCATACCCGGCAGATGTGCCGCTCCGCCAGCCCCGGCAATGATGACTTTTAAACCCCGAGACAGGGCTTCCTTGCCATAAGCAACCATAACTTCAGGAGTTCGGTGTGCGGATACAACCCGGCACTCGCAAGGAATATCGAAGTGCTCGCAAATATTGAAGGCGGCTTTCATAACAGGCCAGTCCGAATCACTGCCCATCACAATACCTACAACGGGCTGTACTTTGTATTCAGAATTACTCATGTGCTCGTCTTCAGATGGTAGTTTTTGTAGGTGTATTCGTAATCATAGTATGGTTGCCTGTTCAATGCGGTCGGCTGTGACCAGCGTATTCTCCAGGTTGTTTCCGAGCACTGTAATGTGCCCCATTTTCCTGCCAAGCCGGCTTTCCGCTTTGCCGTACACATGCAGGTGAACTTCTTCATGTGCGGACTCTGAATCGGGAAGGGTCAGTTCTGCCGGTCCGTTAAACTTGCCCAAAAGGTTGATCATCACAGCAGCGGGATAGCGCATAACAGGCTTAGCAAGGGGGAGCCCGCAAACCGCCCTAACATGGGTTTCGAATTGGGATACCGAGCAGGCCTCCATGCTGAAATGCCCCGAATTATGCGGACGCGGTGCGGACTCGTTGAGCAGCAGCTCATTGTCTTTGGTTAAGAAAAACTCAAAACCGAACAGCCCGATCCCGTCGATTGCCTGAATAGCCTTTTCTGCAAGGCTCACGCATTCGTCCCTCAGGCTTCTCGATATGGGTGCCGGTGCCAGCACTTTGGCACAAATGTGATGATGCTGAATGGTTTCGCAGCACGGATAGGATACCATGCCATGCGCATTCCGGGCGACCATAACAGCAAGCTCTTTTGTGAAGTCCACCATTTCTTCGGCAATAACTTCCCTTCCCGACTCTCCGCCAAATTTCCGGAACGCAGCTTCGGCCTCCGCCTGATTGCTTACTACGGCATTGCCGTATCCGTCGTAACCGCCTTTGGAAGACTTCAGAATAAAGGGCCAGCCCAGGCGCGCACCCGTTTTTTGAAGCGCAGCTACCGATTCCACAACTACAAAATCCGCTACAGGAATGCCCGCGTCCCGAAAGGTCTCTTTCTCCAGGCGCTTGCTTTCAATCAGTTTGAACGATTTCGGGGAAGGATACACGGGTTTGCCGGAATCCCGCTGCACGCGTTCCAGAACTTCACCGTCCAGAAACTCATTTTCAAGGGTGATGACATCTGCCCATTCGGCAAGCTTCATCAGCGTGTCATAGTCGGATACATCCCCTCTGAAAATGACGGGCGTTACCTGTTCCATCGGGTCCTTACCCGAAGTGCTGCACACAGCACCGGTATGAATGCCCAGCCTGAAGGCTTCATAAGCGCTCATGCGCGCCAGTTGTCCTCCCCCGATGATCCCGAGCCTGAAGCCGGGGGGGAGTCCGAATCGTTTATTCATGCAGTCGTCTCCTGTTCGTTAGCAGCTCTGAATTTTCGTATTTTACCAAGATAAGCAAATTGAAACCCACACGCCTGTATGAACATTGAAAATAAGCTGGAGCGGCTGAAATCCCGCTATCAGGAACTCACTGTCGCGCTAAGCGACCCGGATATTTACAGCAATCAGAAGCAGTTTACCGCTTTCAGCAAAGAGCATGCTGAGCTCCGTGAAATTATCAGCGCCTACGAAGAATGGCAAAAAACCGGTGATGAACTCAGCGGCGCGCAGGAGATGATGCGTTCAGAATCAGACCCCGATATGGTTGAAATGGCTGAGCTTGAGCTGCAGGAACTTCAGGAGAAAAGAGCCGAACTCGAGCAGCAAATTAAGATGATGCTCGTTCCCCGTGATCCGGAAGATGCCCGAAATGCCATCATTGAAATCCGTGCAGGTACCGGCGGTGATGAAGCAGCCATTTTTGCGGGTGACCTCTTCAATATGTACCGCCGCTATGCCGACAGCAAGCGCTGGAATGTGGAGATCATTGACTCTTCCCCCGCAGCCAAAGGCGGCGTAAAGGAAATCGTGTTTATGCTCAGCGGTACAGATATTTTTGCGCGAATGAAATGGGAGAGCGGCGTGCACCGGGTGCAGCGGGTGCCTGAGACGGAATCTCAGGGGCGCGTGCATACCTCTGCAGCAACTGTGGCGGTGCTGCCCGAGGCCGAAGAAGTTGATATTCAGATCAATCCGGCGGACCTCGAATTTGAAGCCTTTCGCGCTTCCGGTGCGGGCGGACAGCACGTAAATACTACGGACTCAGCCGTGCGAATCCGGCATATTCCGTCCGGTATCGTGGTCGGCAGTCAGGAAGAGCGTTCGCAACACAAAAACCGGGACAAAGCCATGATGATGCTTCGAACCAAACTCTATGAAGTGGAGCTCGAAGCCAAACGGGCTGAACGCGATGCCAACCGGAAAAATCAGGTTTCAACGGGCGACCGCAGTGCCAAAATCCGCACCTACAACTTCCCGCAGGGACGCATGACCGATCACCGTATCAACTACACCATCTACAACCTCGATGATTTTATGAAAGGGGATATTGACGGGGTTATTGATGCGCTTCAGCTTGAAGATAACCTGCGTAAGCTACAGGATGTAGCCGAGAACTGATCTGCATCCGCCTCCAACGCCGCCCATACAACGGAAAATCATGCCCGACGCTTCTACGGATACCCTTGATCAGCTTTTCAGGCAGGCAGAGCAGGCGTTGCAGAAATACTGGGGCTATCCGCAATTCAGACCGGGTCAGGATGAAGTCGTCAAATCTGTTTTTGCGGGCAATGATACGCTTGTACTGTTTCCTACCGGGGGCGGGAAGTCGCTTTGTTATCAGGTGCCGGCGCTCGTGCTTGAAGGCCTCACCATCGTGATTTCGCCCCTTGTGGCCCTGATGGAAGATCAGGTAGAGCAGCTCAACAGCCGAAATATCCGGGCGACTTATATCAACAGCACCATCACCAAAAGCGAGATTGAGCAGCGTCTCATCAATGCCCGGAACGGCATGTACCGCTTGCTCTATATGGCACCAGAACGGCTTGCTACACCCCTTTTTCAGTATGAACTTCTGAACCTCAAACCGGCTCTCATTGCGATTGATGAAGCGCACTGTATCTCAGAATGGGGACATGACTTCCGGCCTTCTTACAGGGAAATCCGGGAAAATATGGAAGCCGTTGCCGATCGGGTGAAATGGCTCGCGCTCACTGCAACAGCTACGCCTGAAGTGCGCGATGATATTGTGAAGGTGCTGGGATTTAAAACGCCAAAGGTTATTTCCAAAGGGTTTGACCGGCCCAATCTTCACTGGTGGGTGTATTACGGAGAAGACCGCATTCATGCCGTGCAGCGCATGTTTAAGCGTCATCAGGGGTCCGGGCTGATTTACGCCGGAACCCGAAAAAGCTGCAACGAGCTTTCCGCACAATTGCAGCAGGTTAGCGGACGTGCCGTGAAGCCTTATCATGCCGGACTGAGTCCCAGGCAGCGCAGTCAAGTGCAGGAGCAGTGGGTGAGCGGGAAAGTGCCGCTCGTTGTGGCGACCAATGCCTTTGGGATGGGGATCGACAAGCCCGACTGCCGCTACGTGATTCACTACGACGCCCCCGCTTCCCTCGAAGCCTACTATCAGGAAGCCGGCCGGGCAGGGCGCGACGGGGAGACGGGGTATCCGGTGTTGCTCTACAATCCGCATACCTTTACGGTGATGCGGCAGCAAATCGAAAACAGTTATCCTACCCGCGATCAGCTTCTCAAAATATATAATTGTGTGTGTGACACCCTCGATCTTGCGGTTGGCTCTGAAATGGATCGTGCGGAAATTCTGGATCTTAAAAGCGTAGAGCAGCGCAGCGGGTTCGGTACTGGCAAAATAATGGCGGCCCTGCGCATATTTAAGCGCCTTGAATTATTTGATCTGAGCAGTGAGCCCGGCCGGCAAATTGGCGTACAGTTTTCGATGGATTTAGGACTTATCCGGCAAATCACGCAGGACACCCATTATTCGGAGCGGAAGCGGCAGTTTATACAGGATATCTTCCGCTTGTTTGGCCCGGGAAGTCTGCATGAGATTGTCTGGCTCTCAGCGTCTTATGTAGCAGAAAAGACCGGTTTTACCTTCAACCGCGTTGTGTCCGGTCTTGAAGTGCTGCAGCGGGAACAGCTTCTGACCGCAAAGGTGCTCAACGGTGATCCTATGGTGCGGATCACAACGATCAGAGAGCTGAAGCCACACCTTGATAGTGTGGTCGTAGAGCAGTACCGGGAAATTCTCCTTAAAAAGCTACAGTACATGCAGGCCTACTGCGAAACATCGGACTGTCGGAGCCGCTTCTTGCGTACGTATTTTGGGGAGGTAAACCCGCCAAGGTGCGGCACCTGCGATAACTGCGTAAAGCGAGCCAAAAAGTCTTCAGCGGAAGGGATTAAACAGGATTCCGAGACCATCCGAAAAATTCTGTTCGCCCTGCGGAAGCATAAAAAGCTGCATATTCACGGACTCTCGGAGCAGACCGGCATAAGACCTAAAGCCTTGCGTACGGGCCTTAATCAGTTGATGCGCGAGAAACTCGTGCGGCAAAACCGCACGGCTACCGGTGCTTATTATGAGCTGTGCTGAAAACCGCTCCTAACGTTTGCCCAGGGCTGAGACTACTCTTCATTTTGTTCTCTCATCCTGGAGTGAATCTGCCCGTACGCCTGATTAATCCGGTCAACCGCCCGCCTTTTTCGCTGAATTTGTGCTTCGATATCGCGTTCGTACCATTCATGTGAGCGGTCGAACTGCTCGGGACTAATGTTGTAGGTATTGAACAGAAGGTTTAAAAATTCCCGCTGTGCGAGGCTGTCCGATTCGGCACCGTACACAAAATTAATCAGCTCAAACTCAACAAGCAGATCCACATAAATTTCTTCTGGGATGAGGTCATCCGGTTCCTGATTGCACGAGCTTATCAGAAGAAAAGTGCTGAGAAAGAGGGTGGATATGATGAACCTGTTGAACAAAGCGATAAACATTATGGGAATCGAAAAATCTGCCGGAGGAGGAACCCGAACATGAAAGGAATTTTAATGAAAGATAACCAACCCGACGCAAAATTCTGAGAAGACAACTTCAGGGTGATGAGTTCAAAGTAAGAAAATCAAATTCTATTTTCTGATCTGGTTATGGCTAACGGTACAGTATCAAATAAGTGCAACAGTGACAGGGGCTCCAAAACCTGAAGCACTGATACTTAGCAGCCCGTCTGTGTCCTTTCTTCACCCCAGCCTTTCCCCAAGCCCGCTAAATCTTCGCGTACGCCGCGCAATCGCTGCGCGGATCAGCGCTTCCGAGCCGGCAATCAGGATGCTGTCTTTGGCGCGGGTTACGGCCGTGTAGAGGAGTTCGCGGGTGAGCACGGGCGAGTCCTGTTCGGGCAGGGCGAGCAGGACTTTGCCGTACTCCGAGCCCTGACTTTTGTGCACGGTCAGCGCCCAGCAGGTTTCCATTTCCTGAAGCTGTGCCGGGGTGCGGAGAGCGACATACGGCACGGATCGCACCGGGTCAAAGGCCTCCATCGCAACCCTAAGCGGAAACCCTGCCGAGCCTTCTTCCTCGCCCACCTGTTCCGCCTCACCGGCCAAGGTCAGCGTGATACCGAGGTCGCCATTGTAGAGACCGAGCTGATAATCGTTTCGGGTCATAATCACCGGGCGACCGGCGTACCAGAAGCCGCTTTCATGCGGCAGCCCCAGCGCCTGTTCGATGCGCGGAATGACCTCCTGCGTGCCGCCCCCGCCGCGACGGTGCGCACACAGAATCTGAAAATGCTTCATTACGCTGAGGCAGTGCTCCGGCTGTACGCCCGGGCTGCGGTACACCGCGAGTTGCGCCTCTAGCTCCGGCAAAACCGCCGGCAGCCAGTCCCGAACCCGCGGCGGAAGCAGCCGCACGTCGTCCCGACCCGATTGCAGCAGGGCAAGAGCCGCATCCGCATCACCTGCGTTGATGGCTCGTGCGAGCTGACCAATCCCTGATTCCGCGCTGAAACGCCGCGAGTGCGTCAGCTCCACGATGCAGTCCCGCAGGGGCGGCACCGCTTCATCGGGGGCGGCAACTGCTTCGGCAGGCAGCACGACGCCCAGCTTCGCAGCCCGGTCCGCGAAGTCCGCGGAAAACCGGTTCAGCTCCGGTTCATGGCAGATATCGGCGAAGACCGCGCCTGACTCCACCGAGGCCAGCTGATGCTTGTCGCCCAGCAAAATAAGGCGCGCCTCCGGACGCAGCGCTTCGAGCAGACGCGCCATCAGCGCGGCAGGCACCATCGATGCTTCGTCCACAATCACGAGATCATGCGGCAGCGGATTGTCGCGCCTGTGCCGGAAAGTCGCATGTTGATACAGCACGCCCAACAGCCGGTGAAGCGTCATGGCCTGCACCGGAATTTGCGCAATCAGCGATTCCAGCTCCGGGAATGCCGCCATAAACTGCGGATTCCGCAGGTCCTCGATGCCGGCAATGAGCGATTCCCGCACCCGGTTCGCGGCCTTGCCCGTCGGGGCCGCGATAGCGACCCGAAGCCGCCGGCCCTCTGCCTCGGCTCGGTGCAGCAACAAAAGCAGCAGCCGCAGCACGGTGTACGTCTTGCCCGTTCCCGGTCCGCCCGTGAGCACGCTCAGACGCCGGTTCAGCGCCGCTGCCCCCGCAACCCGCTGCCACAGCGCGGATTCCTCTTCTCCAAATACCAGCTTCAACAGCTTCCCGCTTTCTGCGGAATCCCTGGCTTCGGCACCATCCTGAGACTGTTCAGTCTCCGCGAGTGAAAGCAGCCGCTGCGCAGTTTCCAGCTCAAAACAAAAATACCGGTTGAAATACAGCCGGTCACCGTCCAAAACAAGGGGCCGTTCCGGACGCTCCTCGCCCCGCTGCACGTGCACGAAAGGCGATTCCACGAGGCGTCGGGCATCGAGCCGAATCCCGCCGAGACCGCTCACCTCCCGACCGGGACGCGAAAACAGGGCATCAGCATCCGCGTTCAGGTCGCGCAGGCGCAGCGTCGTGTGTCCCATTCGCCCCGCAGCGGAAAGCAGCGAAACGGCCAAAAGCAGCATTTCATCCGTCCCACCTTTTCGACGGAAAAACGCACGCAGTGCCCGGTCAACCGGCTCTTCCAGCCCGGATGTTTCAAAAATTTCCAGCGGATTAGCTTCCGGGTTCTTTCCTTCAGTCCGTTTCTCAAACAAGTCCTGCTGCATGGCCTTCTCCTTTAAAATAGTGATCAAGTTGGGTGATAACCGCCGCATCCGGCCGGTCGAAGAAAATGCCGGTTTCGCCCCCGGAGGCCGTCATCCCCCGCACAAACAAATAGTAGGCCCCGCCGATGTGCCTGTCATAGTCGAACGCCGTCCCGAGCCGTGACTTCAGCCAGCGGCTCAGCGCCACCAGATAAATCGGATACTGCAGTGCATAACCCCGCGCCTGCATCGCCTCCGACAGCGCCTCTGCCCCGTAATCCGAGGCCGCATCCCCGAGCCAGTCGCTCTTGTAATCCGCGATATAAAACCGGCCCTCGTGCTCAAAAACCAGGTCAATGAAACCCGTCATAAATCCTTCCTCACGCCCGACCGGGGCCGCTTCGCCCGGCGCCCCGCCTAAAATCGCCTCAATCTCCGCTGCATTCGCCCGATTGAGGTGAAAGTAAAACTCGAGCTCATCAACGGTCTGCGCCGGACCCTTCTCCGCGAGCCGCGCCCCCGATTCCGGAAGCTGCGCGCCCAGAACCTGTCGGAGCATTTCGAGCAGCGCGGGCGCAAATTCCTGCCCGTAGCCCTCATCGGCCAGACAGCGCGCCACAAGCGCGGGACCATCCTCCGCCAGCCGGGTGAAATCCAGCTCCTCAAACAACCGGTGAATCATCGTCCCCGGCCGCGCCCCCTTCGGAAATGCAAAGATGCCCGAATCCGGCTGCGACGGCTGTTCAGCATTCGGTTTTATTTTTTTTCGGGTGAAAGGTGCTTCCGGCTCGCCGGAGGCCTCCTTGCCTGTACTCCCGAGTTCCGTTTCGCCGGCTGGCATCTGATCGGGCTTCGTGCCTTCGATATCTGTCTCGGCGGAAGAATATCCGCTTCCGGTGCTTTTTTCACCCTGTTTCTTGATCGCGGAATAGGACGTCACGTACCAGTCAGGCCGCTTCGGCAGCTCCCGCGCGGGACGCAACACTTCCGGTTCGGCCGCTTCTTCCTGATCTGCGCGGTAGTACGCATACGGAATATCCGCAGTAGCCTGCATCAGCTCCGGATGGCTCTGCACCAAAGCCTGCGCTGCATCGGCGAGGTCGTAAGGCTCTGATTGCTTGTCAGCAAAGGCGTAGATTTCACCGCGTAGCACGTACGCGAGGGCGTTGGCCTTGCTGCCTTTGTAAGCCGCGACTGAAACATAGCAGCGTAGCCGCGCCCGCGTGAGGGCCACGTACATCAGCCGCAAGCTTTCGGCAAGCTCCTCTAATTTTACCTGTGCCCGTACTTCATCTGTTTTTGCCCGAAAATTTGTCAGGTCGGCCTGCGTCTTTCCTTCCTCATACCAAAGCGTCGCGGAAAGCCCCCTCTGCCCCCCCGACTTCACATACCACAGCGACGGACAAAACACCACCGGATATTCGAGCCCTTTGCTGCTGTGCATGGTCACGATTTGAACGAGATCGTCATCGGTATCGAGGCGGATTTCCCCCTCTTCGTCGCGGGTACCCGCCTCGCTGATTTTGGTGCCCAGCCACTTGATGAGAGCGTCCGTGCCGGGACGGTGCTCGCGCTCGAAGGCGTCGATCAGCTCATTCAGGTGCATGAGGTTGGTGAAAATCCGTTCGCCCTCCCCCAAGCTCAGGATGCGCGTGCGCACGCGAACCGGCTGACCCTCAACACGGCCAATCTCCTGATTCAGGAAGCGCCGGAGCATGGCCGTGAAGCCGCTCGTGTTGAAAATCCGGCGCAGCTCCCCGAAGCCGTCAATCACTGTCGAGAGTACCTCCGGCTGCGCCTCCATGCGCTGCAGGTCGCTGATCCGCTGCCCGATTTCATCCCGAAACAGGAAGGCGCGCAACTGCGCCGGTCGCGCGTTTTCACGCACCAAATGCAGCAATTCGAGCAAAAACTGCGCTTCCTCCTGCTGAAAAACGCTCTCGCTGCTTCTGTGCACGCTTTTGATGCCGTGCAAACCCAGCACCTTCTTGAAAGTCGCGGCCTCGTAGCGGTCCCGCACCAGCACGGCGATATCGCCGGGTCTCAACTTCCGCCAGACCTCTTTTTCGAATACCTCCGCAGGTGTGCCGTCCGCACCCAGCAGCCGCGCTATCTCATTCGCCGCCTGATGCGCAATCCGGTCTATAGCTTCATCTTTGTTTTCTTTCTCCCCGACCTCATCATCCGGCAGCAAAAAATGCAGAGCAGGCTCAGGTTTGTCGCTTGTCGCGCCGAAGTCAGCAGTCCGAAATTCCAGCCCCGAGCGGTGCGCCTGCGAGGGCGTGAACTGAATGCCACCGGGCCAGTGACCGTCCTCGCCGCCGGGTACCGAGGTAAACAGCGCGCTCACCGCATCAACCATCGGCCTGACCGAGCGAAAATTTTTATCGAGCGTGAAGCGGTTCACCCCGGGCTTGTCGCGCACCTGCAGGTAGCTGTTGATGTCCGCCCCGCGGAATTTGTAAATACTCTGCTTCGGGTCGCCAATCATGTACAGCGCATGATCGGGACTGCCCGTATCGTAGAGCGTCCTGAAAATGTCGAGCTGCACCGGGTCGGTATCCTGAAACTCATCCACGAGCGCAATCGGATACTGCGCGCGCAGGCGCATCCGCATCTCCTGATTGTCGCGCACGGCATCCCGCGCCATGATCAGGATGTCATCAAACGACCGCTGCCGACGCTGCTCCTTGAGGACTTCGAAACGTGCCAGAAAGGCACGGTACAGCCGCACGCAAAAGGCCTCCCGCACGGCCGTAATTCTGAAATCAAGGAACGCCTGTGCC
Organism: Cyclonatronum proteinivorum; assembly: GCF_003353065.1. Taxonomy (GTDB): domain Bacteria; phylum Bacteroidota; class Rhodothermia; order Balneolales; family Cyclonatronaceae; genus Cyclonatronum; species Cyclonatronum proteinivorum. The sequence goes on along the minus strand of NZ_CP027806.1, from coordinate 2,799,797 downwards.
GCATCAAAAAACGGATGTGCCGGCAGGGTGCCTTTTTTACTGACCGCACTTTGGAGCTTTGAAACCGTAAATTTCTCCAGCTGATCATATTCGCTCAACCCCATCCAGTCCCTGACCAGCAGGTATTTGTCCACCATCAAAACTGCAGTGCTGATCGTGTTTTGTCTGTAAATGTTTCCTTTCAGGTCTTTTCGGGTGATGGCCTCTGAGATGACACTCAGCACTTCTTTTTTATCCCACTTTTGCAGCAGGTCCACTGCGAGGGCGCGATAGTTTTCGAGGGAAGCATAGACTTCCTCCGGATCCATCTCGCTGAACCGCAGGTAGGGCTTTCCTGTGAGCGGACGAAAGAGCGCGAGCATGTCATCCGGGGTTTGGAGTCCGGCGAGCAGGTACATGAGCAGCGGCTGTTCGGTCTCGCCGGCTGCGGTGAGGCGGTTCATTTCGCTGCGCCAGACGTCATCGGCAGCCTCCTGCATCAGCTCGGCATCATTGCCCGAGTAGGTGATGTCGAAGCGGCTGCCGCTCTCGAAAACGTACTCCTGCAGCGCCTGCTGACAAAATCCGTGGATGGTGTAAATCGCTGCCTGATCAAATTCCCCTAAAGCCCGCTCCAGGTTTTGGAGCGCGTCGGCATTTCCTCCAAACTGCTGACGCAGCGCTTCCAGAAACTCATCCCCCGCCGGTTCATCCGGCATGCGCAGCACCTCTGCCGCCTGCCGGATTCGCGCGGCAATCCGGTCGCGCAGCTCCTGCGTCGCCGCCTTGGTGAAAGTCACGACCACCAGATTCCCCGGCCCGGCTACGCGCCCCTCCGCGAGAAAGCGGACGACCAGCGAGGTGATGCTGTACGTCTTGCCCGTCCCCGCCGAGGATTCGACCAGGTTCAGTCCGGAAACGGGAGCGTCAAAAATGGAAAAAGGTAGCATGGGATTAGTTCAGATTTCAGGGTTCAGAGTTTGGCGATTTGAGGATTTAAAAATTCAATGATTTGATGATTCGATGAATCGATGATTCGATGATTCGATGATTTGAAACATTATTCTGAGAAGGCGTCATCCCGAACGCTGTTTATTTGGGTGGAAGTGGTTCGAAGGCCGGGAGGCGGGTAAAGCGGGAAATGAAGGATGGATACATGTGAGGGATCTCCTTGGAATGGTTTCGCACCGAGAATGGAACGCGGACTTAGATGACGGGCAGGATTTGCACACATTTTTAAAATGCCACGTCCTATTCGTTCTCCACAATCGAGGCCTCGAAGGGGAGCCAGATGGCTTCATAGAAGGGCGCGGCAAGATCGGGCAGCTCGTCCTGATATTCGGGGTAAAACTGCGCGGCCCAGGGGTCGTCGTTGGGCAGGGTGCTGTAACTGTTCGGATTCTCCCGGAAATAGGCCGCAAGTTTCGAGACCGCGCCTTTTTCAGATTCCGATTGCCGAAGCTTGTCGAGCCGCTCAAGGAACTCCGGCGTGGCAGGCGGGGGCAGTTCGTGGCAGTTGAGCCAAAGGGCGATGAGCTTTGTGAGCTTCTCCTTTGGGTTGCGCGCGCGGAGACAGAGTTCAAATGCAGGTTTTTTGTCGTCTTCGTCAGGGCCGTAGGTGTAGCCGGTCGCGTTTTCATCGAGGGCGGCCTGCACCAGCAGCTGACGCAGCCAGGCTTTGAGCTTTCGCTTGGCCTTCATCTTGCCGTGCTCAATGGTGACGGATTTCCCCTCTATGACCGGCGGCACGAGTCCGCGGACCAGCACCATGCGCCCGCTGACTTCCAGCTCGACCTCCGCAAGCACGCCCGGCTGCGCGGCAAGCTCGCGGTGCTCAGAGGGAATTTCCTGCAAAAATGATTGGAGATCATCCCAATTGGCATCGAAGGCGCGTTCGCCGGATTTGCTGTAGGGCATCCGTGCCTCGAGCGCGAGGCGGGTGCGAAGCGGCTGCACCAACTCAGATTCAGGCTGATCTGCGCCGGGCTGAAGTCCGATGTGTTTGAGCATGCGGTCTTTAAGGAGGTATTCTTCCAGCTTGTTCAGGGCGAAGGGATCGCGGCGCGGGGGCAGCTCTTCCTCGCGCAAGCGGGCCATGTTGGCGCGGTGCTGCATCATCCAGCCAACCGGTTTTTGCACGAAGCCCATCAGCTCGTGCAGCTCCACGACCAGCAGGGATTTGGCTTCGGGTGCAGGCAGCGGCTGATCGAACCGACGCTGTGCATCCCCCGAAACGGCGGCGAAATGTCCGAGACGGAGGGCTTCGATACGGGAGGCATCATACGAAAACAGCCCCGAATCCGGACCCTGCACAAAGTACGCGGGATGGTGCCCGTGCAGGCGATGCTTCACCAGAAGCTGCTCTTCAGGCTTGCTCAGGCCCTGCTGACGCAGCATGTCCCAGAGTTCGCGCAGCACCAGCGAGGGCGCGCGCTCGGAGCCGTCCCGGAAACTGAAGCCGACATAGCTGAGGTGCAGCTGCTGCCGGCACGCCATGAGCGTATCCAGAAACAGGGCGCGGTTGCTGAGGCGCTTCACGCGGTCGCCCGGCTTCGGACTCCGTGCCATCAGGTTGAATCCAGAGACTTCTTCCCGGCCCGGAAAACTACCTTCGTTCAGGCCTAACATCGCAATAAAGCGAAACGGCATGTGACGCACTGGCACCATGGTCGAAAAGGTGACGCTCCCCTTGCGGTATCCCGCACCTGCGGTCTGCTCCCGGATTTGTGCGCCCACCGCCTGCGCGATGACCTCCGCAGGCAGGTTCTCATCGCCGGTCCACTGCTCCATCTGCGGGAGACGATCGACCGCCGCGAACAGCGGACGCAACATGCGCTCGGTATCGGGCGTGAGCGGGAAGACCTCAACCATGAGCTGCCGGATCAGTTCCGGCCAGGCGTGTAGCGGTTTGGGTTCGCGGCTTTGCTTCACCCAACGCGCGAGGGTTTCCACGAAACCGGCGAGCTGACCCGCTACCCGGAGCTGTCCTTCGCCTTCGATGTGCGGGAAGGGCATCAGGCCGAGCACAGGCTCCTCGGTTTCGGCGGGCATCATCAGACCAAGCAGCAAACGGTCGAGGCCAAACTCCCAGGAAAACAGCCCGGCATCCTCGCGGTCTTCGGCGTCGAGTCCCCAGCGGATGCCCGTTTCCCGCACCCAAAACGCGATCAGGCGCAGGTCGTCATCCCCCAAACCCAGGCGCTCCCGCAGCAGCGGACGGTCCAGCATTTCGAGCAGCACGTCCGCGCGGAAGCGGGTTTCGTCTAAGCGCAGGAGCTGCATCAGCAGATCGGTTGCGCGCACAAGGGGCGAACCGGCGGGATCATGCAGGAACCAGGGCAGGCGCAGGGCCTCGTCGGACGGATGCCCGAACACGGCACGGATGGCCGTCAGGTGATCGCTGAGCTGCGGCGCTACAACCAACACATCGGAAGGGCCCGCATCGGGGTTGTCATCCAAAAACCGAATGATGCGGTCGTGCAGGACTTCGACTTCCCGCATCGCACTGTGACAGGCGTGCGCCAGCAGGCTTCGGTCGTCCGCGGGCAAATCCGCGGGAAGCTCGCGCAAATCGCGCTCCTGCACCGATGCCTGAACCCGTTTTAGCAGGGTTTCCGGCTTGGGGTTTTGGGTTTCGGGGGATGGGCTTCCGGCCTGAAAAAAGGATTTTGTCTGAAGGCCGGCAGTGAGCTGTTCGAGCAGTTCGCTGTACTGACGATGCTCCGCACCCATGGCCGCCATCAGCGGATGCACTGTGCCGGAAGCTGCCTCTGCTTCGGGCTGTACGCGGTAAATCAGCACGGGGATATGACGGCTCAGTCCAAGAATTGCGCGCAGGTACAGCGGCGGGAAGGGAGCGGTGCCAAATACATGCAGCGCGTACGGCAGCCGAAGCTGACCGGCCCCGATGGCGTCCATGAGCGCTTCATTGAGCCGGGCCCGGTCGGTCATGCCGGGGTTTTGCTTTTTGAGTGCCGCCCAAAGCTGCCGCTGCCAGTCTGCGGTTTGCGTAAACAGCGCGGGTACCTCCGCAGCCTCCCCCCGGTTCCATGCCTGCATCCACTCGGGCCGGAAAAGCTGATACTCATCAAAAATATCCGCGATATTCGCGGAGAGCTCATAGCGCCGCACCGTTTCCATATCAGGCCCGGACTTCCGGATGTACGCCAGCAGTGGTTTCCATACCGATTGCGTTTGTGGGCCCGACTGTAAATCCCGCAGGACCGAAAAAATCATCCAGGCCAGGGCGTGCTTGTCAGGCAGCTGCTCTTCGTAGCTTGGGTTGACCTGCAAATTCAGCTCGTGCATGAAACGCGCCGGCAATACAGCTTTCAGGTTCGCGCTCACCCCGCTGCTCCGCGCCCGCCGGATCTGCAGCCAGCGCGCAAGGTCGCGGTTCGGCACCAGCAGGGTATCGGGTGCAAGCATGGTATCGGGCTTGTGCGCATCAAGGCGCGCCTCAAAAGCGCGAAAAAGGTCCTCAAGCCGGCAGGCGGAAATGATTTCGAGCATGGCAAAAAAGTCAAAAAGAAAGCGAACGGTTTGGGATGCGGATGCGCAATATAAGTCTTGCCGGTGACAGATGGCGTCACCGGGTGTCCGTTTTTTTATAAACCCACATCAGAACGGCCATTTTTTTCGGTCGCTTTACGGTAAGGTGGTGGGAGTTCCAGGCTGAATAACTCAGTGTCACCCGAATATGATCAAAGGAGGGAGTGTGGCGGGTGCGGGCCGGGAGGGTAGGTGAGCGGTTCTGCACGAAAAAAAGCAACTACTTCATCTTCGATTTGGGGTGTTTCAATCTGGCTTTGAGCCCCTGATGTTATCTGAGTTTTCCCAAAAAAATAAAGAGCTGAATAGCGAGGGGCTTGTTGTGCGGACGCAAAAAAGCGGATATCTCCCTGCGTAGGGTGATATCCGCTGGGGTATTTCGTGCGGGGTGGGTTGCGGGTTGTTACAGGCCGAGGATTTTGCGGTTCAGCGCTTTGTCGGGGGCGGTTGCGGCGAAGTCGTCGAAGGCTTTTTGGGTGACTTCGATGATATGGTCGGCGATGAAGGGGGCGCCTTCGGCTGCGCCCTGTTCGGGGCTTTTGATGCAGCATTCCCACTCGAGCACGGCCCATCCGTCGTAGCCGTATTGCGAGAGTTTGCTGAAAATGGCGTTGAAATCGACCTGCCCGTCGCCGAGGGAGCGGAATCTTCCGGGGCGGTCTACCCAGCTCTGAAAGCCGCCATATACCCCCGAGCGTCCGTTAGGATTGAACTCGGCGTCTTTGACGTGGAACATCCCGATTTTGTCGTGATAGATGTCGAGGAAGGCGAGATAGTCGAGTTGCTGCAGGATGAAGTGGCTCGGATCGTAGAGGAGGCGGTTGCGCGGGTGGTTTTCGGTGGCTTCAAGGAAGCGCTCGTAGGTCACGCCGTCGTGCACGTCTTCTCCGGCGTGGACTTCAAAACAGAGGTCAACACCCCTGCGGTCGAATTCATCGAGGATGGGGGTCCAGCGGCGGGCGAGTTCGGCAAAGCCTTCTTCTACGAGCCCGGCGGGGCGCTGCGGCCAGGGGTAGTGCGTGTGCCAGAGCAAGGCGCCGGTGAAGGAGGCGTGCACGTAAATGCCGAGGTTGGCGCTTGCTCTGGCGGCTTTTTTGACAGTCTCCACGGCCCATTCGGTGCGGGCTTTCGGATTGCCGCGCAGTTCAGGCGGCGCAAAGCCGTCGAACATGTCGTCGTAGGCGGGATGTACGGCAACGAGCTGCCCCTGCAGATGTGTGGAGAGTTCGGTGATTTCTACGCCGGTTTCTTCGATGCGGCCGCGGTATTCGTCGGCGTAGGTTAGACTTTCCGCGACTTTATCAAGGTCAATCAGGCGGGATTCCCAGGTCGGGATCTGCACGCCTTTGTAGCCGAGATCTGCGGCCCATTTGCAGATGGATATGATGTCGTTGAACGGCGCTTCATCGCCGACGAATTGTGCCAGGAAAATGGCGGGGCCTTTTATGGTTTTCATCATAACAGAAAAATCGAGGTTTTGGAAGGCGCCCCCGAAAACTGTCTCAGGGGGCTGGATGTCATCATCAGAAAACATCCATCGGTGAGTAAAAAAATGAGGGGACTTATGTCCGTGATCGGGATTAAGGTTCGTTTAGCTGAAATCCGTCCATTTGTCGTTGGATTTGCCGGAGGCGACCATGCGTTCTACGAACCGCATGCCCCGTACGCCATCGGCAGTGCCCGGAAAATCGTAATCCGCTTCGGAAGTGTAGCGGCCCTGCATGTGATCGTGCACGGCATCAGCGAAGTTGACGTAGATATTGGCGAAGGCTTCGAGGTAGCCTTCGGGGTGACCTGCCGGAAGCCGGAGGCCTTTTTGGGCGGCGTCACACAGATAGCCGGTGCCCGCGCGAAGCACCTGAACCGGAGCGTCGAGCGGCTTCCAGAGCAAGGTATTGGGATCGGTGTGCGTCCATTCGCAGCCGCCTTTTTCGCCGTATATGCGCAGCTTGAGGTTGTTTTCTTCCCCGGCAGCGACCTGCGTTGCGATGAGACAGCCCGAAGCTCCGTTGCTGAATTTGAGAAGGGCTGCGGCGTCGTCATCGAGTTTGCGGCCTTCAACTACAATATTGATGTCCGCGCAAATCTTAGTGATTTCGAGTCCGCTCACGTACTCCGCAAGGTTGGCGGCATGCGTGCCTATATCGCCGGTAGCCCCGCCTGCGCCGCTTTTTGAAGGATCCGTGCGCCAGTCGGCCTGTTTGTTGCCGTCGGCTTCAAGGAAAGTCGAGAGCCAGCCCTGCGGGTATTCCACGAAAATTTTTCGGATACGACCGAGATCTCCCTGTGCGATCCGGTGCCGCGCTTCTTTCACCATGGGGTAACCGGTATAGGTGTGCGTGAGGGCGAGAACCAGGCCGGTTTCCTGCACCTTGGCGTGTAAGGCTTCGGCTTCATCCAGCGAAAACGCGATTGGTTTATCGATGATGACATGGTAGCCGTGTTCGAGCGCCATCATGGCCGGTGCGAAATGCACGTGATTGGGCGTCACAATCGAGACAGCCTGCATGCGCTCGTTTTCCGGCAGTTTTTGCTCGGCGGTCATCATTTCCGCGAAGCTGCCGTAGCAACGCGCGGGATCAAGCCCAAGGGCTGCGCCGGAGCGTTTCGCTTTTTCGGCGTTGCTGCTGAACGCCCCGCAAACCAGCTCAAAGCGGCTGTCGAGTGCGGCAGCCTTGCGATGAACGGCCCCGATAAATGAGCCTTCGCCCCCGCCAATCATTCCGTAACGGATTTTCATAGTCGTAATCAAAAAATTAAGGTAAGGTGTCAGTTTACATTCTGGCGGAATCTGCCAAATTAAAGGCAGAAATTCAAGCTAACCCGCATTATTCACAATTTACCATGATTCATTTGCTAAATGTATGTCACTAATTTGGCTTAGTGAAATGCACCGGTAGCCCAAATGTAAAGACAGCGCTCCGAGCGTAGCGATTCCCCCGAAGTGAAATTTCCCCGCTGGCTTCGCCTTGCCAGCAAGAAAATTTCTTGGTGAATAATGCGGGCTAAGTTACCACAGACTAAGGCTTTTCCCTTGACAGCATATACAGGGCGTTCACAAGCATACTGCGTTGATAATCAAGGAACTGCAATTCAGCTGTGTCAGATTGAAAGCATTTTCTTATTATTCCGCAAGTTCAAACCGGACTGCTTTGATCCTGACTAACTACAAAGTGAACCTAATCTTAATTCGACATGGGGACTAACCAATCCACCTACATCAGGCTGAGCCTGATGATGTTTTTGCAGTTTTTCATTTGGGGGGGCTTTTTCGTAACGATGGGCGCCTACCTGCTTGAGGTCTTTAGGGGGGAAGAAGGGCTGAATTCCATTATCGGGCAGGCCTATGCGACCCACAACTGGGCCGGTCTGCTCGCGCCGCTGTTCGTTGGCTTAATTGCCGACCGTTATTTTAATGCAGAGCGCGTAAATGCGGTCTGCCACATTCTGGGCGCGGGTTTGCTCTGGTATGCCGCGACGGTCACAGAGCCGGGCACCTTCATCTGGGTGATGTTCTTCTACTTCATGCTCTACATGCCGACGCTTGCGCTTGTAAATGCGATTTCCTTCGCCAACATCGACAACCCGGATAATGACTTCCCGAAAATCCGGGTTTGGGGTACCATCGGCTGGATTGTGGCCGGATTTGTGGTCGCGCAAACCGTACTTGGCTTTATCAATGTGCCCATAATTGCTATGCTAACCGGGGTTGAAAACGCGCAGGTCACCGCTATTCCGCTGCAAATGTGTGCCATCATCTCCCTGATTTACGGGATTTACAGCTTCACCCTGCCTGCTGCCCCGCCGCAGGCTAAAGGCAAGAAATTCAGCGTAGGGGAAGCATTGGGCCTCGACGCCATCAAGCTTATGGGCGACCGCAACTTCGGTATTTTTGCCCTTTGTAGTTTTCTTATCAGCATTCCGCTGGCTTTCTATTATGCGCGTACAAACGACTTTATTGCTGCCATGGCCTTCGGTGAAGCTTCGGCTTCGTTCATGGCTATCGGGCAGATGAGCGAAGTGCTCTTCATGTTGTTACTCCCGTTTTTCCTGATTCGTCTGGGGGTTAAATGGATGCTCCTTATCGGCATGCTGGCCTGGACGCTGCGCTACTTTGTCTTCGCGGCCTTTCCGGAATCCGCGGCTCTTCTCATCTTCGGGATTGCGCTGCACGGCGTCTGTTACGATTTCTTCTTTGTGACCGGACAGCTGTATGTAGATAAGAAAGCGCCCAAAGCCATGCGATCAAGCGCGCAGGGCCTGTTTGCGCTGCTCACCTACGGTGCGGGAATGCTGATCGGGAACTACGTCCTCGGATGGTGGGGCGATAATATCGGACTCGACGGTTCATCAATGGCCGGCTGGCTCGACGGTGCCTTTACCTTCTGGATCATGCCTGCTCTGCTCGCCCTTGCGGTCGCGGTTCTGTTCTTCTTCACCTTCTGGGAGAAGCGCGAAATAGACGAAGAAACGGCTAAAGCCGCATAGTTTGCAGATTTTAAATTAAAGTGATATAATTCATAAAGATAGACGGAAGTTTCCTCCAGACTTCCCGAAAACGTAAACCCGTTCGATTGGCAACGTCCATTTCGAACGGGTTTTATTTTTTGAACAAGATTTTTAGGATTACGGGATAGACAGGATTTTTTGGGATTAGCCTCTAAAGTCCTGTCACAGATTCTTCGACTTCGCGTGTGCAGCGCTGTGGCTGTGCTTAGAATGCCAGGGGCGTTTCCAAAACCGGCGCGGCTTGCCGCGCTGTTTAATGCAAGCTGAACGTGTCATCCTGAGCGAAGCGCAGCGTAGTCGAAGGATCTCGTGGTGGGGCCCGGTAGCGGGAAGGGGAAGGGGAAGGGGAAGGATACGCGAGACGCGCGATGTGAAGGCATTACGCAGATGATAAAAGGCGGATGTAGCGGGGTTTCGAAGAGTGGCTTTTTCCGGCTCGCTGTTTTTTTAACAGGATTTTTTAGGATTGCGGGATGAACAGGATTTTTGGGATTAACCTCTCAAGCCAATAACCGGATTCTTCGACTCGGCCTGCGTTATCCTCAGGGATTACACTGTTACCATAGCCTTCGGCCACCATTCCCATATCCCGCCCCGCGACTTTCGGGATTTGGTATGTGCTTACTTTTTTCTGTTTAGGTGGTGTTACTTCTTGAAGCGTGTGTATGGTGCCACATCTGATTGCAATAAATCGTGTGGCTCAGTCTTTGCGGATGGTTTTGCCTTTAGGGGCGCCTTCGCGGATGGCGAGCTGTCCGCAGCCGGCGTCGATGTCGTCGCCGCGGCTGCGGCGGACGGTTGCGCGAACGTGCTGATCGCGCAGGGCGCGCATGAAGGCGTCAAGGCGTCCTTCGCGGGCGCGTTGGAGTTCTACGCCGGCGACATTGTTGTACATGATGATGTTGACCTTACTCGGGGCCCACTTCGAAATCCGGGCGAGTCGGCGCGCGTCTTCGGCGGTGTCGTTGAACTGATCGAAGAGAAGGTACTCGTAAGTGACCGGCATTTCCGTTTTTTGATGATAATACTGCACGGCTTCTTTCAGCGCGGAAAGGTTTAGCGAGCTGTTGATGGGCATGATTTTATCCCGCTTTTCGTCGCTTGCCGCGTGCAGGGAAATGGCGAGCCGGAAGGGCTGCCCTTCGTCGGCAAGGCGCGTAATCTGTTTCGTAAGGCCTACGGTTGAAACCGTAATCCGCTTGGGGGAAAGTCCCAGGCTTTTTTCGTCGCAGATGATGGCCGCCGATTCGGTCACGGCGCTGTAGTTGTGCAGGGGTTCACCCATCCCCATATAAACGATGTTGGTAATGCCCTTGCCGTAGGCTCCTTCGGACACGGTATTAATCTTGACGACCTGATCCACAATTTCGCCGGGACTCAGGTTGCGTAGCAAACCCATTTTGCCGGTCGCACAGAAGGAGCACCCGAATACACAGCCGACCTGCGAACTCACGCAAACGGTGAGCCGCTTCGCACTGCCATCTTCATCGAAATCGGGGATGAGAACGGCTTCGACCTTGTGTCCGTCAGCAAGACGGAACAGGAATTTGATGGTGCCATCGGCGGAGCGCTGTTGCGAAGCGGCTTCGATAGTGCCGACTACGGCAAGTTCGCTCAACTCAGCACGCAGATCTTTGGAGAGATTGGTCATCTCGCCGAAATCGGACACATCTTTTTGATACATCCACTGGAAGAGCTGATCGGCCCGGAAGCGTTTCAGGCCGCGTTCCGTGCAGAAGGCAGAGAGTTCTGCACGGCTCAGGCTTTTAAGGTTGGTTTTGGGGGCGGGAAGGATGTCATCGTTTCCCGCTGAATTTGGCTGCATTTCGGTAGTTTTCATGGCGGCAAAGATACGAATTCTGCGGCAATACGGCAGATTCACGGCAACAGCTTCGGGGGGATTTTTACGGGAGTGCCAGTTCCTGCACGGATTTTGATTCGGAATCCGCTGCCGGTCGGGCTTTGATGACGCGACGCAGCTGCCTGACGCACCCCAACAGCCATCATCATTCTTCAAAAAAGTCGTCTCAACTCATTCAGGTTCAGTCCTGTAGCTGATCCGGCCACGGCATACCGCTCAGCTGAGATCCCAAAAAAAGCAACGCCTTCATCTTCGTTTTGGGAACTGTCAATCTGTCACGAAGCCCCTGATGTTCTCTGATTTTTCCTAAAAAAATAAAAATGAGAATTATTTCTCAGTTAATATTGAAAGTGAGAAATATTTTTCTTTATTTGGAATTGTCAACTCGCTTAACACCCCTTTACACCCTTCAATCAACCAGTTTTTCTTATGAAACATATCTTACAATCTGCAGTGCTTTTTGGCTTTGCGCTGTCGCTGATGGCGGCTGATCTGGCTGAAGCACAGTTTTTTCCGCACAATGACTCAACCTACGCCTTTGTTGCGACGACCAATGCGTTCGGGCGCATTCAGACGTATGACGGCGAAGACGGCCGCTGGGATTCCTTCGATGACAAAGTCATAGATCGTTTTTATCAGATGGTAGGCTTCGACAGCAACTATGTCTGGAATCCGAATGATGATCCCGATCTCAACCTGATCGATACGGTGTATTATGCCGGTGAAGATGATGTGATGTATTTTCGCGAGCTGTTGATGGATAACTCGTTCCGTGCCAATCCACCTTTTGATATCGAAGTTCATACGATGGTTCGTCTCTTCAAGGACGAGCTTTACGGCCTTGTCCGTTTTGGCGTTGTGCGTCAGGATGAGCGTGATTTCAAGCTGACGGCCTTGCTGCGGGCTAAGATTTTCGAAGAGTGGGGCGGCGAAACCATGGAGTGGGACGCCGGCACCGAACGCCTGTACATTTTCAATAATAACGCGGCCATAGGCATTCAGGCGCTGACGACCGATCCGGTTGGCGTGGTGCTGATGGATTTCGATGAGTATGACAGCACGGAGCCACCCCGCGACAATGCCCGGGATTTTGCCCGTTGGGACATCATGGTTGAAGAAGATTTCCCCGCCGGATCTATTAACGCGGGACCTGACGGCGGCTGGGCTTTCATGAATTTCGGGGATGTCTCCAATATCGCAACCGGCGACACGGCCTATGTATGGCTGGCTTTTACGCACGGTCCGGATCTCGATGAAGTGGATGACCGTCTCGACGCAGCCCTTGCGAAAGCCGAAGATATTGGCATTATCGGCGATCCCGTTTCGGTTGGGCCTGAAGGACCGGAAGCTCCCGTTCGGATTGCGCTCGAGCAAAACTACCCGAACCCTTTCAATCCTACGACTAACATTCGCTTCGATGTGGCAGAAGCCGGGCAGGTGAGCCTTGGTGTGTACGATATGCTCGGCCGTCAGGTCGCTTTGCTGGTGAACGAGAACCTGAGCGCCGGTACGCACACGGTTTCCTTTGACGCTACCAACCTTTCTTCCGGCGTATATCTGTACCGCCTGCAGGCCGGTGGTCAGACCCTGACCCGCAGCATGACGCTGATGAAGTAAGCTTATCTCGAGCTTTCATTTTTTATAAGCCTACTCACGGCTGCAACACCCATTAGGTTGGACTGACCGATACAAACCGAACCGCCGGTCGCTTTTGACCGGCGGCGCGGTTTGATCCGCCAACATTAATCCGGAAGTCCCATGTATTCAGCGGCTTAGGGTCTTCCTTTTCGGGACTGTATGTCAGCCCGTTTTTTTGCGGGTGCACGTCTGCCCGAATGCTTTTGCTCTGTTTTCATCATCTCCTGCCCATGAAACGCATTATTTTTCTGAGCCTGTTCCTGGTTTTCGCTGCGGGCGCGGAGCTCGCTTTTGCCGATAAAATCGCCGGGCGAATTACCGACGCACAAACCGGTGAAACGCTCATCGGCGCCAATGTCTTCATTCTTGAATCCGCACAGGGGGCTTCAACCAATCTCAAAGGGGAGTTCATCATCCTGAACGTGCGCCCCGGCACCTACACCCTGCGCGTGACCTACATCGGCTATCAGACACAAATTATTCAGGAAGTTGTGGTCCGGACCGATCTCACCACAACCGTTGACGTACAGCTTTCGCCCGACGGCGGCCTGACCGGTGATGAAGTTGTTGTTGTTGCCGAACAGCCGCTCATTCGCCGGGATGAAACGGCAACGCGACAGTCCGTTTCCGGCGATCAGATCAAAGATCTGCCCGTGCAGAATTTTGCGGATGTCGTCGCCCTGCAAAGCGGGGTCGTTTCTGCGGGACGCCGTTCATTCAACATCCGCGGCGGCCGTTCCAACGAAGTCGCCTTCATGATTGACGGCGTGATGGTGCGCGACCCGGTCAGCGGCTCGGTTGCGACCAACCTGGGCAATGACATCATCGAAGAGCTCACGCTCCTTTCGGGCACCTTCAATGCCGAGTACGGCAATGCGATGTCGGGCGTGATCAACATCACAACGCGTGAAGGCGGCAACACCTTCCGCGGATTGGCGGAAGTGAACCAAAGCTTCGGCTTCATCAACGAACAGGCCGATACGCTGTTCGGGCGCCCCGCGAGCAATCTGTACAGCTTCCGGCTGGATGGCCCCATCCTGCGCGATCGCCTTAGTTTCCTGATTTCAGCGGAACACTACGACGAAACCCCCTTTACGCCTTTCGGCTACGACAACGGCTACAATGCCTTCGGGAAGCTGACCTGGCGGCCTGTTCCCGGCACCAAGCTGAACTTTTCGGGCCGTTACTCGCAGGAAAACTGGCAGACCTATCGTCACGCGTACAAGTACATTCCGGAAAGCTGGAATATTCAGGAATCGGAAAGTTTTCAGGGGATGGTGCAGCTCACGCAGGCGCTGGGCAGCCGCGCGGCGCTGAATGCGACCGTCAGCTATTTCCGGCAGGACTTTTTCCGCGGCCTCCGAAAACCAGTCGAAGACTACCTGCAGACGGTCACTTTCCGAAACCCGACTTTTGTGGGTGAGTTCTACGCTTCGGCCAACCCGACCTCCCGTGAAGAAACCACAACGAGTACCTTTAATTTCCGTTCCGACCTGATCTGGGCCCCGAACAACACGCACGAAATCAAGGCCGGGGTACAGTTTCAGCAATTCAACATTGATTGGTTTGAGATCATCAACATTCAGGCCGTGCAGCCCTACATCACGGATGTCAGCGGTCAGCGGCCCTATGAAGGGGCGGTTTTCATTCAGGATAAAATTGAGCAAGACAATTTCGTGCTCAACATCGGGCTGCGCTTCGATTTCGCGAATCAGCGGAGCAACTTCCGCGCTGACCCGCTGCGTCCGGAGTCGGAAGTCAGTTCGAGTCCGATTTATCAGCTGAGTCCGCGTATCGGGATTTCGCACCCGATTTCGGCGAGCTCCATCCTGCGCTTCAGCTACGGCCGCTTCTTTCAGAACCCGGATTACCGCTTCATCTACGAGAACAACTTCTACGAATTCGGCACCCGTGAGCCGCTGTTCGGCTCTCCTGATCTCGACGCGCAGCGCACAACCGCCTACGAATTCGGCCTCATCCATCAGTTTTCGGAGCGGGCCGCCGTCACGCTTTCGGCCTATTATAAAGACATCCGCGGCCTGATCGGCACCGAGTACGTGGCACAGGGACAGCTCGTGAACGGGCGTCCGGCCTTCACCTCGTACTCATTTTTTGTGAATGAAGCCTACGCCAACGTTCGCGGCTTTGAGCTCAGCGCCGACCTGCGCCTCACCCGCAACCTCGATGTGCTCGGCTCCTACACCTACTCCATCGCGAAGGGCAGCGCGAGTTCCGAGCTCGAAGGCTTCCCGCGCCGCATTGAAGATACCCGCCTCTATTTCCTCAATTTCGATCAGCGGCACCTTCTGAATGTACGCGCCAACCTGAGCTTCGGCGAAAATGATGGTCCGCAGTTTTTCAACCTCCGACCGCTGGCCAACACCAACCTCGGGCTGGTCATCAGCGGGGCATCGGGTTTCCCGTACACGCCAACGGGCCGCGATATCGGCTTCGTGGAGCGCAACAGCGAGCGGCAGCCCTTCACCTACAACATCGACCTGTTCGCAAGCCGCAGCTTCACCCTTGCGGGGTCACAGCAAATTTCGCTCTTCGCCAACGTCACCAATCTGTTGAACCGCCGCAACGTGCGAAACGTGTACACCGACACCGGACGCCCCGATGAGTTCACCCTTCGTCCGCAGTCGGAAGAGTGGATTCTGAACCCGAGCAACTGGTATCCGCCCCGCACTACCAACTTTGGCCTACGCTATACATTTTGATCAAGCTTATGAAATCATTTCAGTTACCATCAGGAAAACGCAGGGATGATGTACCCTGTGTCCTGAACCAGGTCCGTGCTTATTCCCGCCTTGTTTTTTTTCGGGGGATGATGGCTGCCTTGCTTTTCCTGTTTCTTCAGCCGAATCCGGTCACCGGTCAGGCCCAGCCGGGGGCAGCCGTTCAGGACGCCCGTGCTCAGGCCAAAAATCCGGGCGGTAACGGAAGCGGTAACGAAGCCGCTGGTGCCAAAGGCGGAGCCGGACTCATGGGCATTGAAGACCGCGGCTTCACGACGCACAACCGCAGCAACATCGGCATGTTCCTCGAAAACCGCGGCAAGCTGTACGCCCGCTCAAGTGCCATCGGCGTTTCGGGCGAATTCCCCATCAACTCCGAACAAGAGTACATCTATCAGCTCAACCCGGTCGTGCTCTTTCCCGGCAACGTGATTCAGGGCCGGGATACCGCCAATGAAGAGTGGGAAGCCGAGTTCGGTTTCAACAATCCGGAAAGTGTGCGGGTCGCGACTTCAACCGATCCTTCAACCTGGCCCTCCCGCGGCTGGCCTGTGCAGGATGATGACGGCAATCCCATCATCATCTCCGATCAGGATACCTTTGCGGCCTACAACGACAGCCTGAACCGGGAACAGATTCTGCAAATCAGCGTGTATCAGACCGGTTATTCTTTTTCCTCGCCGCTTATACGCGACGCCGTCATTTACACTTTCGATGTCGTCAATCATTCCAACAACACCTATGAAGACATGTATTTCGGCATGTACAGCGATTTCGACATCGGCAACCGGGCTGGCACGGACTACGCCGGTTACCTCAACGACCGCATGGGGCTGGATGAAGACTTGGATTTTTTCTACTACTTCGATAACGGCTTCTCGCCGGACTGGGGCGGCCCGACCGGTCACTTTGGCCTGACCTGGATTTCCACGCCCGAAGTGAACGGGCAGCGGCTCGGCATGACCGATCTGCACTACAACCTCTGGCAGGATACCCCCTTGCTCGACGAAAACCCGGATTGGTTTTACGGCGTGTGGACCTCCAACTACGACATGGTGCCGGAAGAACTCTGGCCGCAGTTCTTCCATCCGGTTGAGCCAGGACGCCGCATTTCTGACGTCAGCCTGATTCCCGAAACCGGCATGGATCTGGTGAACAACTCCTCATCCGGACCCTACACCATCGCACCGGGTGATACCCTAACCTTTGTGCTCGCGGTCGTCGCAGGCCCGGATTACGCAGGTATCCGGCAGACCGTAGAAAACGTCCATCAGTCCTTTGCCAACGACTGGCTCCTGCCTTCTCCGCCCCCAAGACCCAAGCTCCGTGCCTACGCCGACCAAAACAGCGTAACCCTCACCTGGGACAACCGCTCCGAAATGACGCCCGACCCTTTCACCGGCGAATTCGACTTTCAGGGCTACCGCCTGTACCGCTCCATAGATCAGGGCCGAAGCTGGGATCAGATTGACCGAAACCGAAATCCGAACGTCGGTTCCGATCCTGTGCCCATCGCAGTTTTTGATCTGGATGATGAAGACGGCATTCAGTATTCCTTCACGGATGATACGGTGCGGGAAGGCTTCACCTACTGGTACAGCCTGGTAGCCTACGACCGCGGCCTGCCCGACCTGGGCTCGCTTTCCACGCCCATTGGCAGCAACGAAGATGAAATCAACATCGCGGTCATTACGCCCCGAACCGTAGCCGGCGACTGGCTCGGTTCACAGGTACGCCTCGCGGATCACGTGCAGGGCGCCGCGACCGATTCCGTTTTTCTGCGCGTCCTCGATCCGCTTGACCTCGATTTCGGTGAATACGACATCACCTTTGGCCGCATGGGTCAGCCCGAAACGACCATCCTCACCGAAGTCATTTCCGAACCGCTTGATCCCGCGCTCACCCCGCCAACGACCTTCACCGTGAGCTGGAGCGCAGCGGACGTATTCTCCGTCCGCAACGACGCGGCAGGGCGGAACCGGATCCGGAATGAAGCCTACGTGCCGGGGCAGCGCTACGAAATCGAAGAAGACCACATTGCCTTCACCTTCATCGAAGGCTCCGATGATCCCGATTTGCGCCCGCAGGCCGGCGACGTACTCCGCATCATTCCGGCCCTGCAGGTTACAAGCCGCAGTACCGGAGACGTTGTGCTGCCAAAGCGTCCTTATCTGCGGGACCGCGAATTCGTGACAAGCGACGGGGTAGGCCTCACCCTGCGGCACAATCCCTTCCGCATCACCCGCTCAAGTAGCCGCCTTTCGCTGAATATTGCGGACGCAAGTTTTGGCGCCCTCCTCAGCCAAACCTACACCGGGGAGATCCGCGCTGTTGAAGCCGATAGTATTGAAGTGCGCATCACCCGTGCAAGCAACAATCAGCAAAGCACACACCGCATCGAAAACGGCGGCCTCATCAGCCTTACCCGCTTTTCCTTCACCCTCACCCTTGACTTTGACGGCATTCAGCCGCAGTCGCTGGTTGGGGCGACCTTCAGCATAGAAACAACCCCCGTACGCTTCCCAACCGAAAACGACTTGTTCCGCTATGAAAAAGACGCGGGCACGGTACGGACTGACGCGAGTGAAGATATCCTCTCGCGCATCAACGTCGTGCCGAATCCCTATCTGGTCAGCAATGCCTGGGAGCCGGACGTGAGCCTGACCCGCCGTGAACCGGAACGCCTCATCCGCTTCCGCAACCTGCCCAATGAAGCGACCATCCACATTTTCACCATGGCAGGGGAGCGCATCAAAACGCTGCAAAAAAGCGATTCATCCGGCGAGATCGGCTGGAACCTGCGTACGGAAGCGGGCCGCGAAATAGCGCCCGGCGTGTATATCTACCTCGTCCGGTCCAACGTGGGCGAACACATCAGCCGCTTTGCGGTCATCAAATAGGAGTAAACAGCCATGATGAATACATTGAAACCAAGCTTGCTGTTCACCGCCTTACTGATGTTGTTTTGGACAGACCCCGCCTTTTCGCAGTCTGTGAATGCCGGTACGAGCGGCGCGCAGTTTCTCAAAATCAACGCCGGCGCACGGGCTGAAGCCATGGGCGGCGCCTTCGCGGGCAGCGCCAACGACGCAACCGCCGTTTTCTGGAACCCGGCAGGTCTCGCGCAAATTGAGCGGGGCTCGGTCAGCTTCACCAACATTCCGTGGTGGGCTGATGTGGAAATCAATCAGTTTGCGGCCGCGCTCAATGCAGGAAATCTTGGGGTGTTTGGCCTGAGCGTGGTCAGCCTCAGCGTGCCCGAACAGGAAATCACGACGGTCGATCAGCCGGCCGGTACCGGCCGCTTTTTTGACGCAGGCGATCTGATGGTCGGCCTTTCCTATGCCCGGAAGCTGTTGCCGCAGTTTTCGGTGGGCATCTCGGCTAAATATGTGAATCAGCGCATCTGGAATCAGCGGGCAAGTGCCGTCGCCTTCGATATTGGCACGCAATACAACTTCGGCTACCGCAACCTCACCCTCGGCATGACGGTCAGCAATTTCGGCCCCGACATGCAGTACAGCGGCTCGGACCTCGCCTTCTTCATACCCGACCGCAACGACCCCTCCGAAGCTCCCGGTCGTCGTCCGCTGGCGAGTCTCGAAACCCTCGGCTTCCCGCTGCCCCTGCATTTTCAGGTTGGTGCAGCCATAGACGCCTTCGATAGCCGCTACTTGCTGTGGCGCCTCGCGGCCGACCTCAAAAACCCGAGCGACAATTATGAAATGATTAGTTTTGGCACCGAGTTTGAATTCCGGCTGGAGTTTGCAAGCGTGTTTGGCCGGGGCGGCTACACCTTTAACAACCCCGATCAGAAGTGGTCGGTTGGAACCGGCCTGATGATTGACCTCAGCGGATACAATATTTTCGTAGATTATTCCTGGTCGGAGCATGAGTATTTGCCCGGCATTCAGCGGCTGAGTGTCGCTTTGTCTTTTTAATTTTAGGAGATAGTTGTTTGAAACCTATAGATGAGATGTTAGGGCAGGCGGCTTTGGCTGAAGCATTGGCGCCCGACCGTTATGACGAATTACAGGGACTGATAGAACTTTTTAGCCGGTTTGCGACCATCAGCGGCGTGACCGGTAAAGAGCGGCCCGTTGCGCTGGAAGTGAAGCAATACGTGAAATCCTATCCGCTTCAGGTTTTCGAAGATGAAGCCGGTACGTCTTTCGGCGGCAGTCAGGGAAACCTGATTCTGGTACCCGATCAGCACAACCCTGACGCGCCTGCGCTTGCCTTTCTGGCGCATCTCGACACGGTCCGCGATACCGGAAAAACGCATGTGCTGGTGAAAGAAGGCCGCATCACTTCAGCGGGTAATACGCAGCTTGGCGCCGACAACCGCTGGGGTCTTACCTTGCTGCTCCGGTTGATTGACCTGTATTTCGAGTTGCCCGAAGAAGCGCGGCCTAACATTATTTTTGTGTGCACGGTCGGCGAAGAAGCCGGCATGCTGGGTGCCAAACAGCTCGACCTGAAGCCCTGGAATGTGGAAATGGCCATGGTTCTCGATTCGGCCCTGCGTCCCGGCGCGTACATCGAAAGCTGTGCGGGGATGAGCCTTTTTGAAGCCGAATTTACCGGCCGTGCCGCACACTCTGCAGTCCGGCCTTCCGACGGACTGAACGCCATAGCCATGGCGGCTGAAGCCCTTTCCGTTATATTCATGCAGCCGCTGCCGAAAGGCGTGACCGCGAATGTGGGCGGCATCAGCGGGGGCGACCTTACGGTTTCGAACGTGATTCCTGCGGGCTGCCGCTTCAACGGGGAAGTCAGGGCGGTGAAGGGCAACTTGCTCAAAGCCGTGCTGGAGAGCTGGGAAGCCATCTGTCGCTCCGTCGCAGAAAAATCCGGTGGCAGTCTCTATTTTGAAGTCACGCCCGATTTCGCGCCCTATCAGCACGAAGCTGACAGCCCGCACGTATGCTTTGTCCGTAACGCCCTTGCTCAGGCCGGTCTCGAAGCGGTCGGGGTCACCTATTCCGGCGGCAGCGACGCAAATGCGCTCGCGGAAGCGGGGATACCCGCCGTAAATCTGGGCATAGGCGCCCAAAAACCACATGCCGACGAAGAGTTTGTGCTTCTTGAAGACATGCTTGCAGGCATGGACATGATCCGCGCATTGCTCGCACAGGCAAGCCAACGATTTAAGGCACAGTCGCCATCATCCGAAACCCAACATATCCATGAATAGCCTGAAAACATTTATTTTGATTGTACTATCTGGGATGATGAGCGCAATGCTCGTATCCTGTTCCGGTAGCTCAGACCAGCCATCAGCCCTTGAAGAACTTTCCGTTTTTTCATCTCAGGGCCATCTCGTGATGATAGGCGGCGGGCCGCGTCCTGCGGAAATTATGGAGCTGATTGTGAGCCTGAGTCCGGATTCAACCTTTATCGTGGTTCCCATGGCTTCCGCCATTGCCGATACGATTGGCTGGGAGCACCGGGATATGTTTCTGGGCTACGGGGCGAAATCCGTCGATATTATGATGTTGGAAGATGATGATATCGACCGGCCCGAAATTCTGGAACAGCTCCGTACGGCTTCGGGCATCTGGTTCAGCGGGGGCGATCAGCGTCAGCTTATGCACTATTTCGGCACCGACGCCATGCGGGCTGCGGTGCATGAAGCCTGGCAGAACGGTGCAGTCATTGCGGGCACAAGCGCCGGAACAGCGGTTCAGTCTGCAGTAATGATCACCGGCGATGAGCGGCACGGCGTACGGCAGCCTTTCGGCATCATCCGGCACGAAAACGTAATTACGACACCCGGGCTCGGCTTGCTCCAAAACATGATCGCGGATCAGCACTTCATCCGGCGCAGCCGTCTCAACCGGCTGTTCAATGTGATGTTGGATGAAGGTGTTCCCTTCGCCGCCGGTATCGACGAAGCAACGGCACTCTGGTTCGCAGGCGACGGTATGGTGGAAGTGGTCGGGGAAAGTCAGGTGATTTTGCTGGACGCTTCGGGAGCCGATAGCGGTATTTTTGCAGAAGGCAATCTCGGTGCGCGCGGCATTGTGACGCACATCCTGCCGCCCGGCTCGCGCTTCCGCTGGGACGGAACGCAGGTGCAGGATCTAATTTTACCCATTGACGCAGCGGAGCTGTAAGCCTAAACTTAGGTAGCTGGACCTTCACCATATTTTGGGCCTGCAAACTCCTGATCAATGAATACCGTGAAAGAATACACCGCTGAAGCATTCGTGCGCATGATTGCGTCTGAGTACGAACAACTGCCTAAAAATCAGCGGGCAGTAGCTGATTATGTAGTAAAAAACCTGAATGAAGCGGCTTTTCTTTCGGTCGTAGAAATAGGGGAGCGAAGCGGAGTCTCCAAAGCAACGGTCGTCCGCTTTGCACAGCGGCTCGGGTTCGACGGATTCATGCTGTTTCGAAATGCCCTTCAGGCTTCGGTGCAGAAGCGCTACTCAGAAACCGACCGCTTTAAGCTGATCCGGCATGCGGCAGGCAAATCGGTATTTCAGGTCGCACAACAGGATGTGAGCAACATCAACAAGACCATTGAGAACCTGGATTTGGAAGCTTTCAATAAAGTCGCTGATCTGATAGCGGGCTGCCGCTCTGTCAGCAGCTACGGACTTGGGGTCTCTGCGCTCGTAGCGCAGCTAGCGGCATATTCGCTCTGTCAGGTCGCCATTCGGGCACAGTCGGTAGTAAGCGGACACCTGAGTTTTGAAGAACAGCTGTTGTTTCTGGGGGATGAAGATGTGTTGCTGTGCTTTTCCTTTCCGCCATACTCAGCCCGGACCATTGAAATCGCAGCTATGGCAAATCAAAAAGGAGTAAAAGTGGTAGGCATCACCGACCTGCCGACGGCACCTGTTGCCGAATACAGCGATCATGTACTCGCAGTTGAAAGTGAAAACCTGTTGTTCACCAACAGTATTGCCGCACTTTCTGTTGTCGTGAATGCACTCGTAACCGAAATTGCCGTCCGCAACGAAGACAAAGCCCTGAATTACATCGAAGAAGTAAGTCAGCTCATGAAGCAAAACGGGCATTTCCGGTAGAAACAGGCTTTTTTGAATTCTTCTGAAATAAAGCTTGACATAGGGGGCATTTGACCCCTATATTGTGAATCTACACCGCGGGGTGGAGCAGCTGGTAGCTCGTCGGGCTCATAACCCGAAGGTCGCAGGTTCGAATCCTGTCCCCGCCACTAAACAAGGGCTGATTTTCTTAATTGGAAGTCAGCCCTTTTTGTTTTTGGAGAGGAATCAGCTCGGCGGGCTTCATATACGCTCAATTCCCCTCTTGAGAGGGCATTTTCAGTATGTCGCCGCACAGTATGTCAGTGTGTCATTTTTAGGCTATAATGTTGTTATTACTTGGGATATAAAACTCCCCTCTCGAGAGGGGTGGCCCCGGTAGGAGTTTGTTAGGGTCTGTGGCGCCGGAATTATTTTTACACTCTTTCAGTGCCCCGATGGTGGCGGGACGGGGTGTGGAAATGCTGACCGAAGGCTATGTAGTTCAGTGCAACCCGAATAGTAATGAAAGGAAGGAGCGAGGCGGGTGCGGCTCCCGAAATACATTATCAGCCGTATCCGCAATGGTTGCGCACGATTCGGGACGCAACTCCCGATGATATGCCGCCCTTTCAGGGCTCCATTTGTGTGGGGCCGCAATCCCGGGGTTAGCACCTCGGGCTGTGGTATGTCGCCCTTTCAGGGCTGTGGTTACGTTGTGGTAATTTTTTTTTTGAGCTCATTACAAGTGTGTGATGTTTTTTTTCGTGGCCTTAGGTGCCCGAATTCTGGCTTCCGGTGCGCTCACACCCCGCCCGTTTGCGGGTGGACACATAGGTCCGCCCCTACAACCCGGGCACCCCTCTCGCAGAGGGGAGTTTGGTTCCGTGGCGTTTAAGGACTTTCAAGTCAAAAAAACTATCTAAATAGGGTCACGAAAGGTATTATCACAGCACTTATCAATTCCCATCTCGAGAAAGCCTTTTCAGTATGTCACCTCACAGTATGTCAGTATGTCATTTTGGGGTTATAATATTGATATTATTTGGGATATAAAATTCCCCTCTCGAGAGGGGTGACCCCAGTAGGAATTTGTTAGGGTTGATTAGGCCTGAGTATCCTCCAATCTCATTCAACGCCCCGATAGTGGCGGGACGGGGTGAGACCGAAGGGCGGTCGAAGGCAAAAAGCCAAATTACGGGCACAGCGGCAGTTGGTGGGGTACCCATCGGGCTGGAAACTGATCATTTGCCCGACCACCCGTGCGTGGAAGCGCGGTAATTCAAAACGTGGTGAATCCGAGACGCGATGAATCGCGTCTCTACAATTTCGGATATCAAAATCAAATCCAAGAAACTGAATTTGTTCTCTCAAATACCATCCCACAAAGAACCCGTCATCCCGGAAATGCTGCCATTCGGCGTTTTTTTACCATTAAGAAAAGGCGTGCAGCATTATCCGGGATCTTCCAAGCCTGAACTACCGCAATGCAATAGCTGACCTGGGAAGCCGGAACCACAAAGACCCCGGTCGCCATTGGAGGCCCAACTACCGGCATTGTCTCAGGCCGAAGCTGGCAGATCCCGGATAAGGCCGGCCGCATTGGGGCATTTTTCGGCTTCAGTGTGGGCCTTTCCGGGATGACGGGGTTATGGTATATTTGAGCCAAATCAACCCTCCAAGGGTTTCTAAACCCATGGAGGGTTTCATTTTAGCCCCAATCTTGATCTTGATATTATTTGGGATATAAAACTCCCATCTCGAGAGGGGTGGCCCCGGTAGGAATTTGTTAGGGTTTGTGGTGCCGGAATTATTTTTACACTCTTTCAGTGCCCCGGTGGTGGCGGGACGGGGTGTGGAAATGCTGACCGAAGGCCATGCATTTCAGTGCAGGCTGAGTCGCTATAAAAGGAAGGAGCGAGGCTGGTGCGACTCCGGAAATATATTACCAGCCGTATCCGCAATGGTTGCGCACGAATCGAAACCCACCCCCGAAGATATGCCGCCCTTACAGGGCTCTATTTGTGAGGGGCCGCAATCCCGGGGTTGGCACCCCGGGCTGTGGTATGCCGCCCTTTCAGGGCTGGGTTAGCCTTTGGTAATTCTTTTTTTGAGCTCATTACAAATGCGTGATGTTTTCTATCGTGGCGTAAGGTGCCCGAATTCCGGCTTCCGGGCGGTCACACCCCGCCCGTTTGCAGGCGGACACATAGGATCGCTCCTACAACCCGGGCACCCCTCTCGCAGCGGGGAGTTTGGTTCCGTGGCGTTGCAGGACTCTTAGCCAAAAAAGAAGAAAGAAATTAAGGTATCCGAAGCTATGATTATCACGGGACTTACAAATTCCCCTCTCGAGAAGGCATTTTCAGTATGTCACCGCACAGTATGTCAGTTTGTCGTTTATGAGTTATAATGTTGATATTATTTGGGATATAAAATTCCCCTCTCGAGAGGGGTGGCCCCGGTAGGAATTTGTTAGGGTTGATTAGGCCTGAGTAGCCTCAAATCTCATTCAACGCCCCGATGGTGGCGGGACGGGGTGTGGGAATGCTGACCGAAGGCTTTGTTATTCAGTGCAACCCGAATAGTAATGAAAAGAAGGAGCGAGGCGGGTGCGGCTCCCGAAATACATTATCAGCCGTATCCGCAATGGTTGCGCACGATTCGGGACGCAACTCCCGATGATATGCCGCCCTTTCAGGGCTCCATTTGTGTGGGGCCGCAATCCCGGGGGTGGCACCCCGGGCTGTGGTATTTCGCTCTTTCAGGGCTGTGGTTGCGTTGGCGTAATTATTCTTAGAATCCCCCTATTCGCCGCTACGAGCATTCGTTTTTACAACCAACCCTCCATTATCTGTACCTACAAGCCCTCAGCACACTTTATTCTTTGTCTTTGAGGTGCTTGTAGTGCTCTAAATTGCTCATGTAAATGTTCCGGCTTGCCATTGGGGCGTATGCTTCATAGAATTTTAGGAAAGCATCGTCAAGTCGGGCTTCTCTGAGGAGTTGAAGAATGTTGTTAATTCCGTCGTTTTTTTTGGTGGGTTTAATATTTTGTATCACGCTTTCTACGGCCTTATCGGGTTCGTACAGGTTCAGGTAGCAGAAGAAGATGATGTAACTGAGCGCATTTTTTTCCTGATCCGGGCTTCGGTCTCTGTTGTATTTATCGTTGAGCGGCTTGACCCTATCTTCGCTGAGCTTTTTGTTGCAATATTCGATAGCCATCTCACTGAGCTCCGGATACTTAATCGTTTGGGTGAAGTACTGAAAATTCGACAAGTCTGACATGTAAATCGCATGGTGCGTCTCCGTGAGAATTGTTACTCCGTCCCGGATGTATTCCGGCCAGGAAATAACACCACGCTTCAAATCCATCACAAATTTGAAAAAATCTTCTTTTTCCCGCTTGATGGTTTCAAAAGGGTAAGGCGAGGCCAGTAGGGTATATCGTTCGCACAGGCACAGCAGTATATACAATTTTTGGGCACCCATACCAGATTTGGGGCTTTTGATTCCCGTGCGTTGCAAGGTCTCCAGCTCTTTCAAAAACCGCATGACTTCAAAACGCCAGCCGGAACGCTTTTTCTTCGAAATATACCGGTTGGGTGATCCATAGTAGCCATCCCGCACATCCTGTTCAAAAGTACAGATATCATTATACAGGAAATCCGTATCTATTTCCTGAGCGGGGGCTTTGCGTTTGATATCCCATGAGGCGGGTGATTTAATCAGCGCATCAAGGTTTTTTTCTTCTCTCGTTTTTTTAGGAATCGCTTTGTACAGTTCCTTAATAATCCTGTTCAGGTCTTCATTGGAGTGCGAAGACAATGCGGCTTTCAGTTCTTTAATGGTCATGATAGCATTGGTTTCAGGGAATGGGCTTTTGATTGTAGCAGGTACACATCACATCAAAAAGGGCCTTTGAATCGGAGCGAAGGTGTTGGGGGTAGGTGAAAAAGAGTTCAGAAAGCACGGCGAAAAATTCGTGCAGGTCTTCGGCGCCGTAAGTGTCGACCGAGGGCAGCCGTCCCGGGTTCCGGCTGAAGGTCTCAAATTTGCGCGCTATGATTGCCGCCCAGGGGGTGTCTGCGTTGCCGTTTAGCACACGCTCGACCTCCAGCGAAATTCCCAGCTCATCATCGATCTGATGGGCAAATTCGTGAATCACAAGATTGTCACGTGAAGCCGTTCTGATATGCCGCTCGATTTCATTCCAG
This sequence comes from Cyclonatronum proteinivorum, assembly GCF_003353065.1. GTDB lineage: Bacteria > Bacteroidota > Rhodothermia > Balneolales > Cyclonatronaceae > Cyclonatronum > Cyclonatronum proteinivorum. The sequence goes on along the minus strand of NZ_CP027806.1, from coordinate 2,773,303 downwards.
GCAAGAACCAGGCTTCCAAACTCCCACGATTCACCGAACCTGCGCTCGTGTCCGCTCGTCACAATACCCGCTTCGTCGTAGTCTTCGACCGGCGCAATATAGGGTTTGGGATAGATGAGAATAGATTGAAGCCCGGGAAAGTAGTCGGAAACATCGCCCGCGAGCATCAGGGCCGCATAGCCGGAAACGATCAGTTTCATCCGTTCGGTAAGGGTGAGACCGCTGCAGCCTTCAAAGGTTTTTTCTTCCATCAGCACCCGGCTTAGACCGCAGATTTTCTGAAAAGCGGGCTCTTTTAGTCCCGCCAGTTCCGGCAGGCTCCGCAGTATGTCCGCCTGATCTTTGGTAAGGCCTTCTTCCATCCAGCGCCCGCGGCGGTTAAACAAAAAACGGAACATGCGGCTGTGTAAACGTGAAGGTTCAGGTTGCTGCGGTGATTTGCGGATAAGGTGTAAAATGTCGGCTGATTAAAAAGCTACCGTTTTCTATCAAAAGACCTGTTTCTCATTCTGCAGGCAGCCATAATGTTGAGCCCGGGCTTAGGGTCAGGTCGTCAACGTGTCCGGAATAGAGCGGTGGCTGTGAGACAAAGTGTAGGTGCATATTTGAACTGTGATGTGTGAAAATGCCATGATGGCTGTCAGAATAAAAGCCAAGGATTTCCGCAGGAATACCAGTCAGTACGCCATGCGGACCCGTGACCATATGTTTTTCATGCGTATGCACGGTATCATCTTCGGGCCAGTCAATCACGTGCCAGGAAAGCTCTGCGACAGTTCCCGTCAGGCCGAATGGGAAAGGTTTTGTCTGGTCAATTCCAAAGTTATTGGCCTGCAAAGCGGTAAAATTTTCAAGTTCAGTAAAGCTTAGAACAGAATCCGGAACTTCAAACCCCTGCCATTTTTCAACTTCGGCCCATACCATAAAAGCGGCAGACTCATTTTCAAGATCTATAAAACGCACTTCATCGGCTACTGCACGTGTGCTGTATGATTCTCCGCGTAAAATCAGAATTTCCCCTTTGAGATCTTCAAATGCGCCAAGCGCATAGATTGTACTGCGCAGCGGGAAATCTTCAAAGTGAAGGTGTGCACTAAGATTATTCTCCCGCATGATGTTGCGTAAGGCACCTTCATAAGTTACGTTTGGCTGCCATTGGCTAAATGCATAGCGTTCACCCGATTGAATTTCAGTATGCTGTTCAAGGTCTTTTTCTTCACTTCCGCATCCTGCCCAAACAAAAATAAAAAGTAAAAACAGGGTTACATATCTAAGGTTAAGAAGGTGTTTTTTATGTCGGTGGCTTGACATCATATGATTTTGATTTGCAGTTCTTTGTACTAAAAAGGGGGATTTTCTCCCGAATCATCCGAAAAGTCGGCCGGCCCGGGCTGATACATTGGGGGGCGCCGGGAAGTTCCGGGTTCCGATGGGCTGACCGCGCCTGCAGTTTCATCATCATCATCGAAGGGGGGTAACGCTGCACTGCTGTTGCCACCGCCCTGATTCCCGTCGCCCTCACTTTCTGCGCTGTCCATGCCGGGTGCATTGTTTTGGTAGGACGCAAAGTTCTCGAAGCGTGCGTATTGCTCCACAAACTGCAGTTTCACGGTGCCAACCGGCCCGTTACGCTGTTTCCCGATAATAACCTCGGCTACGCCTTCGGTGCTGTTGCCTTCATCATCAGTTGTGATGTTGTAGTAGCCCGGACGATAAAGAAAGCAAACTACATCCGCATCCTGTTCAATACTGCCCGATTCCCTAAGGTCGCTCAGCATGGGCCGCTTGTTGCCGCCCCGTGTTTCAACCGCGCGGCTAAGCTGTGACAGCGCGATAACCGGCACATCAAGCTCTTTCGCAAGACTTTTGAGACCGCGGGAAATGGTCGCAATTTCCTGTTCACGGTTGGAGTTGCGGTCATTGGTGTTGCCGCGCATCAGCTGCAGGTAGTCAATGATGATGAGATTGATGTCGTGCTCACTTTTCAGGCGGCGGCATTTGGAACGCAGCTCAAGCACGCTCAGGGCAGGGGTGTCGTCAATGAAAATTTTGGCTTTGAACAAGCGGCTCGCCGCATCAATCAGCAGTTTGAAATCATTGTCCGTGAGCCGGCCGGTTCGGGCATCCTGCGCATTCACGCGGCCTTCCATGGTAAGCAGGCGCTGCACAAGTTGCTGTGAAGACATTTCAAGACTGAAGATCGCAACTGCCGCCCGCTTCTCTTCCACCGGAAACAGCGCGGCATTTCGGGCAATAGTAAGTACAAAAGCAGTTTTTCCCATAGAGGGGCGCGCCGCGATAATTACCATATCCCCCTTCTGCCATCCCGCCGTCCATTTGTCCACGTCGGTGCCGGACGGAATGCCCGTAATCCCGCCTTTTTGCCCGCGGATATCCTCAAGGTGCTGCAGGGTTTTCTTGAGAATATCGCTCATGTTGTTTGACTCAATCCCCCGCTTCGCGTTGGCGAGCTCGTAAATCGAGCGCTCAGCCTTATCCAGCATGTCGTAGGGGTCAGTGCCCGGATCGTAGGATTCCTTCACCACATCGGTGAAGGTGCTGATGATGGTGCGTTTGATGGCTTTTTCAGCCAGAATCTGACAGTGATACTCAATATTTGCCGCCGAGCTGACGGCCCGGGTGAGTTCGCCGAGATAGGCCGGTCCTCCGATTTCTTCCAGCAGCTTGCGGTCGCGCAGCTCGCTTTCCACAGTGATGAGATCGAGCGGATTGCTCTTTTCATAAAGCTCCTGCATGATCTCAAAAACGTGCCGGTGTCCTTTGCGGTAGAAATCTGATGGCTGCAGCAGCTCTATGGCCAGGGTTGCAGCCTCGTGCTCGATAAGCATGCCGCCCAGCACAGCCTGTTCAATTTCGATGGCCTGTGGTGGAAGCACCCCGCCCTCGGGATAGGCAGCCGCGCCATCCTGCCCGCGCGGCGCGGCGTAGTTGCCGGGTGAATTTGCGTAACCGTTACTCATGTATTGATGTGAAAATGCGGAAAAAAAATGAAGCCTCAGCGATGGTTCGGGAGCGGGCGCTTACAGATATGGCGGAAGTTCGGGTTTACACCCCAGCGCGTCGTACCGCTGTCGCAGCGTTTGGACGTCCTCCCAGGTGCCCCGCTTCAGATTCGAATTACGAAGCAGCGCCGCCGGATGATAGGTCACCATCAGCTCCGCACCGCGATAGGGGTAGAAGCTGCCCCGCATATCTTTAAGCGCAGCGGTTGACTGCAGCAGCGTCTGCGCGGAAATAAGCCCGAGACAAAGAATAAGCTTAGGCTGAATCAGGTCTATCTGCCGCTCGAGATAAGGCAAACTGCGGGTGCGTTCATCGGCAGTCGGATTGCGGTTATCCGGCGGACGGTGTTTCAGGATGTTTGCGATATAAATCTGACTCCGGTCAACTTTAATGGCCCCCAGAATCTTTGTGAGCAGATTGCCCGAAGCGCCCACAAAAGGTTCCCCCATCTGATCCTCCTTAGCCCCCGGCGCTTCACCGATCAGCAGCAGGTCGGCTTGCGGGTTTCCCTTGCCAAACACAAGCCGCGTATTTTCAAGATCTGTTTTCAGGATTTCGGCGGCTTCACAAAAAGCCTTTAGTTCTTCAAGCGTTTTGCAGTTTTCCAGAGAAGTAGTCAAGTCGGGTTGGGTTTGGTTTTTATCGATGGATGGTTCCGGAGCCTGATCATGCGTTTGCGGCATGGCCTGCGCTTTGTTTTGTTGCTCTCCCTGAATCTGCGTTTGCGGCTGTTGCTGCGACGCGGAAGGAGCAGGCTTTGCGGCTTCAGCTGACGCGGTGGCCTTTTTGGGTCGCGGCACCTCTCCGATGGGGGCATAGACCTCTTCCTGAAGTTTCAGAAAAGCCTCAGCTTTTGCCAGCAGCGCTTGGGGATCGTTGGCAGCTTGATCAGACATGTGGTTGCGTGTAAATAGTTGATTTATATGCGATATTTCGGACATCATCAGCCCGAAGGCGAAGCCGTAAGATAGGACGCTTACCCCGTTTCTGAAAAACATTTAAGGCGGGTCTGTCGAATCGCAGAACAGCTGCGTCCTAACGCTCTTCCGTCTCAAAGGTCTGCCGAATTTCATAGAGAGACGCTATGAAGGTGTCGGGCGTATTGGGCGGCAGGCAGTAATAAAAGGTTGTGGTCCACTTCCCGTCATTAAACAGAAGCGGCGCCTGCCCGTTTGGTGGCGTGCCGCTGTGCTGAAATCCGGCGGCAGCCATAATGGCAGCGGGAGCCACGAGATCCCAGTAGGCCGTAGTGCGGTAGCTCACAAAGCCTTCAGACTTGCCGAAGAGCGGACCCACCATATCAACCATGCCCGGCAGGTAGCGGGCCCGCGTAATGCCGAGTCCTTTTACCTGTTCCCGAAGTTCAGCAATGTAGCTTTTGATGAAAATCCGGCTCTCCTGACTCCAGGCCGGCATCTTTGCTTCAAGCGGTTCAGGGGAAGTGTCTCCGGTTATGCTTTTCGCGCCATGTCCGGTCCAGCCGTAAATAAGGCGGTCTGTTTTGGGATGATAGTGCAGGCCAAGCACCGGCTGTCCTTCGCAGCTGAGCCCCGCAAGCACGTAGTAATCAGAACCCCCTTTCACAAAGGAACTTGTCCCGTCGATGGGGTCAAGGTACCACACAAGCTTACTGCCCGCAGGGTATTCTTTTCGCTCATCTTCTTCCCCTATAATTACATCCTCCGGAAAAAGCGTGCTGATTTCATGCTTAAGAAATTCGTTAGCCCATTCATCTGCCCGCGTTACCGGACTCCCGTCACTTTTATAGGTCACGGTCGCCTGATTCATTTTGCGCATGTGGGTGACATGCTGTCCCGCTTTTCGGATAAGCGGCTGAAGTTTAGTAAACCGGTGTTGAAGCTCGTCTGAAGAAATCAAAAGAATGGCGATTAAGAAAGTTTGTCCGGAAGAAGGCAGGGAAAATGACCTTAGAAACGGTTCACCAAACGCTGCGTCCTTAATTATAGTTATATTAAAAAGCAGACGGTGGAATACCGTAGCCTGCCTGTTTGAAACTACAGGCTGAAGATACAAATAATCAGAAACGTAATTTAATCCCGAGAAAGCTATGGAAAATAAAGTCAGCGAAACCGTAAACAGTGTGCTTGATAAGACCGGCTATGATGAGAAAATTAAAGCGCTCTCCGATGAAAAGGAAAGACTCGAACGCGAGCTGTATAAAGAATACCGCAATGCCCGACGCTATGTGCGAACCAACCCGGAGCAGGGCGTAGGATTTGCCGTTCTTGGTGGCGTAGTGCTCGGATTTCTTGTAGCAAAATTGTTCGATTAAGCCGCAACAGCTATTTGATGAAGATTCCACGGCTGAATCAAGCCAATGAATCCTTCCCGTAACAAATGAAAGCGGACTTTGGAGTCAGTACTCTAAAGCCGCTTTCTTTTTTTGTATCTTGAACCCGTTTTCGGTGCGGTCGCGGTCAGGCCCGATAGCGCCATACTTAATCATCTTAATCAGAACCATTCAGTTTTCATGTCTACAAAAGAACTTAACTATACCACCGACTACATCAGAAAGCAGTTCGCGCGCTTAGACGAACTGAGGAGGTATCTTTGACTACGATCAACGAACCCTCCGCATCGCAGAAATAGAGCAGAATACGCAGGCACCCGATTTTTGGGATGATCCCGATAAAGCGCAGCAGGTGATGAAATCCCTCAATTTCGAAAAATCATGGATTCAGGCCTGGGACGCCCTCAACGAAAAGCGCGAGAATATCGGCGTATACCGCGAAATGCTGGATGAAGGCGAACCCGTTGCCGATGAAATCAATGCGGAAATTAAGGCGCTGACAGACGGTATTGACGAGCTGGAATTCCGTAATATGCTGCAGCATGAAGACGACCGGCGCGACGCCCTGATTACCATCAACCCCGGAGCAGGCGGTACCGAGAGTCAGGATTGGGCCAACATGCTCTATCGCATGTACTCGCGCTGGGCCGACCGGTCTGGATTCTCCGTCTCGACGGTAGAATATCAGCACGGGGATGTGGCAGGCATCAAGAGTGCATCTATCGAAGTAAAAGGGGAATTTGCCTACGGCTACCTGAAAGCCGAAAACGGCGTGCACCGCCTCGTGCGCATCTCGCCTTTTGATTCCAACGCCCGAAGACACACCTCGTTTTGTTCGGTTTTCATCTATCCGATCATTGATGATGAAATCGAAATCGACCTGAATCCCGCTGATATTGAGCTGCAGCGCTTTCACTCCTCCGGTGCGGGCGGTCAGAATGTGAACAAGGTGGAAACCGGTGTTCGCCTGATCTGGACCGGCAAGCTCAGTGATGGCAGCGAAGAGCGGGTAGTGGCTGAGTGTCAGCAGGAGCGGAGTCAGCTGCAAAACCGGGAAAAGGCCATGCAGCTTCTCAAATCACGTATTTACACCCTCGAGAAAGAAATTAAAGACGCACAGCGCAGTGCGCTTGAGGGTACGAAAAAAGCCAATGAGTGGGGCTCGCAGATTCGTTCGTACGTCATGCATCCCTACAATATGGTGAAAGATCACCGCACCAATCACGAAACTTCAAATGTGGACGCGGTGATGGAAGGCGAGCTTGATGACTTCATCAAAGCTTTCCTTATGAGTGAATCGAATTAGAACACTTTCAGCGGAAGTCCGGTACCGGCAACAGTCTGCCGCTGACCGGATTTCCGCTTCCTTTTTTTAGCGCCTTTTTGGAAGCAGGAGGATTGTTTCCGGGGTGCACATTCAAACCATTGGGCGATCATGAAACAGTTTGATTATTTGGTGATAGGCAGCGGCAGCGCCGGACTTTCTTTTGCGCTTGAAGTAGCCGGCTCGGGTACGGTAGGCATCATCACTAAAAAAGAGCGCGCTGAATCGAATACGAATTATGCGCAGGGCGGTATTGCGAGCGTGCTCGACGCTGCCGACAGCTACGACAAGCATGTGGAAGATACGCTCATTGCCGGCGCCGGCATGTGCGACCGCGAAGTTGTTGCCGAGATCGTGAAAAGCGGTCCGGCAACCATCCGCAAGCTGATCGCAATGGGAGCGGCATTCACGCGGAAAGAAGGCGAGCTGCATCTGGTTCGGGAAGGCGGGCACAGCCACAACCGCATCATTCACGCCGACGACATGACGGGTCGTGAAATTGAGCGCGTCCTTCTTGCCAAAGCTGATGAACATCCCAACATCACCATACTCGAACATCACTTTGCTGTAGAGCTTATCACCGAGCATCATCTTGGCATACAGGTTACCAAGTATGTCGAAAAAAACTGTTTCGGGGCCTATGTGCTGGATACGGAAACGGATCGGGTTGAGCGCGTGCTGGCAAAAGTGACCTTGCTGGCAACAGGCGGTGCAGGTCAGGTGTACCTGCACACGACCAATCCTGAGATTGCGACCGGTGACGGTGTTGCGATGGCCTACCGGGCCAAGGCCCGGGTTTCGAATATGGAGTTCATTCAGTTTCACCCGACTTCTCTCTGGCACCCGGACGCTGATTCCTTTCTGATATCTGAAGCCGTTCGCGGGCATGGTGCCATTCTCCGAAACACAGATGGCGAAGCTTTCATGGAGCGCTACGATTCCCGCAAAGAGCTTGCCCCGCGGGATATTGTTGCCCGTGCGATCGACGATCAGCTAAAAAAACGGGGGGATGAATATGTTTTGCTGGATGTCCGACATTTGGGCAGGGATGAGCTAAAGGCTACCTTTCCGAACATTTACAGCAAATGTCTTGAGCACAACATGGATATGGCAACCGATCTCATCCCAATTGTGCCTGCGGCGCACTATATGTGCGGAGGCGTGTGGACCGACATAAACGGGCAGACGACCATCAACAAGCTTTTTGCAGCGGGTGAGGTGGCCTGCACCGGGCTTCATGGGGCGAACCGTCTGGCTTCCAACAGTTTGCTGGAAGCGCTCGTCGTAGCGGAAAAAGCTGCCCGCGTGGCGCCTGATGTTATGCGACAAACCGAATTCCGCACGGATATACCCCAATGGGATGATTCCGGCACCTTCGATACGGAAGAATGGGTGCTCGTATCACACGACAAGCGCGAGCTGCAGCAGGTGATGACCGACTACGTGGGTATTGTGCGAAGTGATCTGCGTCTGCGGCGGGCCTTCAGCCGTACCAAACTCCTGCATCAGGAAGTCGAAGCTTTTTATAAAAAATCGAAGGTGAGTGTGCCGGTTTGTCAGCTTCGCAATATGATTGCGGTTGCTTATCTCATCATCCGATCGGCCATGCTTCGCAAAGAAAGCCGCGGACTGCACTTTACGACAGATTACCCGAACACAAGTGATGTCATTGAGCATCACAATATTTTATAGCGGGAGGGGGGATGATGAAACTTGTAGGGCTGACCGGCGGCATTGGGAGCGGAAAAACAACCGTTGCCAAAATCTGGGCGGATTTGGGCGCTTTTGTGATGGACGCAGACCAGACGGCCAAAACCCTGATGACAACTGATCCGGAGCTTATCGCCGGACTCAAAGCCGCGTTCGGCGAAGCTGTTTATACGTCGGATGGCAGTCTCAACCGGCCATATCTCGCGCAGGAAGCGTTTGAAAAAGGACGGGTTGAGGAGCTGAATCGGCTCGTGCACCCCGCCGTGTACCGGGAAACGGACCGTTTAATTGGCGTACAGCGGGAGAAGGGGACGCCGGTTTTTGTAAAGGAAGCCGCCTTGCTTCTAAAGCATGGGCGCCCTGCCATGCTTGATGTCGTCGTGCTCTGTGAAGCCGGAGAGGCCGTTCGAAAGGCGCGGGTTCAGGCGCGTGACGGGCACAACGAAGCGCACATCAGCCAGCGTATGGCGCAGCAAAAAGGCCTGTTTGAAGCGCTTGATCCGCAGCGCGATATCATCATAGAAAACAACGGCACACGCGAAGAACTGCATCAAAAAGCACGCGCCGTTTGGGCGGAGCTAATCAGCTGATTAGCAGCTGACGAATTTCAGCGGGCATCGTCCGGTTCACCAGTCTTGTAAGGACTTACAATGCCGTAATCTTCCGGGTTGTAGTCGGCAAGCTTGAAAAAATAATCCCAGGCGGCCTGACTCTCACCTTTCATGTTCACCCAGTTGATGTGACTTTGTTTGATGAGCCCCACAATCCGCTTGGCGTATGTTTTGCGTTCTTCCAAATCCTGAATGCGGGGAAGGGCTTCGATCATAAGGTCGAGATTGTAGCCACAGTCAAAATCTTTGGGTTTTTTTACGGGGATGAACATGTTGGAAGGATGTGATGGATTGGGATGAAGATGTTTGAAAAATGGCAGAAAAAGGGCTGCAATGTGGGATTACAATTCAGGGCTGTGGTTCCGGCAGGCGGCTCAGATCGGCGCCGTTGTAGTAAAAACGCAGAATGTCACGGTAATTCCAGCCGGCTTCGGCCTTTCCAAGGGCACCCCACTGACACAACCCGATACCGTGCCCAAGGCCGCGACCTTCAAAAATATAGGTTTCCCCGTCTTCTTCCAATCTGAAATGCGTACTTCGCAGCGCAAGCGTGCCGTATCGCTGATTGAACCGAAGACGAAATGCATTGGCACCAATCGTTTCATATCCGCTGCCCTTGCTCAGATACACAACCGAAGCCCGGTCTTGTCCGCTCCCGTTTTCCACCCGAATGCCGTTTGTATTAAAAAGTTCGTGCAGCTCAGCCGCAGGCACTTCAAAGCGCCAGCGGAAGTGCGGGGAAGCTGAACAGCTCCCGAAGTCTTCCGCCCCCCGGAGCCAGGGCAGGGGCGCACCGCTCCAGACCGTTTCATTGGCTGCCGTTTGCCCGCCGCAGGTGCTGTGATAGGCCGCAAGAATGAGTTCCCCGCTCCAGCTCAGCACTTCCCCTGAAGTAGCGTAAGCAGCTTCCCGAAACCGGGGGCTTGTAATCAGCTCTCCCAAATACACCTGATTCAGTACGCTGTCATTGAGATCATACCCCGCTGCGGATGTACTGCGACCGCTGTTCCAAACCGCATAGGTGCGTGAAATCACGGCCTGAACCTTTAAGGCTTCCGGGTTCATGAAATTCATTTCACTGCCTACTACACTACTGACGTAGTCTTCAAGGGTCACATAGTTGATGAGCTGCAGCTGATTGTTTCGGGCTTCTATCCGAAGTGAACCCCGATAATAGCGCCAGGGTTTTTCCGGGTGAATGGCGCGTACCAAGCCGCTTGCTTCCGTATGAATGTCGAACTGACCGGCTTCTGTTTGCCGCGTACCGGACTGCAGTATTACCAGGTTCCCGTCGGCCTGAAGCTGAAGCGGTTCACCGGGTCCGGCTGTGAGCTGCGCAGGGCGTCCGGCTGCCTGAACAGCGATATTGCCTTCGTGCGCCTGAAGCGTGAGCTGTTGCGGCGGATTCATCGCAAAGAGATTCACCCGCACAATGGGGTTCCAGCTGATGTCATGCGTTGGAAGCTCATCTGAGTCGGCCAAAGGGTCTGTTGCTGATTCGTCAGCAATCTCTCCCGAAGATCCATACGCAGGACGCTGCAGCGGATAGAGCTCAAAAATACCGTGCAGCCGGATAAGGTCGCTTCGGTCGGCTGCCGCTTTCAGCTGTGCTTCCGCTTCTGCCGGATCAGGTTTTGGGGGTTGCGTGTCACCTTCGGGAAGCGTTGCACAGCACGTCATCCAAAAAATCACGGCCATCATGCTTGCAAGCCCAAAAAGCTGTGCATGCAAGCTGCGCGAACAGGACATCAAAACCCCGCAGTCTGACTCAGATTTCAAAGCTTTGAAAGTGGTTTAAAGTTGGTTTTTTATGGCTCAAGGCGTAAGTTAATTTTAAATTCTGAATACGGGAATTCGTCATTCTTTTTGCCGGAAAAGGCAACAGATTCTGTTCCGGCTTTAAGGCTGAACGGATGTTGCATGCGCATGCGCAAAGCTGTGCAAAGTAGAAAAAGTATTCCACAGCTAAAACCAGGGAAGCCCGAATAAACCCGCATTTTTCAGCTAAAATAGTATTGATGATAGTGTAAAGCTGTAAATCAGCGAAGGCGCTTATGTTCGCTGTATTGCGTATTCTGAAGTGTCGCTGTAACGACACGACTGTTTATAAATAACTTATACAACCCAACGATTATGTGGAAGCAATCTATTCTCGAAACCATCGGCCACACACCGCTGATCAAGCTTCAAAAAGTAGCCGCGAAAACCAAGGCAACCATTCTGGTCAAAGTTGAATATTTCAACCCCGGTCAAAGTGTGAAAGACCGTATTGCCATTAAAATGATTGAAGACGCCGAAGCCAAAGGGCTGATTAAACCGGGCGGAACCATTATTGAAGGTACTTCCGGAAATACCGGTATGGGACTTGCCCTTGCTGCCGTCGTGAAGGGCTACAGATGTATTTTCACAACAACCGACAAGCAAAGCATGGAAAAGGTCAACCTTCTGCGGGCTTTGGGTGCGGAAGTGCGCATTTGCCCGACCAATGTGGAGCCGGATGATCCGCGCAGCTACTATTCGGTTGCCAAACGGCTCAGCGAAGAAATTCCAAACTCGTACTACCCGAATCAGTACGACAACCCAAGCAATCCGCAGGCCCACTATGAGACTACCGGCCCTGAAATCTGGGAGCAGACGGAAGGCAAGATCACGCATTTTGTTGCCGGCATGGGAACCGGCGGTACCATTACAGGTACTTCGAAATATCTGAAAGAGCAAAATCCCGACATCAAAGTTGTCGGAGTTGATTCCATTGGTTCCGTATATCTGTCGTATTATCACACCCGCAAATTTGACAAGTCTCAGATTGCGCCCTATCTCACCGAAGGAATAGGGGAGGACATCATCCCGACAACCATCGATTTCGACTACATTGATGAAGTGATTCAGTGTCCGGATAAGGAAGCTTTTGTTACTACCCGCGACCTTGCCCGCAAGGAAGGCCTGTTTATCGGGGGCTCATGCGGCGCGGCAGTTTGGGGGGCACTTGAGTACGCCCGAATCAACAACCTTACCGAAGACGATGTGGTTGTTGTTGTACTTCCTGATAGCGGAACCCGTTACGTATCAAAGATTTATAACGATGAGTGGATGATACAGAACAACTTCATGGAGCCGCCTTCATCACGTGTGGCAGACTTTGTGGTGCGCATGAAAAGCGAGCATCAAAAGGGACTTATCACCGCGCAGGAGCATGAAAAACTCTCCGATGTTATTGATCGCATGAATGAAAGCGGCATATCTCAGATTCCCGTGATGGATGGTACCAAATTCACCGGCAGCGTGACCGACTCCATGATTCTTTCCCTGTTAATTCAGGATCCCGGCGCGCGCGGCATGAAAATTGCCGAAGTAATGGACAAGCCTTTTCCTGTGGTCGAGTACTCCACGCCGTTTCCGGAAGTCACGACCCTACTCAATCAGGAAAATCAGGCTGTGGTCGTTCGGATGAAAGACGGCAGCTACGAAATCATCACGCGAAGCGATCTCATTCACACGCTCTCGGCCTGAGCCGGTAGCTGTAATGCTTCGCGCGCACCCGACCATATAATCAACCAATCCCAACCCTGACCCACATCCATCATGCAGAATCCTAACCAAGGAAAGCAGAAAAAACTTGAAATAGAACTCACCAAAGAAGAAGCGCCCGGCACGTACTCCAACCTTGTGATGATCACCCATTCCGCTTCGGAATTCGTGTTTGACTTCATTGCGGTCATGCCCGGCCTGCCCAAAGCCAAAGTGATGAAGCGCCTCGTGCTCACTCCGGATCACGCCAAGCGTCTCGCAGGTGCGCTCAACGACAACATCAGCCGTTTCGAGAAGCAGCACGGCACCATCAAAACAACGGGCAAGCCCGACGTACCCTTCAACTACCGCGGCCCGCTTCCCGAAGCCTGATACTTTTTTCAACTTGTATCTACCCCGGTTTGCACAGTGCAGATCGGGGTTTCTTTTTTTTGGATGTGATTTTACCAAAACCGCTTCAGGCTTTGGATCAGCGTTCATTCAATTATTCAAATAAAATTTTGAATGATTGAATGTTTTAGTATATTTGCTGCGAATAAAAAATGCCTATGAAAACATCCGTTCTCAAAAAACAGCTCTATTCTGAATCAGCCGCTTTAACCAAGGCGCTAGGCAATCCGCTGCGTCTGGAAATTTTGGATCTTCTCGCACAGGGGGCGCTGTCTGTAGAATACATCTCGGAAAACACGGGATTAAGCGTCGCCAATACTTCGGCACATTTACAGGTGCTGCGTCAGGCCCGTTTGGTCAGTGCCCGTCGGGATGGCAAGCAGGTTTTCTACAGTCTTTCTGGTACCGATACGCATAAGTTGCTGTGTCAGCTGCGTGCAGCAGCCGTGAGCAGGAATGCCGAAATTGGCCGGCTTTTGGAATCCTACCGGGAGCAAAAGCACAGCGCGGATCAGGTTCGTCTCGAAGAAATCAGCGGGATGATCAACAGTGGTAAGGTCGTGCTCCTTGATGTGCGTCCGGCTGAAGAATTTGAGATTGCTGCGCTGCCGGGTGCAGTTTCCATTCCGGTGCGCGAGCTGCCGAAACGGATAGCTGAGCTTCCGCAGGACTGTGAGATTGTGACGTATTGCAGGGGCGAGTTTTGCCTCATGGCAGATGAAGCCGTAGCAATACTCCGCGCTAACGGGTACAGCGCCCGTCGCATGGAAAAAGGACTCCCCGAGTGGGAAAACAGCCAATTGCAGCGCTGATTTTTTTTTAACCATTTAATAACTACATAGTTATACAATTATGCAAATGTCGTATCAAACATCATGTCAGCTAAACCCACGCAAAACAATGCGGGTATCCGGGTTACTGTTCGTGCCGATCTTACTGTTGCTGTTTGGCGCGCCCTTACAGCTCAGCGCACAACAGACGCTTGAATTGTCGCTGGAACAGGCCCTTGAGCTGGCAGCAGAAAACAACCGGGATATTGCTATGAAACGCCATGAACAGCAGGTGGCACAGGCGCAGTATCGTCAGACGAGCGCTGTCTTTCTGCCTTCTGTTTCCCTGGAGTATCAGGCGGTTAGCACCGATGATCCTCTGAACGTATTCGGCTTCAGGTTAAAGCAAGAGCGGGTAACGGCTCCGGACTTTGATCCTGCGCGGCTGAACAATCCCGGCTCGTACGAGAACTATGCTGCCCGTATCACGGTGCAACAGCCTGTGTTCAACGCCGATATGATGTTCGCGCGCCGGGCTTCCCGCTCACAGACGGAAGCAGCCGGTGAAATGCTTGATGGCACCGCAGCCATGATAACTTTTCAGGTGAAGCAGGCCTATTACAAGCTGGTGCTTTACGGTCAGATACAGCAGGTAATTGCAGAAGCAGCTGAAACGGCCGCAGCCTACGAAAAGCAGGCACAGAACTTTTATAATGAAGGCATGCTCAGCCGCGAAGACCTCCTCGCCGCACGGGTGCACCGTCTTGAGCTGGAAAGCCGGCTGGCGAAGTCCGCTAATGAAGCGGAGACTGCACAGGAAAAACTGTCGCTGTTACTTGGGATGGACGCTATGACCCGCATTCTGCCTACGGATTCGCTGCAACAGCAGGCGGGATTCCTCCCGGATAGCGCAGCTGTTGAAACCCCGCCTGATAATGCGTTTGTACGCGCTGCAGCGCTTCAGGCCGAAGCCGCCGGCTACATGGTTAAATCCGCAGCTTACAGTTTTGTGCCCCGTCTGAATGTGTTTGGAAGCTTTGAACTCAATGACAACGACCCTTTTGGCTTTGGTGCTTCGGCCTACATGATCGGGGCAAGCCTGAGCTGGAACGTGTTTTCCGGTTTTCAGCAGGCCGGACGCAGGGCAGAAGCTTCGGCAAGGGCCCGCATGGCGAGAACAGGCCTCGATCAGTTTCAGCAGCAGCAGCACACCGATTTGCGTCAGGCCGCACGCTCGCTTGAACATGCCCTGAACAGGATTTCACTTTCTGAAGAAGCGGTAGCCGGTGCAACAGAAAACGCGCGCATCCGCGGCAATCGCTTCGCCGAAGGCCTGGAACGCACAACCGATTTACTCCTCGCCGAAACCCGGCTGTCCGAAAGCCGCCTGCAGCAGCTTGAAGCCTTCTTTCAGTACAATATGAGCGCCGCAGCCCTTGAGCTGTTGCTCGGCAACTAAGCTTTGAAATCAAAAAAACAAACCGTCAAAATTCTTCAACCCATGCATTTTATCCATACCAATAAGTCTTTTCTTTTGATTTCAGCCCTGATAATGGCCGGGCTGATTCTTCAGGCCTGTGGCGCATCACCCGAAACCACCCCGCAGGAAACGCCGCTTGCCGTACAGACCGAGCTCGCCGGTACCGAAGTTTCCATCGTAACCCACAGCTTTCCTGCCTCTGCAATCAGTGCGCAGGAAGCCCGCCTCAGCACAATCGTAATGGGCACGATTACCATGCTTGATGTTAATGAAGGCGACCGGGTTAGCCGCGGACAGGTGATTGCACGTATCAACGACAATCAGATCAGGGCGCAGCTCATGCAGATTCAGGCGGCCAAAATGCAGGCTGCCGCCGGATATGAGCTTGCCGCTGCCGCTTTTCGCCGAATCACCAATCTCTACGAGCAGGAAAGCGCAACCCGGCACGAACTTGATGAAGCGACCGCCGGCTACAACATGGCCAAAGCACAGCTTGAAATGCTGGAAGCTTCCGAACAGGAAGTACAGGAAATGCTGGCCTATACAGTCATCCGTGCGCCCTTTGAGGGCGTTGTTTCCCGCAAATTTATGCGTGCCGGAGACCTCGCCGCACCGGGACAGCCCGTTGTTACCCTATCAAGTCCCGGTTTGCTGAAAATCCGGGCCCATCTGCCGGAAAATCTCATCCGTGAGTTAACTGCGGGTGAAACCATCCGGTACAGCGTGCCGGCTGCCGGCATTGAAATGGATTCCGTTCCCCTTACCCGTGTCAACAGTAGCGGCGATCAGATGTCAAGGCAGTTTTCAGCGGAAGCTGTCCTGCCTGACGCTCATGAAAGCGGCATCCGGCCCGGTATGTTTGCAACGCTTCATCTGAGCATTTCCGACGAGCCGGCTATTTTTGTGCCGCAGTCTGCGCTTGTGCACCGCGGACAGCTCACCGGACTTTACGCCGTAACCGAATCGGGTCAGGCGGTATTGCGCTGGGTGCGAACGGGGCGTGCGCATGAAGGACGGGTTGAAATCGTATCGGGTCTGCGATCCGGAGAACGCTACATCTCCGTGCTTGATACGCCTGTGAGACAAGGTCAGCGTGTGAGCCTGTAAACCAGAACTGAATCCAATTACGAATAATCCCAAAATTTATGAATACTGGTTTAGCAGGAAAAATAGCGCAGGCCTTCATCGACTCCAAGCTTACGCTGCTGCTGATGATTGCCTTCCTTGCCATTGGCGCCTACGGCGTTTGGCTTACCCCAAGTGAGGAAGAACCGCAGATTGATGTGCCCATGGCCGATATTTTTGTCGGATACCCGGGCGCCTCGCCCGAAGAAGTGGAGAACACCATTGCCATCCCCCTTGAAAAAGTGCTCTCGAACATTTCCGGTATCGAGTACATTTACTCCACATCCATGCCTGAAATGGCAGTTGTTTCCGCCCGCTTTTATGTTGGGGAAGATGTGGAACGCAGTCTGGTGCGGCTCTACAATGAAATGATGCGCTTCATGGATACCAAGCCTGAGCGTGTAACCATGCCGCTGGTGAAATCCCGCTCCATCAACGATGTGCCGATTGTAACCCTCACCCTCTACAGCCGCGACGGCAGTAAGGATGACTACCTGCTGCGTCAGCTCGCGCAACAGCTCACCAATGAGCTCACAAGCATTCCCGATGTGTCGCAGATACGCCTTCACGGCGGGCGCACCCGCGCGGTGGAAATTACCCTCGATCCTGCCCGGATGGCGGCATTCAGCGTTGATCCGCTGCGCATTGCCCAAACGCTTCAGGCGGCCAACAGTGAGTTTCGCAGCGGCAGCTTCAGCCGGAATGATACGGAGTTTCTGGTACAGACAGGCAGTTTCCTGGAGACGGCAGAAGATGTGGCCGGACTCGTACTGGGCGTGCATCAGGGCGAGCCGGTCTTTCTGCGGGATGTCGCCCGCGTAACCGATGGACCGGGTCAGGCAGTAAATTATGCGAGCTACAGTCATGGACCTGCCGCAGCGGAGCGCTACGAATCGCAGGCGGGCATAAGCTACCCGGCCGTCACGATTTCCATTGCCAAGCGGCAGGGCGCGGATGCCAACACCATCGCCAATCAGATTCTGGAAATGAACCGTCAGCTCAGCGGCAGTCTGTTGACCGATGATGTCGAAGTTATTGTAACCCGCAACTACGGTGTAACAGCTACTGAAAAGGTCAACACCCTGCTCATTCACCTGATTGTCGCGGTGCTTGCAGTTACGTTTGTTGTATTTCTGGCCATGGGCTGGCGCGGCGGACTTGTGGTGTTTATTTCGGTGCCCATCACCTTCGCCCTCACCCTGTTTTTCTACTACATGTACGACTACACCCTGAACCGCATCACCCTGTTTGCGCTGGTGTTTGTGACCGGTATTGTGGTTGATAACTCAATTATTGTGGCGGAGAACATGCACCGTCACTTTAAGATTAAAAAACTGCCGTTCCGGCAGGCGGCAATCTACGCGATTAACGAAGTAGGAAATCCGACCATTCTGGCGACCTTCACCGTAATTGCTGCGGTTATTCCGATGGCCTTCGTTTCAGGTCTTATGGGACCCTACATGAGTCCCATCGCTATCGGGGCAACGGTTGCCATGATTTTCTCCCTGATCGTATCCCTGATTGTGACCCCCTGGTTGGGTTATCGCCTGCTTAAGGAGCCTGAACCCAAAGCGGGCAGTAAAGCTAAAAAGCCGTATAAGCTGGAAGAAACGGTGGTTTTCAAAGTATATGCAGCGACCATGCGTCCGCTGCTGAGCAAAGCCTGGCTTCGGTGGAGTTTTCTTTTGGGAACGACGGCTATTTTGTTTGCGACGCTGATGCTTTTTTATGTACGCTGGGTGGAAGTGAAAATGCTGCCTTTCGACAATAAGAATGAAATTCAGCTCATCATCGATATGCCGGAAGGCACTACGCTGGAGCGTACGCATGCCGTAGCGCAGGAAGTCGCCCTGCGCCTGCTTGAGGTACCGGAAGTGTACGACTATCAGGTGTATGCCGGAACAAATGCGCCCATTAACTTCAATGGCCTGGTGCGCAGCTACGACATGCGGCAGATGCCGAACGTAGCCGATATTCAGGTTAATCTCGTTGATAAAAGCGAGCGCTCTGATCAAAGCCATGATATTGCCAAGCGGATTCGTCCGATGGTGCAGGAAGTCGGCTTACGACACGGTGCCAATGTGAAAGTAGTGGAAGTGCCTCCGGGGCCGCCGGTGCTTTCAACCCTTGTGGCTGAAGTGTACGGACCGGATCTCGAAACACAGCGGGCTACAGCACGGGATATCATGGATATTTTTGAGCGCACCCCCGGTATTGTGGATGTGGACTGGATGGTGGAAGCGGCCCAAACCGAATACCGCTTTTCGGTCATGCGCGACAAAGCACAGCTAAGCGGGATTGCCCCCATGCAAATAACCGAAAGCCTGGGTCTGGTACTTGGTGAGCACCCGGTTTCTTACCTGTATCAGCCGCGGCATGCCGATCCCATCCCGATGGTGCTGCGCCTCGACGATGCTTCCCGTTCGGGACTTGGCAGCATTGCTGGTCTGCACGTCCAATCACAAACCGGGGCCATGCTGCCCGTTGCAGATCTTGTGGAAGTACACGAGCAGGAGCTTGGGCGCAGCATTCACCGCAAAAATCAGCGGCGGGTAGTGTACGTAGTGGCAGAAGTTGCCGGAGAAATTGAAAGTCCGGTTTATGCCATTCTCGATGCCGGAGCCGAAATTGACGCTCTTCAGGCCGCAGGAAGCCCGGTTACGCAGCAATTTGCGGGTCAGCCGTTCAACAGCGAAAACGTAACCGTAAAATGGGACGGCGAGTGGCAGATAACCCTCGAAGTTTTCCGCGATCTCGGCATTGCATTCGCGGTCGTGCTCATCATCATTTACATTCTGATTGTGGGCTGGTTCCAGGATTTCGGCGTTCCCATCATTATGATGATCGCCATCCCGCTGTCCCTGATCGGTATCCTGCTGGGACACTGGTTTACCGGAGCCTTCTTCACCGCAACCTCCATGATCGGCCTCATTGCCCTTGCGGGTATCATGGTCAGAAACTCGGTGCTGCTTATCGACTTCATCCAAATCAGCCTGAAAGACGGCAACAACCTGCACGATGCGGTCATTGAAGCCGGTGCTGTGCGCACCATGCCGATCCTGCTTACGGCCGGAACCGTTGTGATTGGCGCCATCGTCATCCTTTTCGATCCGATTTTCCAGGGTCTCGCCATCTCCCTGATGGGCGGTGCACTTGCTTCTACCGCGCTCACGCTCATCACGGTGCCACTGATCTACTACATGGTCAAAAAATAAAGCCTGAAGCTGTTTGATACGCTCAGGCAGATTCCATCTCCATCCTGAAAACACAAAACCCGTGACAGCACAGCGCAGCAAGGCTGACTGTCCCGGGTTTTCCCTCAACAAAACATACTGTTGCCATGAAACTGCTGATTATTCTGAGTGTAGCCGAATTTGCGGATGAAGTCCGCCAAATGATGGCCCGAAACAAAGTTGCTGTCTACAGCGAAACGCCCATGCATGGATTCCGGACTGAAAAACATCAGCCCGATGTGCGTACCTGGTTTTCACAGGGCGATCACGGGATTTACTCTACGCTGTTCTTTTCCTTTCAGACAGAGGAAACCGTAGCAACCGTGCTGAATGAAATCAAAAGCTACAACAAAAGCTGGGAAGGCCGCCGCGATAATCCCCTGCATGCCTATCAGATCGCTGTTGAAGAATTTGTGTGATTCCGTGGTTTTGCCGTAGGAGCCCACTCATCCGTCCTGAGGAGCTCTGTAGCTTCGTACTATCGAGCGGCGAATATTAAAAAATTTCGACTTTCTAACCTATATTTCAGGGGGTAACTATGTAAGAAATAATCATTATTATTACCTGTTCATCTATACTGAAGATTTTTACAGGGGCTTTTTAATGATGCGTAATGTGCTTATCACCGGTTTTCATCCCGTCAGAACCTTGTTTCTTATGGCAGGGATGCTGGTGCTTTTGATGTTCTTTTGGGAAAATAGTTTAAATGCTGCGTCCCAAAATCAGGATTCCTTTGAACGGCTGGAAATTGAGGCCTTGGTGCTGACGGATGGCACGCTGCAAATCACAGAAACGCGGCGGTATCAAATCAATCCCTTCCGGCCTTTTTTTATAGCTGATATTTCTCACGGTAACTCGTCCGTGAATGATTTGGAGGTTGTCCTGAATGGGTCTGTTTTGGCCGCTTTTCCGGAAATGCCAGAATTTGCCACAAACCCGGCAGCGGAAGAGCCCGGTCCGGGATTTGTACTGTCAGAAGGCCCCGAAACAACCACGATTTCCGTTTTCGGACGCTTTGGGGAAACGGAACTACAGCTGCGCTACCGACTTCAAAACTTGGTGCAAGATGCGGACGGGTTTGCATTCTTTGACCATGTTTTCGCACATGCTGCGCCGGTAAATATGGCTGAAGCGCAACAACGACCCAATGTCCGCAGGCTTCAAACCGGCTTCACGCTCGATTTCGAAGAGGCGCCGGAAGAAATACCGTTCGCAAGGTTCCTTACCGCAAGTGCGGGAGAACCACTGGTACTGCAGGTTTTGGATGAAGACGGTTTGCGAATCCGCCTTCATCCTATGGAGATCAGCCCGATTCGTCCGCTGCATTTGCAGCTTCTGTTTAGCAAGGGCGCTGTTTTTGGACTCCCGCCCGAAGCGGCAGCTTCTGATGTGACGCAGGAAAGCCTCGATGAAAATTACCTGATGTGGTCTTCCCGCATACAAGACGAGCGGCAGCGTCAGGAGACGGCCGCAGGTAAACTCGTCTTCTGGCGCCCGGTAGGCTGGATATTGTTTTTCCTTTGCTTATACACTTTTGTCGCACGCCGTATCCGCAAGCGCAGGGCCAAGAAAGAAGCGGAATCTCTCGATTTCAACCAGCCCCTGACCATGGCTGATTTGCGCAATCTTCCGGTTGGGGTCATGAAGACGCTCTACAGCGCAACGGTACTACAGCCCCGCAACCGTGTCCTGCGGCTCACCGGACTCGCCCTCACAGACCTTGCCCGCGCCGGACATCTGCGGATGGAAATTAGTATTCCTTCCAACTTTCTGAAAGACAGGGCCATTACTTCAGCATTGGGGACAAGCGCGTTGCGTAAAATGCTGCCGTTCGAAATCAAACAGCTTATTGAGAACAGCACCATCCTTATTCAGCCACTTGAAGCAAACGAGAACAGCACGCTGCGGCCCTGGCACAAGCTATTATCTGCATACATAAACAGCCGCTGCAAGGGAAAACAGTTACCTCTAAAGGAGCTGTTTCCAACAAGGACCGGACTCGCAAATCTCAAAAAATCAGGCAGCTCAAATGAAGAGAGAGCCAAAGAACTGCGGGCGGGCCTGAAAAAGCTAAAGGCGGCTCTCCGGGAAAGCTATTTTGAAGACCTGACAGCCGGACTGTCACACTTTAAGGAAGACCGAAACGCCGTTTACATTGGCCTAATAGCTGTACTTGTTGCGGTTTACCTGATGATTCTGGGTTCTTTTATGGGTCTTTTTCTCATTGTATTTGCTGCGCCCACGCTGTTGTTCGCAGTATTAAACCGATACGATTACACAGCAGAAGGACTGCGCTTCAGCCGGCTCATCAGGTCACACATTAATCGTTTGATGAAAACCAACAGTCCCGATCAGGATACAGGCAAGGCGGAAGATCTGCTTGCCGATTTCATGGTGCTTAACTGGCCCCGAAATTACAAAGAGTTGCACAGCACGCCTTACCACCCGTTGTATCAAAACGTGAACACTCCAAAAGACGCAGGACTTACTGCCCTGGAAAACATTTACTTTTTAAATCCTGAAGCTGATCAGGAAGCGGACAAGCTGGTACATTTCACCCATTTCATCCTGCAGGAAGTCTGTCACCGCAGCCTAATGCACTACCCGGATTTTGTAGCCACCAATCCCGGCAGTTTGGGTAAATTTATTTCCGGTTTCAACAGACAAAAAGAAGGCAGCTGACATTCCTGTTCGCATAGTCCGCTGCACTTGGCATAAAGCCGGGAGTTCGGACAGGAAGATTTCTGCCAAATTGTTGCTTGTTTTTTTGGGTGAAACCCCGTGCACCTCACTGTCTTTCGTGAAAGATTAGCGCGCGTAAATCTAAGATGAATCCCTTGCTTTTTTGGGAAGAAAATACAAAGCTCCGGGTCTGAGACAGGCCCGGAGCTTTGATTATTAGGTGAAGCTTACTTCTGATATAAACGGCAGCTTAGAGTAAGTGCTCCTACTTCATTTCATTAAAACCGCCAGCTGACTTCAACGAATACCCGTCGGCCCGGCTCGGGCAGCTTCATGGTGCCTTCGTTTATATCCGGACGTATGTTGCGGTTCAGGTGTTCGGAATAGGCTTCGTCAAACAGGTTGCGCACGCCTGCATTCAGGCTGAGATTCTGCAGCACGCGGGTTCGCACACTGATATCTGCGAGCCAGAACCCATCCGTTTTTTCTTCACCGAAACCGGCATCAAACCGATTCTGAGTCAGTACCCTGCGGATGTTTGCTTCGGGTATGAAGCGTCCGCTGAAAAGTCCGGTCAGCACAAGGCGGCTTTCAAAGGGCGGAATCTCGGCAACGGCGCTGCCATCATCCGTGAATTCCGCATAGGTGTAGGACGCACTCAGACGTGCAGAAGCCACAGAAGGCAATCGGTATTCGGCAGTAGCTTCGAAGCCCGCCGTAAAGACATCGTCCCGGTTCTGAAACTCAAGTACGCCCGGTGCGCTTGCCACCATCGGCTGCAGCTCTTCGTTGCGTACCCCGGCTATATAATTTTGCATGAGCGCGGTGAAGCCATTCAGCTGCAGGTTAAGTGCATCGTCGTTTGTGCGGGTACGGAAAACGAGATCAAGCTGATGGGTCGATTCCGGTTTCAGATTTGGATTTCCGGCAAACTCGAACGCGTTGCGTCCAACGGCCAGAAAGTTGATGAAGCGCTCGGTAACATCCGGCGACCGAACGCCCCGTCCTGCGTACAGGCTGATCCCCGTGTTGGTGCTCAACTCCCGGCTGATTCCGGCACTTAGACTCAGGTTGAAGTGCTCGCTCGAAGTATCCGTACCGGCAAACCGCGGGGCAAGATTTCGGGCTTCCGCAGTATTGTAATCCAGCCGGATGGCCGTTGAGATCGTCCAGGCATCCAAAAAATAATCCGCGCCCGCATAAAGGCCGCTGTTTTGGATGATGGCATCCTGCCACAAATTGTAGGTCATGCTGTTACCGGCATTGGGACCGGCCTTGAAATCTACGAAGCGGGTGCCATCAATTTGCTGATTGGTGTAGGAGGCGTTAGCGTTCCAGCGCAGGCTGCGGTACATCCCGATAGCTTCCCCCTGCACGCCCCATGTTTTGGTTTCGGCAAGAGCAACAGCGTCACGCATGTTGAAGGATTCACGATTGTGGTTGTTCATTTCGTGATCAACATAGCTGTAGTAAGCATCCGCGCGAAGGCTCCGCAGCCCGGGCACGTCCTGTGGATTCCATGCGTAACCGCCTTTTAGTTTAAAGGTGTCATCCATGGCCATATCCATCGGCAGGGCCGGGAAATCGGCGTTTCGCACATAGGACTGTGAGAATCCCGCCTGCAGCTGATGGCCTGTTGCAGGCCGGAAAAACAATTCGGCGCCAAAATCGCTGCTCTCAAATGAGGCCGGCACTTTCAGGCCGTCGCCGCCGGTGTAGTCGTCTGTTGCGGAAAAGCCGCCGCTAAGCATGAGGTCGTAGCGGGCGTTGCCGAGGTGCAGGCGCGCATCCGTTACGCGGTTGCCGGTATTGCTCTCAAGCGCAAGGCGAACATCCCCCTGAACCTGAAACTGTGGACTCACTTCAGGCTTGTGCCGGATGAAATCAACCGTTCCGCCAAAAGACGGGCCAAAACGCAGCGCATGCGGACCGTGGTGAATTTCGATTCGCTCAATGTCGCTCAACCGAATGTGGGAGGTGGGGGGATCCATGCGGTTCGGGCAGGCTGCAGCGCTTGAAGCAAGGCCATCAACGCGGATATTGAGCCGGCTGCCGCTGTTTCCGCGCACGACGGGATCGATACCGAATCCGCCCCTGCGTACACCGGAAACATTGTCGGCTTCGCGCAAAAAAGCGC
The DNA here is from genome assembly GCF_003353065.1 of Cyclonatronum proteinivorum. Lineage (GTDB taxonomy): Bacteria > Bacteroidota > Rhodothermia > Balneolales > Cyclonatronaceae > Cyclonatronum > Cyclonatronum proteinivorum. Next base: position 2,748,978 of record NZ_CP027806.1, on the reverse strand, counting down.
CGGAGTCGATCGGTGTGAAACTCGCTTGCGTAATATCGAGGCCGTTTTTGGGCCTGCCGACCGTGTGGTGCGCTACTACGGAAACCGGACTCATGTTTACGCGCTTGGGCGTCAATAAAATTTCAGCGGGCAGTTCACTGATATGCGTGAATCGAAGGCTGAGCGGGTGAAAACCCAGGTGCGAAATCTGCAGCACCTGTTCAGAACCTTGTAGGCTGAGACGGAGCTCAAAACTTCCGTCCGCGCGGCTTACGGTGTGCATGCCGGGCACATCCTGAACCAGAATGTGGGCGCTGCCCAGAACATGCCCGGTTTCGGCACAGCGAACCACAGCCTGATAAGGCTGATCGCTTTCCTGACTATGGATACCGTGCGCAGCTGCGCTGGCATGAATGGTTGAAGTCTGACAAAACAGTAAGATTGGGGTGACAAAAAATGTCACCAATAAAACTGACAGAAATTTGTCAGTATGGGATTGATCAAAGGGTGTATAATAGTCTTCCATTATAAAATAAGTTGAATGTCTTTTGTGCAAGAGCTGACGCCTTTCGGATGGTCCGTGTTCTTAAGGCAGGACGTCAGTTCAATGAATCAGGCAGGCACATCATCGGTATGATTCCCGTATTTCAGGCAACACGGCAGTGCGCAGGACGCAGTTTGCCGATGGTGTTAAGTGCATTAAGTACACAGTAAACCCATTGCCGAAAACGGGACAGCTCAGAATTTCAAAAGAGCCTGTTCATGATGTGTGCGGACTCAGACAGTCGGCGGATGGAAGACTTCATCCGGGAAGGCGGGATGAGTACTTTGGGTAATGCTGGGCAGTTTATTCGGGCGTAGTTCTGGTTTCTGAAGAAGCATACCAACAGCGAGCGTTACCTTGTCAAGGGGCTTAATGGTGCCGGAGGTATCAGCCGGATCGTGATGACCGCAGCTGCAGAGTTGTGCGCCCTGTGCCGTGGCAAGTTTGGTTTCAGAAGTTTGGGAATCGTCTGGTTGAGAAGCGTCGGTACCGCTGCAGCAAAGTGCGTTTTCGCTGTCAGATCCTGAACTAAGCGTTGGCGCAATGAGCGGTATGCCGGCAGCATTCACCGGGACAGGGCTGTCAGCGTTTGAATCCGAAGTATGGGAGCATGCGCAACCCGAGCCGCAGGTGCAGAGAATATTGGTACAGCTGTTCCCTGTATAATGAGCGAACACAAACAGCCCGATCCTGTTCACTTCAGCTGCAGAAAACAGCATGGTAAAAATCAGGATGAGGGATGATATGGCTTTGATGGGATTCAATGAGAAAGGCTTGGTGCTCACTACGGGGCAGATAATAACTTGCGTCAATATATAAATCCAATATAAAAATTAGATTAATAAGGTGCTACAAATCCTGTCCATTCTGACGCGGGTCATCCTTCGCAGCGGGCATTTTGTTTCCTTTCAAATTATATTGTGATGAAGCTCAGGAGACCGCTCTCAAACCTTATTTTTACAGTCAGCACAGAATCCGGTTTTCACACGACACCTTTCCATTTTTACCTTCAAAAGAAAATCAAACCCCCAAAATCCATGACGCTCTCTGAATTTATCCGTGAATTTGACAAGCCGGAAGCCATTGTTTTGCTCGAGGGTAAGCGTAAGGTTGCTGAAGGGGATAAAGACAAACTGAAGGCTTTGGGCCGGCTGTTGACTTCCAAAACGAGGCACATGATTTTTAGAAGCGGCAACGCTCCGGGCTCTGATCAGTATTTTTCGGAAGGGGTGAGTGCGGTAAATGCCGCGCGGCTTCAGGTGATTACGCCCTATGATGGTCATCGAAAAAAGAGCAATCTCGCGCATGACACCTATTCGCTGGAAAGCATGAACATTACCGAAGAGCCGGAAGTGCTGTATCAGTCAAAGCGTAATACAAAGACCGAAAAGCTTATTGACAGGTATGCCGCCGGTGATATTAACCGGTTCACCATCAAAGCGGCCTACATCATACGGGATACGGTTAAGGCGATTGGTACACAGGGCATAAAACCGGCGAGTTGCGGTATTTTCTATGACGATTTAGAAAACCCCAAAACGGGCGGAACCGGTCATACGATGGATATATGCGAGGAAAACAATATTCCTGTGATCAATCAAACCGTCTGGTTTACCTGGCTCACCGATGAGGGCAGCACGGTGTTCTGAACTTTGTTAACCCGCATTATTCACATTGAAAAGGGTTTTATTACCTAAATGATAGTTTAAATTTAGCTTAGTGAAAAGCTGCGGTTACTCAAATTTGGGTGCGATAGAAGCGCTGTGCTCCGAGCGTAGTGATTCCCACGCTGCGAAATTTCCCCGCTGGCGGCGTTGAAGCTGAAAACTCATGCTCAGGGTACTTAGGTACCCTTCCGCTGAGTTTTCAGCTTCGCCTTGCCAGCAAGAAAATTTCTTGGTGAATAATGCGGTTTAACCAGGATAAAGCGTTTTGTAGGCGTCAATCACAAGCTGCGGAGGACGAACCGGGCGCCCGTTCTGCATGAAAACGGATGAAATTTTCCCGGTCGTTGTGACGGCGCCGTCACTGACCCGTTCAATCTTCTGATGGAAAATGAATCGCACCCCTTTTTGCTCGGCTGCGACCTTCACCCGAAAACGCTCGCCTGACCGGAGCGGCTTTTTGTAGTCAATTTCAACGCGGTGAACGACCCAATCAAATCCGGCTTCATGCAGGCCAACAAAGCTAAGGCTGATTTTCCGCAACAGCTCATGACGTGCATGCTCAAAGTAGTGCTGATAATTAGCATTGTTTACAATCCCCTGTGCGTCGAGTTCATAGTCGCGCACATCTAACTCAATTTCAAAAGGATAAATCATATCTCGCATAGCATTTAAGACTGGTTAACAGTGTTAATCTTTGGATAAGATACGTAATCATCCACAAAGCCGCATGAGCTGAAAACCAATAGTGCGTTAGTTTTGGCTGAATTTTTCTTGCTGAAGGCGGTCAGCCTGCGGTCAGTGTCTCTTACATGCTGAACCGAATATTGCCCCGGATGTACTCATCATTAATTGCTGACGAGCTGTAAGTTAGGGCACCCTTCTCCCTTCGAGTACCATCCCGCTCTGATACAGTTTAAGCCGGTCCGCTATGCCGGTTTCCGCATTGTAGATAAACTCAATCTGAACATCGAGCTGTCGCAGAAAGAACTTCGTTGGTGATTCAGGAAAAAGTTCTACTTCAGGCTGACCGGTGCCCTGTGCAAACAGCCGGCTTTCGCTGTTGCGGATCTGAATTGAAAAACCCGGATTGATCTCAAATCTTCCGCTGAAGCGCTCCAATTCTTCATCCTGAAGGCGGATGGGCTCGCGCACAACAGGCATATCGAAAGACCTGCCAAACACAATGGAAACAATATCCCGCATAATGGGCCCGACATTCGCGGCTTCATAATTCGAAAGAATGACGACAGTCAGGCTGTCAACCGGAAAATGCAGCCAATTAGACGCAAAACCGTTGATACCGCCCGCGTGTCCGATACTTGGCCGGCTAAGCACCGGTCCGGTTGCAAAGCCGTGCGCATAGTTGCCGCTCTGCGGGTCAAGAAGTGTCCGTCGCCAGTGCTCACTCAGAAAAGCTTCATCATACATGCGCTCCGTAAAGTCAATCATAGCCGATCCGGTAGCCATCAGCCCCCCGGCACCGAGCGGCAGCGACATGTGGATGAAGCGGCTCTCTTCAAACGTGCTGAGATCGGTGTAACCGGTAACAAGCCGGTCAATTGCTGAGTCGGGGCGCTCATACATCATGTTTTCAATCTCCAGCTCTTCCGCAATAAAGGCGTCGATGGCGTCCATGAACGGGAGACCAGTTTCCAGCGCCATGATTTTGGATAGTAGGATGTATCCGGAATTCGAATAGCTAAACGTGCTGCCGGGCTCCGACTCAAGGGGCAGGTCAGCAAAGCGCTGTATAATTTCATCGATGGAGGCGGGCAGGTGCAGGGTTTCGGGGAAATCAGGCAGCGCAGTGTAGTTGCGAATGCCGGAGGTATGGGCCAGAAGGTGGGAAAGGGTGATGTCTTCCCACTGATCTTGCTCCGGAAACCACGCTGAAATGAAGCTGCCCGGGTTTAGGGTTCCATCCTGAAACCGTCGTCCGAACCAGCTTGCTACGACAGGTTTGGTGAGCGATCCGATTCGGAAAAGGTCGCCTTCCTGAAAGGGCTGCAGGCGGGAAAAATAACGGTAGCCTGTCCGCCATGTCGCCGTCTGATCGTGCAGCTTAAGCTTTACTTCCCCGGAAAAAGTACCGTTGGCCTGATGGGCCTTCAGATAGTCCTGAATGGTCTGCTTAATGTCTTCGTCAAACTGCTGCGCCGCGGCAGGCAAACCCGCGAATGACACCAAAACTGTCACCAAAAAGGCGCAGTAGTTTACTCTAAGCCATGATTGAAAACGCATATACAAAAAAATGCGGGATTAAAAGTGCTTACCTGTCTATTCAAAAAAGCGGAAAAAGGGGCCGCGATCAGGTATCATTATTATATCAGTACATAACATGCGTTCAGAAAGTACTGATTTCACGGCAGATGCAGGATCATCTGTAACACCGATTTCAGCTAATCGATGTTTGATATTAGGATATCATGCCAATGTAATAGTTAAGCGGTTCAGAATCAAACATCTAAGAAAAATAAAGTGATTGATTATTCGTGCTGAAAGTGCTAAAATCGGACTAACAACCTTCACTAAAATGATTCACAATTCCTAAACGGAGAACCGATTATGGGGAATGATAAATTTCTTGATGCGGCGGAAAACGGCGACTTTGATTCTTTAAAGGCTCTGCTTGAAGCGGGAGCCGATGCCAACACACAGGATGAACATCAGCGGAACGCCGCTTATAAAGCCGCGAAGCATGGTCACCTTAACGTATTGAAATTATTGAAAGAACACGATGCTGATTTGGATCAGCTCGACAACCGAAATACAAATGGCCTGTATTGGGCGGCCATGAACGGACATAAAGATGTTGTGTTATTCCTGCTTGAAAATGGTGCTTCCTTAGATATTACCGATGACCGCGGCTGGTCCATTATGGATCATGTTGATAGCGCAGGGAATAAGGAAATGCACGAATTGCTTGTCAGTCATCAGGCTTAAACCAAATAAAAATTTATTCTTCTGTAAAGATTCCGGCTGCTTCCTTTAGTTGTATTTATGCAGCCATCCGCAGCTGTGGTCTTTGTCAGGCTGCGTAAAGCAACACCCCAAAAATAACGCTTATTAATCCCGCCCGGACGGTTCTTCTGTCCGGGCTTTTCTATATCTTTGGCAGCCCGATGGTTTTGACTGCTGACTGTCGGAAATCATACTATTAATCAGGTAAAAAAATCAGCGCGCGTACTATGAAAGCTTCAGACAAGGTTGTGCTGGGCCTTATTCAAACATCTTCGGAGCAACATCATCAGCCCAATGTAGACAAAACCTTTGCGCATATCCGTGAAGCGGCTTCACGCGGTGCACAAATTATTTGCACACAGGAGCTGTATACCTCCGACTATTTTTGTCAGAATCACGACGAAGCGCACTTTGATCTTGCGGTGGAAATTCCTGGTGAATTAACGACTGAAACAGCCAAGCTTGCTGAATCGCTTGGCGTTGTGATTATTTCATCCATCTTTGAGAAGCGCGCCCCGGGTGTTTATCACAATACAGCGACCGTACATGATGCGGACGGAAGCCTGCTTGGTATATACCGGAAAATGCACATTCCGGAAGATCCCGGCTTTCACGAGAAATTTTACTTCACGCCCGGCGATACTGGTTTTAAAGCCTTCGATACCCGCTTTGGACGCATTGGCGTGCTGATATGCTGGGATCAGTGGTTTCCTGAAGCTGCCCGGCTGACAGCTATGCAGGGCGCAGAGATTCTGTTTTACCCCACAGCTATTGGCGTGCTGCCTGAAGAGCCCGAGACCCTTAAGCGTGAGTTTATGGACGCCTGGGAAATCATGCACCGGAGTCATGCCGTCGCGAACGGCTGCTATGTGGCGGCAATCAACCGGGTTGGGCAGGAAGGAGACATCCGCTTTTGGGGTGACAGCTTCGTGTCAGGTCCGTTCGGACAAATTCTGGCACAGGCCGGGGAGACCCCCGAAATTCTGATTGCGGAATGCGATCTCAGCCTCATCGAAAAACAGCGGCGCACCTGGCCCTTCCTTCGTGACCGCCGAATTGACGCCTATCAGGGTTTGCTAAAGCGACACGGCCGCTGAATGCAAACCAATATTTTTAATGCCCCAAATTCATCCTTCATGACCTTAAACACTCCTGCTGCCCTCGGCTTCCGCATGCCCGCCGAATGGGAAACACACAGCGCAAGTCTGCTGAGCTGGCCCTGTAACCGTGAAACCTGGCCCGGTGAGCGTCTCGATCGGGTTGAGACCGTATACACGCAGATTATACAAGAGCTTACAAAGCGGGAACATCTTCACCTGATCGTGAATAACGATGCAACGTTTGAACGCGCAGCAAACTGTCTGGGATCCCTGATTAAAGACACCAAACGCTTAACCGTGCACAAAACCACAAGCAACGATGTATGGGCCCGGGATTTTGGTCCGATTTTCGTGCGGAATCAGATGAGCGGCTTGAATGCAATCACGGATTGGGAGTACAATGCATGGGGCGGAAAATATCCGCCCTATGACCGTGATAATGCGGTGCCAGGCTGGTTTAGCGCAAAATACGGTATTCAGCGGTTCAAGCCGGGTATTGTGCTGGAAGGCGGCTCTATCGAAACCAACGGTGCGGGCGTGATGCTTACCACCGAATCGGTGCTGCTTAATCCGAACCGGAATCCGCACCTTAGTAAATCCGAGATCGAACAGTATCTGAAAGACTGGCTCGGACAGGAAAAGGTGATTTGGCTCAAAAATGGTCTTGCTGGCGATGACACCGACGGGCACATTGACGACCTCAGCCGTTTTCTCAATCCCAGCACCATCATGACGATGGTAACGGAAGACAAGGATGATGTGAACTACGAAACCTTGCAGGAGAACTACGAACTGCTCCGTTCAGCGACGGATCAGCACGGGGAGCCTTTTGAAATTGTGACGGTTCCAATGCCGGAAACACGGGTTGCAGAAACGACCGTTGACGGGTCGGAGCACGTGCCCGCGAGCTACGCTAATTTTTACTTTGTAAACGGAGCCGTACTGCTGCCGGTCTATGATCCGCGCTATGATGATGAAGTAATCAGCCTGTTTAAAAAACATCTGCCCGGTCATGAGATTGTACCGATTCCCTGCGCCGATCTGGTCTGGGGGCAGGGCAGTATCCATTGTATAAGTCAGCAACTCTACGGGTTGTCACATAAATATGACACCTTTGTGTTTGGGTGTTAATTCTGCCTCAGGCTGCCATCAAGTCGTGAGAGAAAAAAAGCAAGGGACTTGTCTTAGGTTTAGGCGCTACCGATCTACTCCGTAAGCCTTGATGTTCACGGAGTTTACCCAAACAGAAAAAAGGTATGCTGGAAAAAAGCTGCGTAAGGGTCGGAAGCTTTCATGACAATTTTACCATTATTTTCCCATCAGCCATAATGTTGGGTAATTGACGGGGATTACCTGCCGTTGTGCCCGGGACAGAAGGACAGTTGCTTTCGATAAATAGGGTACTTTTTTGTAACTTGTAAGCTTGTATTAAACACAAATGCTGTTCATCTCTGCAGATGAGCGGCTGACGCAAAGCCCGTTTTAGCGGGCAGGACCGAATCTTTTTGTTTAGCTCATTTTATGACTGCAACTCTCCCGCAGGATACCGAATTTGAAACCGTAATCGGACTTGAAGTTCACGCACAGCTGCTGACGCAAAGCAAGGCTTTTGCCCCCGTAAAGGCAGGTTTTGGCAGCGAACCTAACACCAATATTTCTCCGCTTTGTCTCGGTCATCCCGGTACGCTGCCGGTACTGAATGAGAACCTGGTGCGGTTTATCGTGAAAATGGGTCTGGCAACCAGCTGTACCATTGCCCCGAAGTCCATTTTTGCCCGTAAAAATTATTTTTATCCGGATCTTCCCAAGGGCTATCAGATTTCGCAGTACGAGAATCCGATTTGTCAGAACGGCTGGATTGAGATCGAGGATGAAGCCGGAAACACCCGCAAAATCGGCATTACGCGCATTCACATGGAAGAAGATGCGGGCAAATCCATTCACGATCAGGACCCGCATAATACGCTCGTTGACCTCAACCGTGCCGGTACGCCCTTGATGGAAATTGTGTCGGAGCCTGAGATTTACTCCCCGGCTGAAGCCTGGGCGTATCTGACGCAAATCCGGCAGATTGTGCGCTATTTGGGTATATGCGACGGAAATATGGAAGAAGGAAGTCTGCGGTGCGATGCGAACGTGTCGATTCGACCCAAAGGTCAGCGGGCGTTCGGAACCCGAACCGAAATCAAGAACCTGAACTCGTTCCGGAATGTGGAGCGCGCCATTGCGTATGAGGTCGAAAGGCAGAAACAGCTGGTTCTGAGCGGGGGGGAAGTGGTGCAGCAAACCCTTCTGTGGGATCCCAACCGCATGGAAACGCGTCAGCTGCGTTCTAAGGAAGAAGCGCACGATTACCGCTATTTTCCGGATCCGGATCTGCCGCCGGTGGTTGTGAGCGACGCGATGCGGGAAGAAATCCGCGCTGAATTGCCCGAGCTTCCGCGGCAGAAAAGTCAGCGCTTCATGCAGGAAATGGAGCTCCCGGCTTACGATGCGCGATTGCTGACTGAAGAGCGCGCGTTTGCCGATTTTTTTGAAGCGGTTTGTGAAGCCGGTGCGAAACCCAAGCTTGCGGCCAACCTTTTGCTTTCGGAAGTGAAACGGGTACTCAATGAGCAAAATCTTGATATTGCCGCTTTCCCGGTAGATGCTGCACGTCTCGCAGGTTTGCTTCAGCTTCGTGCAGACAATAAAATCAATTCATCCGCCTTGCAGACCATCTTCAATGAAATGCTCAGTAAGTCCGGTGATGCGGAAGAGATTGCGAAAACGCTTAATCTGATTCAGGTTTCGGATAACAGCTTTCTGGAGCCGGTAGTAGATGAAGTCATCCGCAAAAACCCCGAAGAAGCGGAGCGCTACCGTGCTGGGGCAAAGAAGCTTATGGGCTTTTTTGTCGGTGCGGTGATGAAGCAAACCAAAGGCAAAGCCAACCCGCAGCTGGTTACACAATTGGTAAGAGAAAAGCTCGGAGCGTGAGTTCACCTTAATAACTGAAGCATTTTCAACTATTCATTCTCACTAACTTACATGCACGTTACTACAATATCCATTAATTCCCGCCTCATTCAGGGCCTGTTTTTCGCAGCGCTCTTGCTGTTTTCACCCGCTCTCCTTCTGGCGCAGGGCAGTGCCGGTAGTATGCGGGCCAATATTTCGGGTACCATTACAGTGGACCGTACCCTTGATCCGACGGGTGATTACTCCGGTATCGGGATCGCCATCATTAATTTCGACCCGGCAGCCGGTGGACTGGACACGCTTTTTTATGCGCTAACGGATCGTAGCGGCGCTTTTTCCGGAACAGCCCGCTTCAGTGAGCGGGATGAATACGTGATCTCAGTCACCCGGAACGAGCGGCTCATTTCCACCTCAACCATCGTACTTGCCAATGGCGATCATACAACCATTAGCGCTGAGATTCCTGGTTTTACCGAAAGCTTCCGCGCCCGCTCCCGTGAAAACAATGCGGTGCATGATTACCGCAGGGTAGAGCGGAACTTCAACCGGGTCGTTGATTTCATCAGTTCGGGCCTTGCTGAAGTCACGCAGGATACCATCCCGGTTTTGCTTCAAACTTGGAGCGATCTGTTCTGGTCTGTTAAAGATTTACATCCCGGTGCCCTTGCCGCTGAAACCGCAACTCTTCGCTCTATCGAAATCCTGCAGGGATGGGATGATGAACTTGTCCTTAGCAGGGCAAGACAGGGTATTAGCGAGCTTAACCTGTTTAAGTCCGACCGCGCTATCATTGCTTCCGATGCGCTTATCCGTCTGCAGGGCATGGAACCTGCGCTCGCATTTGTAGATTCAGTGATGACCCTTCAGATGCGCGAAGAAGACCGCATTTTACTTGAAATGCGCAAAATTGAAATTCTTGCGCAGTTTAACGAAAACGAGCCCGCGCTTGAAATGCTGCGCGATTTTCGTGAGCGCTTCAGTGATGACACAACCCTCGTGCAATGGGCGGATTTTTACCTCTACGATATCCAAAATCTCGCACCCGGCATGGAATTGCCCTCATTCGAGCTGTTGCTTCAGGATGAGCGTCGGGTGACCAATGCCGACTTTCATGGTCGCTATCTCTTGCTTGAAATTGCTAATCTGGCCTCGCAGCGCTATCAGGGCGAGCATGCGCTGATGCGTTTTCTGCATGATGAAATGCGTCAACAGGTGCAGTTTCTTACCCTTCCTACCAATGAAAGCCCCATTACCATTCAGGCTTTTTATGAAGAGCGGCAAACCGCCTGGCCTGTTGCCAAAGCAAGGCAGGTACACGAAGCTGACCTGATGCGCCGCCTGAATATTATCGTTCAACCCACCCGGATTCTCGTCGCTCCAGACGGCACTATCGTGAGAAAATATTCCGGTACGGAGATTTCAATTATTGAAAACGATCTCCGTCAATTATTAAACTAAAAACCCAAAGGATTCAACATGAGACCTTTTTTGATTGCAGGTAACTGGAAAATGCACATGAATGCGGATGAGACCCGCGCATTTTTTAAAACGTTTGAAGGCATGATCAGCGCGGCACCTGCCGGCGTGAACATGCTCCTGTGCCCGACCTTCACATCCCTTAATGCTGCGGTTGATGCTTCCTCCAAAATCAGCGGTATGCACATTGGTGCGCAGAACCTTCACTTTGAAGACAAGGGCGCGTTTACAGGCGAAATCACCGCAGAGATGATTAAAGAAACCGGCGCAAGCCACGTCATTATCGGTCACTCGGAGCGCCGCCAATACTACAATGAAACGGACGAAACCGTAAATAAGAAAGCGGTTAAATCCCTCAGTGCCGGGCTCACCCCGGTTGTGTGTGTGGGTGAATATCTCGAAGAGCGCAAAAAAGATGCGCATTTCGATGTCGTCAAAAATCAGCTTGCTGCCGCTTATGCCGGTATTTCTGCGGAAGACGCTGTGAAAACCGTGCTGGCCTACGAACCGGTTTGGGCTATCGGCACAGGTGAAACCGCAAGTCCGGAACAGGCACAGGAAATGCACGCTTTTATCCGCGCTGAGTTTACCTTGCTCTATGACGCGGATGTTGCTGCCCAAATCCCCGTGCTTTACGGCGGAAGCATGAATGCTGCCAATGCCGAAGAGCTGTTATCTCAGGAAGATGTGGACGGTGGTCTGATCGGCGGAGCAAGTCTTAAGCCGGACAGTTTCCATCAGATCGTAACTTTTGCCGGTGAAATCTACGCCAAGCATGGCTGATTCCAACCCGGGTAAGATCAATGTTTTACTGATTGGAAGCGGAGGGCGGGAACATGCGCTGGCATGGGCCCTCCGTAAATCAGACCGTACCGGGCAGCTCTTTATTGCACCCGGAAATCCGGGCACTGCCCGCTGCGGAACCAATGTTCCGCTCGATACCTCCAATCAAGAAGCCGTACTTGCTTTTATTGAAGACCATCAGATCGGTCTCACGGTCGTCGGACCTGAACAGCCGCTGGTTGAAGGCATTGCTGATTTTCTCAGCGCAAACGGGAAACTTGTTTTTGGACCTTCGCAGGCGGCAGCCCGTCTGGAAGGCAGCAAAAGTTTCGCCAAGGACATCATGAAAAAGTACGGTGTGCCAACCGGCGACTATCTGGTTTTTGAAGGGCACGAAGCTGATGCCGCCCGGGCACACATCACCCAAAACAACAGCTGGCCGATGGTGCTCAAGGCCGATGGTCTTGCCGCAGGGAAAGGCGTATTCATTCCGCAAAATCTCGAAGAAGCGCTTTGGTCTCTTGATGCGCTGGTTACGGATGATCTCTATGGCAAATCCGGCACCCGGCTGGTGATTGAAGAGTACCTGACGGGGGAGGAAGTTTCGGTTTTCGCCATTTGTGACGGAAAAAATGCACGCATACTTATGCATGCGCAGGATCACAAGCGCATTGGCGACGGTGATACCGGACTGAATACCGGCGGCATGGGCGCATATGCTCCAACCCGTTTGCTTGATGATGCCGGTCTCGCAGCGGTACAGGAGAAGATTGTTGAACCCATGCTGCACGGCATGGCCGCGGAAGGCGCACCTTATGTGGGTGTGTTGTATTGCGGACTGATGATAACCCCCGACGGTCCTAAGGTCATAGAATTTAATTGCCGTTTTGGTGATCCGGAGTGTCAGGTTATCATGCCCGCGCTGCAGTCGGATTTTACAGACTTGTTGCTTGCTGCCTGCGAGGGACGTCTTGATACCTATGTGCCTGACATCGACATGCAGCAATGGTACACCTGCCTTGTGCTGGCTTCAGGTGGCTATCCCGGAAGCTATGAAAAGGGTAAGGTCATCACCGGCATACCAACCGAATCGGAACAGGTTCAGGTTTTTCATGCCGGAACCAAAACTGACGCGGAAGGCCGGCTGGTAACCAACGGCGGACGCGTGCTCAATGTCGTTGCCAAAGGCGAAACCCTTCAGGATTCGATCCGGCTGGCGTATGATGCCGCAAGCCTGATTTCGTTCGAGGGACTCTACAAACGCACCGATATCGGGGCTAAAGGACTCGCGAAGTTCTGAACCGCAGGGCAGCTCGGTTTTTTTTGATGAAAGGCGATTGGGAAATTATAATTACCCGGTGATAATTAAGACTCCTTCACTGGTGATACATTATCCTGAACTTCTATATGAAGCTTCCATGATTTCTGGTCAGTTGTTTCGGAGAGCTTTGATCATTAATTCACCCCGTGAATACGGTTGATTTACGTTACGTAATGCTTTGCCAAAGCCAAAAATACGGGATAAGGCCTGTCAGGAATTGCGCCATGTTTTTAAGTAGGATGATGCGTTCCATTGCTCTATCGGTCATACTGCCGGTACTTATGCTGGTTTTTATGGGATGTGCTTCCGCTACGCCGAACACGGATCAGCTTGCTTCGCTTACGAATGGTGAAAGTCAAGGTGTGGAGGAATCTCATCATCCGGCGTATCAGGGACAGCCTTGGGATGTTCTCGCGGAAGGCCTGCGCGGGGCCTACGCTATGGACATGGTGCCGGGGCAAAACCGGATTTTCATCATCGAACAGGGGCGTCATCGCTTGCTCGTACTCGATTTACAGGGCCGGCGGGTCGATTCCCTTGGTGTCCGGGGACGCAGCAATTATCGTTTTGATCGCCCGTCAGCTATAGACGCGACCAACGGACTGCAGCTGTATATCGCAGACCGAAACAACGCCCGCATTCAGCTGTTCGACCGACGGCTAAGCTATCTCAGCACCATTACGCCGGATTCCGACCGTGCGGGCAGCAATGATTTCTTCAGACCTGGTGCGGTTGCCGTAACGGCTTTCGGGGATGTGTTTGCCGCGGATTCCGACGCTGGTGCGTTGCTACGGTTTGACCAAAACGGCCGGCTTCAGCAGCGTACAGATCTGCGGGATACGGAGCTTATGCTGCCCTTACGGGATTTGCTGGTGCATGACGAAAGCCTGTTTGTACTTGAGTCCGGTAGAGGGCTTGTGCATGAACTTGGTTCGCAGGGCAGCTGGCGGCGGTTTATATCCGGCACAGAAGGCAGCCGTGCCATGGCGGCCGATCAGGGCGGACTTTGGGTGGCCAACGAAACCGAGCTCGTACGTTTCAGCTGGCAGGGCCGCGAATTATTGCGGGCCCCGCACTTGCTGGAGGAAGCACCAGTCGCACTGGGTATTCACGAAAACATGCTGTACCTACTCACCGCAAGCAAGCTCTTTCGCATAAACAGCGCGGGATGGACAAGCGACGGATTGTAGCTGCGGAAATGATATCCGGCTTAATTTCATTATATTCGGCATAAGAAAAACTTACCATCGGAAAGACTATTTTTTATGCTTGGACCCCTTATAGGAAGACGCAAAGCACACAAGCGGTTTGAGTACAAACCCCGCTACTACGACGAAAAAAAAGACCGTGCAAAGAAAGTCGGGCATCAGATCCGTTTTGAAAGTAAATCGAGCCGCGGGCAGGTTCGCTCTGTATTGCTGTATGCAGCCTTGCTGTTTGGTTTATTCTTTATATTTCTTCAATTGGGCGGCTGATGGCCTTCTGTATCACCCAACGAATCCTGTTAATTAAACATCCGAAAGATCTTCGTCATCCTTAAAAGCTCACATCCTTCAAAACCTTCTTTTGAGTACTTCAGCAGATAGCGTTATACATCTTCTCCCTTCCGAACTCGCGAATAAAATTGCCGCTGGTGAAGTTGTGGAGCGTCCGGCTTCTGTGGTAAAGGAGCTTCTCGACAATGCGATCGACTCCGGTGCAGACCGCATTAGCGTGCTGATTCAACAGTCTGGGCGCAGCATGATTCAGATTACGGACAATGGCTGCGGCATGTCCAAAGAAGATCTTGGCATGTGTTTTCAGCGGCACGCAACATCCAAAATCAGCAGCACCGATGATTTATACAATATTCACACCCTTGGCTTTCGCGGGGAGGCCATGGCTTCCATTGCTTCCGTTGCTCACGTATCCATAAAAACGCGGCGGATTCAGGATGAAACCGGCTGGGAGCAGGAAGCAAGAGGCGGCAAGCTGAGTGAAGCTGTGCCCGCTCCGGGTGAACCCGGAACAACCGTTACGGTTCGCAATCTGTTTTTTAACGTGCCCGCGCGCAGGGCCTTTCTCAAAACCGACGCCACTGAGCTGCGGCACATCATTATCGCTGTGCAGCAGGCAGCGCTAGCCCATCCAGAAATCGCGTTTACCTTTTCGGATGAAAAAGAGACCATCTACCGGCTTCAGACGTCATCCTTAGCGGATCGTATTGCGGGTATTTTTGGAAAACCCTACCGGGCAAGCTTGCTGGCTGTTGAAGAATCAACAAGCCTGTTTCGGCTGAAAGGATATCTGATTGATCCCAAAATGGCTAAGAAAAACAGGGGCGAGCAGTTCCTGTTTGTCAACGGCCGACCTTTTATGCACCGTCACCTGAACTACATCATACAGCGGGTGTATGCAAACTGGATAGGCCGTGATTTGTATCCCTTTTATGCGCTGTACTACGAACTCGAGCCGGGCAAAATAGATGTCAATGTTCATCCATCGAAACTGGAAATTAAGTTTGAAGACGAGCGCAGTGTTGCGGCATTTACCAAATCCATCATTACGCGCAGCCTTAACGAGCGGTTTAATGTGCCGGACGATGTTTTTGACAACCCATCTGACGCACCTGTGAAAAGCCCGTTTTCCTTCGGTCAGGGTTTTGGGGGAGGCGCAGGCGCAGGTTCAGGGAGTTCAGAAGGCGGGGGATGGCGGTCATCCGGAACTTTTGGCGGTGGGTCCGACAGAAGAGGATTTACGACAGGTGGTTTTGACGGGAAACAAATGATGGAAAAGCTCTATCCTTCCGGGGTTGGGGGATCCGCCGAAGATGGCAGGAATGGTGATGATACGCAACAGAACGGAACCAATCCGGCCGCATTAAAAACTGCGCCGCCTTCGGGAAACGTGTACGATAAACACCGGGGCTACTGGCAGCTGCACGATCAGTATATCATTTCACAGACGCGTTCGGGGATGTTTATCATTGATCAGTACTATGCGCACATCCGCATTATCTTTGAGCGGGCAACAAGCAGTGCCGAAGCTGGTCTGCCGAGTACGCAGCAGTTGTTATTTCCGCAAATCATTGATTTTTCAGCTTCTGATTTTGCCCTGTTACGGGATGTGCTTCCAACCCTGCGTAAAATCGGATTCAATATTCAGCTTCTGAGCGGCAATTCCGCGCAGGTGCTCGGGGTTCCGGCCGAGCTTACCAAAATGGATGAAAAGCCGATCATTGAAAGCATTCTGCGCGATTTTCAGGGGATGGGTAACACAAGCGGACTCGACCCGAAAGAAAAGCTGTTGTTTGCTTATGCTTCCAAAGCCGCCATTCCGCGGGGCAGAAGACTGGGTTTTATGGAGATGGAAGCCCTTATTGATCAGCTTTTTGCGTGCAGCAATCCGTTCTTTGATCCCATGAATCGCCCGACTACGATCTTTATCCCTTTGGAAGACATACACAAGCGTTTCCGCTAAGAAAAAAGAGTATCGCTGAATGTATCTTTAAGGATGATAGTTTAAAATTGGAGTAATTTTCAGAAAACTCCGGGTCTGTTAATGGTAAGCTACGCAGTTATTGAATTTGGCCTTTTATTTGTTGCGCTCCTTTTGAGCTGGCTTCATGTAAACTGGCTCAAAAGAAAAAAGAAAGGCGCAAGTGTTGAGGAAATGCTCAACAGCATGTTCAATCACGAATGGAATGGCACCGACGAAGATGAAATCTACGCATGGTACCGCGTCCGATTCAAAGTCCTGCAGCTTGACCCGGAAGGCAGCCGCCGCAGGCAAAAGCTTGAACGTATCGAAGCAAATATCCGCCGGCTTAGTACACGATCCATGCGCTCTTCTGCCTACGTAACCCAAAAAGGGAATCTTGAAAAAGCCGGTGATGATGACGATTCAGGGCTTGGTGTACCGGTCCCGACGGATTGACTTATTTGCTGCCTGCATTGGCGTCCTGAATCCGCTGCCACAACAGCCTGAAAGATTCAGATTCACGTCCGCGCTCAACCCGCAGCCGTACCCGTTCTACCAGAAAATCCGATTCGTCTTCCATGCGTGTCATCTGATATGAAAAAGCATAGGGGGAGGCTACATCATCCGAAAATTCAGCCACACGGCCAAAGCGCAGGTCATTGAACAGGAAACCGGATTCTGTTTCTTCCACCTGATAAAATCCTTCACTAACCCATCTTAAGCGCTGTACGGATCGGAAGCTGTGATAGGCGGCAATTTTGTCATGATGTCCTTCAACTTCTTCAAAAACAATATCCCGCTGCCCGTCAACGACGGAAAAATATCCCACAACATAGCGGTCTTCTCCTTCAAGCTGTGCAATGCCGCGCCATAGCAGGTTGTTGAACAGGGTCGGTTTGATATCAGTTTGCGTAACTTCGTATCCCTGTGAAGCATAGGCCGCGTGAAAAGCCCGCTCCACCTGTGTTTTATTGATTACGGTGAATGTGAGGTAAGCCGTAGCCAGAAAAATTGCCACGCTACTGATACGTCTGCGCAAAGGATGATTGCGTTTCGCGAATATCAGCCAGGGAACCGTCAGCAGGAGAGGGAGGGTGAAAAGCGGATCAACGACGGAGATGGTGCTCAGGGCAATGGCGTCGGGTATAAAGGGGAGGTAGAGCTGCGTGCCGTAGGAGGTGAAACTGTCAAGCAGGGTGTGTGTGAGCTGTGCGAGAAAAACGAGCAGGGTCCACTGCCGCCAGTTGACGTCGCCGTTGCGGTGAATGCGGCTAATGAGCCAGCCGTAAAGCGGGGAAGTCAGCAGGATGAACATCAGGCTGTGCGTGAGGCCCCGATGAAAAATGAGCTTGTCGAGGTCGCTCATAAAGGCACCTACAAGTACATCCAGGTCGGGTGCAGTTGCTGCCGCGGCGCCCCAAAACAGGGCTTTCTTTCCGGCATGTTTGCCCAAAACCGATTCGCCAATGGCAGCGCCGAGCAGTATATGTGTGAGGGAGTCCATAAAAGGTATTTCTGATTGAGTAGGGGTTAGAGGACTACAGCGGGATTAAGCTTGCAGCGGAACCTTAACCCAAAAATGATTATTTTCAGCCTGTAAAAAACGGGGAGATTCGTGCGAAAAATCATCCCATAAAAATAAACCAAATATTACGCTATGCCATCATTCGACGCAGTAAATGAAATTGACCTTCAGGAAGTGGACAATGCCATCAACAACACCATGAAGGAAATCAGAACCCGCTACGATTTCCGGGATTCAAAAGCGGAAGTGTCGTTTAACCGGAAAACAAAGCTTATCACGGTAGATGTAGAAGATAACATGAAGCTGAAGGCGGTGCGGGAAATGCTGGTGTCTAATTTCATCAAGCGCAAGCTGAGCCCGAAAAGCATGGAGTTTAAGGACGAAGAAGGTACTTCGCATGGCGGAATCCGCCAAATGGTTGTGCTCCGCGAGGGTATTGATAAAGAGAATGCCAAGAAAATTGTGAAGCGGGTTAAAGACAGCAAAATCAAGGTGCAGGCAGCCATCCATGATGGCAAAGTACGGGTAACCGGTAAGAAAATTGACGATCTGCAGGAAGTGATGAATCTCATTCGCAGTGCCGACCTTGAGCTTCCCATACAGTTTAACAATATGAAGAGCTGATAAACCGCAGGCCACAGTCCTGCATTTTGCTTCGGACGAGTCATACAGACCGCTTGCCTTGCATGATGCGGCCTTACAAAGCTGAGCTTGTTTTTTTTAAGCCGGGCTTTAAAACGGAATGCCGACGGAGTACATGATCATGATCGGATTCCGCTGACTTCCCATAATTGCCGCCTGAATCGGCGCGATGCGGGTATCGAAACCAAAGCCAACCCCCCAGCCAATGCGCAGTGGGGTACGGCTGAAGTTAAATTCATCAAGCCGCTCGGTGCTGCCCATACTTGAGCGGAAAGACGCATAGTAGCCGGGCAAAAACTCATACCGGATGCCGGCCTGCAGGATGCGGATGTTGTTTGAATTGATTTCATCTATCCGAAAGCCCGGATAGTCCGGATATCCGCCGAAGCGGAACCGCCAGTGCTGCGGCAGTTCTGAACGGGTAGAAGTGCCGAGCCGGGCGCCGGTCAGGAATACAAGCTCGTCGTTCAGCTCAAAATATCCCTGCCAGGAGGCCGAGGCCTGAAAAAAGTTTACGGCAGTATTCAGGATATCAACCGATTGGGAAGCTTCAAGATTCAGCAAATGACCTTTTTGGGTGAAATTAACCCGGTTGGTTGAATCGTAATCGAAGCGGGCAATCAGCTGACTGATGCTTGTAGAAGCAAACGGGAAAACGACTTCTCCGACCCTTGTGCTGATATTGAAAAATTCCTGTCTCAGACCGACCGAAACCATCGCCCGATTATCCATGTGCGGCACAAACATGCCTTCCAGAAAAACGGCATTGGTGTTAAAAGTTGATGTTCGTACGCCTTCGCTGTTGAATTCATCAATCACGTGCAGACTGTAGTTGGCGCGCAGCGCGAGGGCGTTGTTGTACTCACTGCGCAGGTAG
Organism: Cyclonatronum proteinivorum; assembly: GCF_003353065.1. Classification (GTDB taxonomy): domain Bacteria; phylum Bacteroidota; class Rhodothermia; order Balneolales; family Cyclonatronaceae; genus Cyclonatronum; species Cyclonatronum proteinivorum. Next base: position 2,729,683 of record NZ_CP027806.1, on the reverse strand, counting down.
TTGAAAAAGCGTAAATCAAGCGAGGGTTCTTCGCCCAATTTGAAGTTGATGCGCGTAACAGAGCTCGCGTAAAACAGGTTTCGGAAGGTCGTATTTAATAGTAAGGAAGCGCGCCGGTAGTTGTCATAGTAAAAGCCAAAGCGGAACATATCCTGCACACGTTCAACGGCAACAAGCTCCAAAACGAAGGCTTCATCATGATTCTCATAATCAGAATCAGGAATGAGGCGGTAAGTAATGCTACTGAAAAACTGGGAACCGTACACATTTTCAATACCCAGCTGAATGTCGTCTTTACTCAGTATATTGCCGTTTTGGAGCATAAATCTTCCCATGGTATTGACTTCAGAGGCAGATTCAATACCGGTAATTCTGATATCTGAGATATAGTAGCGCATGGGTTCTTCTATCATGCGTGGCACGGAGGTTGGTCTTCCCCGGGCTTCGTTAATCTGATCGGCAAGCTCCTGAAGTTCGTCAATTTGCGAGCGGGCGAGTGCTTTGCCCAGTTCAATCAGGGCTTCCGCTTCATCAAAATCAAGAACGCCGTAGTCGTCGGTTATATCGCTGTCTTCAAAGTTCAGATCAGCCAGCGTTTGGGAGTGCCGGATACTGTTGACAATCTGAAAAGAAACCGTCTGATCCATGATATCGATGATGTTGAAGAGTTCATCGGCAGATTTGAGCGGATCGCTTACGTTAACAGCCAATACAATATCAGCGCCAAGCTCCAGGACTTCTTCAACCGGAAGGTTGCGTACAACCCCGCCATCGACTAAAATGCGGTCGTCAATGGTTTTGGGCATAAAAATGGTCGGTATTGAAATACTCGCACGAATCGCTTCTGCTGGAAATCCTTCGGAGAGCACAACCGGCTCGCCGGTTTCAAGGTCGGTAGCAACACAAACAAAGGGAATAGGAAATTCAAGAAAGTTCTGTGGCCCGGGGTAGCGCCAGGTGAGCTGATTGAGAAGGAGCCCTATCCGATGCCCTGCAACAACACCGGATGGCAGGGAGATCGAACGACCGATGATGGGCAGGGAAACAAGGTAGAGGCTGTCCCATTCTTTTTCTTCCATCGGGATATGCCGTCTTCTTATGGCGTCGCTGAAAAGGTCGTCCCAGTTGAGGCTTGTGGCCAGCTCCTGCAGCTGTTCAGACGTATAGCCCATCGCATAAAGGCCGCCTACAAGCGCACCCATGCTTGTGCCTGAAATGTAATCTATGGGCATTCCGATTTCTTCCAGAACTTTGATAAAGCCGAGATGCGCAAAACCCTTAGCTCCGCCGCCACTAAGCGCGAGCCCGATACGGGTATCGGCCGTTATTTCGGTCTCATCAAGCGATTCAGGAGACGCACCTATTTCTATATGGCCGGAAGCTGATGTTGCAGGCAAAAAAAGGAAAAAGAAAAATAGTACCCAAATAAATGCCGCGTAAAAGCGGAAATAGATCATGAGATGCGCCTTTGCTGTAGTGTAAAAGGAATAGAGTAAAGCGAGCGTAACAGAAGGACGGCAGAATTAAGCCATAAATTTATTGAGAACAGCTGCCAGCGTATAGTCAAAATCAGGTGTTATGACCGGGGTAAAGGCTTCGCCCGTGATTTGTTCATACAGGCGGGCGTATTTTTGGAAAACATTCAGTCGAATTTCATCAGGGAGTTGTGGCATAACTTCGCCCGGCTGACCAGTAAAGCCATTTTCGCGCAACCATTCTCTGATGTATTCTTTGGAAAGCTGCACGGGTGCTTTTCCGGCTGCCCGCAGTTCGTCAAAACCTTCCTGATAAAAATAGCGGGATGAATCCGGCGTATGGATTTCATCGATAAGGGTAAGCGTCTGACCATTAAAGCCGAATTCGTATTTGGTGTCGGCTAAAATCAGTCCGCGGGAAGCCGCGATTTTACGCCCCCTTTCAAAAAGCTGCAGCGCCGTCTGCGAAATTTTTTTCCAAACGGGTTCTGAAATCAGGCCGGAAGCCACAATTTGCTCCGCAGAAATATCTTCATCATGACCGGCTTCCGCCTTTGTGGTTGGGGTGATGATGGGTTCAGGAAAAGGATCAAACTCACGGAGACCGTCCGGCATGGCAGCCCCGCTCACGCTTCTGAGCCCCTTCTGATACTGCCGCCATGCATGGCCGGTCAGATGTCCCCGAACAACGACTTCAACCGCAATGGGGCTGCATTTCTTCGCAATGGTGATGTTAGGATGCGGAACTTCAATCAGATGAACCGGCACAATATCCTGAACCTGCCGCAGCGACCAGGCCGCCATAAGATTCAGAATCTGACCTTTACATGGAATCGGTTCGCCAAGTATGTGATCATAAGCTGAGATACGATCTGTGGAAACAATGGCGAGTTTATCACCCGGCAACGCATACACATCCCGTACTTTTCCTCTGCGCGGATCATCAAAGCCTTCCGGGTTGCTTAAGGAAATACAGTGTGCGAGAAGTTCGTCTGTATTGACCACAGTCTATGATTTAGGTTTGGTAGATTTACGCACAATGAGCTCGGGTTCAATTACAGTCTGTTTGAGCTTGATATTGTTATCCTTGTAGCGCTCTGAAAGCCGCTGAATGGCCCGGATGCCCACATCGTACATCGCCTGATCCATGGTCGAGAGATTCAGGTACTTCGATATCTTAATGTTGTCGTAGCCAAGAATGGCGACATCTTCCGGTACGGAAAGGCCCATTTCGCCCAGTGCGTGAATGGCACCGATGGCCTGCGCGTCATTAGAACAGAACAGGGCTTCGGGAATTGCGTCGCGTTCTTTGAGTATTTTGATGGCCTCATAACCCGCTTCCTCACTGAAGCCCGCATGTTTTCTGGTGATACCGCTCACGAGCATATCGTCATTCAGACTGATTCCGTTTTCAGCGAGCGCGTCCCTGAATCCGCGTTCCCGTTCATCGGAAATACTGGATTTGGTATGCGATCTGATAAAGCCAATTTTGCGGTAGCCGTTTTGGGCAAGATGTTTACCGGCAGTATAGCCGCCTTTATAATTATCCCAATAAAAGTAGTCGTACTCAGGATGGTTTGAACCTACCAAAATGACGGGGATGTCGTAGTCCTTAAGCCGCTTATTCACTTTTTCAGTAATATCGATAGAAAAAACGATTAGCCCGTCCGGGATACCGCGATCCACAAAGCGTTTAAAATTCTCTTCCGGGTCTTCAGAACCGGTATTGTAGATAATAAAATCAAGGTCAAGTTTACTGATTTCGTCTTTGACCCCTTTGAGCACTTCATTAAAAAATGGTGTAGTAAACGTTGGAACGGCAACAGCGATGATTTGTGGCTGCCTTTTGGCCAGCATACGCGCACTTACCTGCGGATGAAAATCAAGCTTATCGATGGCCGCCTGAACCTTGTTCTTGGTTTCTTCTGAAACGTATGGTGAACCGTTCAAAACCCGTGAAACAGTTGATATAGCTACTCCTGCGTCTTTTGCTACATCGTAAATGGTTATTTTTTTTGCCATAAATATGTGATGGTGTGCGAGATGAAAGGAGCTTAAGTAAAATAAAAACGAGTTGTTGGTTACAGACCCTTGTAAGGCCAACAGACAGGAAGAAAGTCTGATGAATCGATACCTGCCTGATTTCTGTGCTGAATGGAAGTTACAGCGGAATGCCTTATGAAGGTATTAAATTAAGGGTTTGTTTACGTCAAAGACGCAGTTATTTGATGGATGACATAATGTGATGGAAAAATGATATTTGAGCTCAAATGTAAGCATATCAGGACTTATTCCCATGTTTTTTATCCGATTTTAAGTGTTTAGCGCCCTGTTTCGCCTTTATTGCCTGCCGAATTGCATTTCACACTGAAAAATTCTTTCTGAAAATTATTAAAACTGAAAATATCCGATAATTAGGGTATTATAAAGATATGGCGGAACGTTCATGAGCCGCATTAAATTAAAGGGTTACTCATGAACGGGACTCAAAAATACAGCCTTTTCACAATCTCACTTCAATCCGCTATGAATTATATCCTGAAGCTCCCTTATTCTATCATCAGGCCGGTCTACGAGCGCACTTCCTTTCACACTTCAGTCATTGCTGAAGTGCCAGCGCCAGATTTAAGGCAGGCTTACACACACTGCAGGTTGATTACACGGGAATATGCCAAGACCTTTTATATGGCAACACGGTTGCTTCCTAATAAAAAACAACGGTCAATATTCGCCATTTATGCACTCTGCCGTTTTATAGATGACCTTGTTGATGAAGCTGAAGATCTTGTGAGAAAAGAACAGCTAAGCACATCTCAGATTGTAGAGATGCTTGATAGCTGGAAGGATAAGCTTCAGCGGACGTATGATGGCGAAGTCATAGAGCACCCGATCTTACTCTCGATGTCAGATACGCTCAAAGCCTATCATATTCCGATCGAACTGCCTTTTGAACTGATGGAAGGTGTTTGTATGGATCTGACTAAAAACCGGTATGCAAATTTTGAAGAGCTTTACGAATACAGCTATAAAGTAGCTTCTGTTGTCGGCCTGATGGTAAGCGAAGTATTCGGCTACAAAGATAAAAAGGCGCTTGATCACGCGGTTTCTCTTGGTATAGCCATGCAGTTAACCAATATATTGCGTGACATTGGCGAAGACCTTACCCGAAACAGAATCTATCTGCCGCAGGACGAGCTGTCAGAATTCGGGATTATGGAGAAAGATCTGTTCGAGCACCGGAATGATGAAAAGTTCAAAGCTTTCATGGAGTTTCAGATCACGCGTGCTGAACGCTATTATGAAGACTCAGATAAAGGCATTCCCATGCTTTCCCGCGACAGCCACTATCCGGTAGCCATGGCAAGGCTGAATTACAGCAAAATTCTAAATCGTATCCGTGAAAATGACTATCAGGTTTTCACGCAGCGCGCGTATCTGAGCACGGCCGAAAAACTTTCCATTATTCCCAAAATTTGGTGGGACAGAAGGAATTAATGTTTTTCTTTCTTTTCGTTCAGAAAAAGCGCTTTTTTCGCCACAATCTTGTGGTTAATCACTAAGCTTTAATTATATTAAGCCGTGTCCTTTAGGGTGCGGCTTTTTTATTGAACGTATCCTCTTTTTTTCGGAGTCTGTATATCCGATACCAAAAGCTGAGAAATGTTTTTTAAAAAAGGTGCTTGTCTGTCGTGACCCGCATTATTCACCAAGAAATTTTCATGCTGGCAAGGCGAAGTTTAAAACTCAGCGGAGGGGTACCTAAGTACCCTGAGCATGAGTTTTCAACGTCAACGCCGCCAGCGGGAAAATTTCGCAGTCTTTACACCACACCCAATTTTGAGTTACCGTTTTTTTGTGCTAAGCCAAGATTAAACTTATGTTTAGCAAATAAATTCTGTTTAATCGTGAATAAAGCGGGTTAATATGTGCCCGGTATCTGTAAGCCTGCCTAAAAAACGAACATTTTGGTTTTTGAATACCGAATGCTGTAGTACCCATGCGTAGTAAAAACAATAGGTAGTCAACAGCTGAAGCTCAGAAAATCTATTCATACGCAAAACAAAAAAACGCCTGAGTACGCTATTTTTCGGAAAAGCAAACCCCTGAAGGTTCAACGCTTATATCCTTTGTCAAAATCAGTGTAAGACCTGCCCATTTAATTTTTTACCCCATCAAAAGAAATCAGCCATGGAATGTATCACAGAAAAATGGAATAGTCCCAGCTTAGGAGGTGAAGCCGTCATCAGAATTTACGGCAATAGCGGTACACCTGTACTTTTTTTCAATACGCTTTGTGACGCCTCCGACGCTGACGGTCAGTTTCTGTCAAGCATAGCCTACCAAATCGAGAATGATTACAATATTGTATTCACGCTTGAATCTCCGGATTACAAGCTCATCTTTGATACGGAACAGGATCCCCGCAAGCGCCTGGTAGAGTATCTTCATCTGGAAAGTTTTGTTATTGATGAACTTATACCTCGTATCCTGAAAAAAACGGGTAAACCCTTTATTATATCCGCCGGTGTAGGGGCAGGGGGGTATTTGGTAACAAATATGCTGTTACGTCACCCTTCCAAATTCAATAAATGTATTGCTATCGGTGGGATATACGATATGAGACCGCACTTCGACGGTTCTGTTGATGAAGACTACTATTACAACAATCCGATTGAATATCTTCCGCACCTTTCGGATGAATTCTACCTTGATGACATCCGCAAAACAGATATCCGGATTGCAACCTATCCGGGGGATGATCATTATGAGGAAGCCGAAGCCCTGTCTGACTATTTCGATCACCGGAATGTACCCCATCAGTTTGATGTATGCCATGAAGGGCTAAGCACAGATTTAGAAACCCAAAAAAAGCTGTTTTCCAATCATATACCCTGAGTTTAATAAGCGATTTTCCGCTTTAGGTAGTATATTAATTGCTGTTAACCGCAGTGTCCGGAATGCGTGCGCATCAGTTTGCTGTGCTGTTTTCGGAGAGCTTATTTTATTCGTGCTACCATCCTAAAAAGTATTTGCTATGCCTGAAATTAAAAAAGTATTAATCGCGAATCGTGGTGAAATAGCTGTTCGCGTCATTCGCAGCTGCCGGCAGCTTGGCATTAAAACAGTAGCGGTATATTCGGAAGTTGACGCCGGTATGCCGCATGTGCAGCTTGCTGATGAAGGGGTTTGTCTTGGTGAAGCGGCATCTTCAAAAAGCTATCTCGTGATGGAAAAAATCCTGGAAGCTGCCAGAGTAACCGGGGCAGACGCTATCCATCCGGGATACGGCTTCCTGAGTGAAAACAGTGTTTTTGCACAGAAATGTAAGGAAAATGACATCATTTTCATTGGTCCGACACCCGAAGCCATTGAAGCTATGGGTGACAAAACCAAAGCCCGCGAACTGATGGAAGCCAACAAAGTGCCCCTGCCGCCGGGTACTGCGACAGCTCTTAAAGACATTGCTGAAGCCGAAATGGTTGCCGCCCAAATCGGGTATCCCGTTATGATTAAAGCGGCTGCCGGAGGCGGTGGAAAGGGAATGCGGATTGTTTACAAAAAAGAAGATTTTGCATCAAGTATCCGTACGGCCAAATCTGAGGCAATGAGTGCTTTCGGGGACGATAGGGTTTATGTTGAAAAATACCTTGAAAACCCGCGGCACATTGAATTTCAGATAATTGCGGATACGCACGGAAATGTGCTGCACCTTTTTGACCGGGAATGCTCGGTACAGCGCCGCCATCAGAAAGTTGTTGAAGAGGCGCCAAGCCCGTTTTTAGATGACGATATGCGGGCAGCAATGGCAGAAGTTGCCGTTAAAGCCGCGCAAAGCTGCGGATACGTAGGCGCCGGTACCGTTGAATTTCTCGCGGATAAACACCGCAATTTCTACTTTTTGGAGATGAATACGCGCCTTCAGGTTGAGCACCCCGTCACGGAATTTATTACCGGTCTGGATTTGGTAGCTTTGCAGTTGCTCGTAGCCGAAGGTAAAAAGCTTCCGATCAAACAACAGGATGTCACCATTACAGGGCACTCCATCGAATGTCGTATTTGCGCCGAAGATCCCGAGGAAAACTTCATGCCAAGTACAGGCTACCTGAAACGTTTCAAACTGCCTTCAGGACCCGGCGTGCGTGTGGACGCGGGGATAGAAGCCGGGCAGACGGTTACGATCAACTATGATCCCTTACTCGCCAAACTCGTCACCTACGGTAAAGACCGCGACGAAGCGATCCGACGCATGCGGGTTGCCCTGGAAGAGTTTCAGATTGATGGCTGTAAAACAACGATTCCGTTCTGTCATTTCACCATGCTGCATCCGGTCTTTAATTCGGGTACCTACGACACCCATTTTATTGGCAGCTATTACAAGCCGGCCGAACTCCGTATGAATGAAGACGTCTCCCATCTTGCCGCAGCTTTATTGCATGAGCATTTCGTACCTGAAGTGCACTCAGCGGTGCCCATGAACGGAAAGAACAAAGATCCGGAATTCGATGAAATGGCGCACGCAAGTTCGCTGTGGTGGCGTAACAGACGCTCCTGATCCGGACTCATTTCAAGACGTTCTGTTTTGTCACAAACCCAACATCTCTCAGAATTGCTCGGTCGACTTGAGACCGAGCAATTCAATCCCGCAACCCGGGAAATCGACCTTGCCTCCCCGCTTGAAATAGCGGAGCTGATGAATGCGCAGGACGCCGAAGTCGCCGCGGCTGTAGGGAAGCAAAAACACGCCATTGCTCAGGCGATAGAACAGGTTGCCCAATCCTTCAAAAATGGCGGACGCCTGATTTATGCCGGTTCCGGTACGAGCGGGCGCCTCGGTATTTTGGACGCATCTGAGTGTCCGCCTACTTTCGGAAGCCCCCCAGAAATGGTGCAAGGTATAATTGCAGGTGGTCAACAGGCTGTTTTTAAGGCGGTTGAAGGTGCAGAAGATGATCTCGGGCAGGGGGCAGCCGATGTCAGCGCGCTCAGCTTGGGGCCCAACGACACCCTTTGCGGCCTTGCTGCAAGCGGCAGAACGCCCTACGTTCTTGGCGCTATGGCCGAAGGCAAACGACGCGGCGCTGCCACTATCTTTGTGTGCTGCGTTAAGCCCGGACAACTCCCGAAAGAACTCAAACCCGACATTCTCATAGCGGCAGAAGTTGGTCCGGAAGTCATTGCCGGCAGCACCCGCCTTAAAAGCGGAACAGCCCAGAAAATGGTCTGCAACATGATTACAACAGGTGCGATGATTCGCCTTGGAAAAGTGTGGCACAATGTGATGGTTGACCTTCAGCTTTCCAATCAAAAACTGCACGAACGGGCACGACGCATACTCGTTACCTATGCCGGTGTGTCTTATGATGAAGCTGTAGCCTTACTGCAAGAAAGTCATGGGCATGTTAAAACCGCTTTGCTGATGGCGCTCAGCGGACTCAGCGCACAGCAAGCCCGCCGCAGACTTGAGGCAAGCGATGGATTTATCAGGAAAGCGTTAACTTCCACAGAAAAAAAATCAGATGAATAAATTGTTCAGCGCACTCTTGTGGCTCGCTTACGGACTGTCCTTCATTCCTTCTTTCCTTTTCGCATTTCTTATCCGGATCTTCACCTTTATGTTCGATCCGCATCATCGTTTGCCGAATGCCGTGATGATGTTTTTCGGCAAATCCATCATTGTGCTTAACCCGCTCTGGAAGCGTCATTATCACAATCTGGAAAAACTGACCGATGGCAAACCCGGCATGATCCGGATTGCAAATCACCAGAGTTTTCTGGATATGCCTTTGCTTGCAACCTTGCCGGTAAATATGAAGTGGGTTTCAAAAAAAGAACTGTTCAAAATTCCTATCGTGGGCTGGCTGATGTACAGTGCCGGGCATATTTCCGTAGACCGCGGATCGAAGGGCGCGGCTAAATCATTGCTCAAAATGAAAGCGCCCATCAAAGACGGTACAAGCGTGATGATTTTTCCTGAAGGTACCCGAACCCGCGACGGAAACCTGAAACCCTTTAAAAAAGGAGCGTTTCATGCATCAATTGACAATCAGTTTCCCATTCAGCCGCTTGTTGTTGAGGGCACCTTTGACTGTATCAAACCTGATACCTGGGAAATGAACCTGCGCGGCGACCTTCATGTGTCCGTACTTGACCCCGTTTATCCTGCCGATTTTGATTCAGTTAATACCTACGCGGCACATGTCCATCAGCTGGTATCTGAGGAGCTTACAAGGCTCAGAAAACTAAAGGCTTCTGATAAACGATAAGCCCGAATCCAGGCGTTTGTAAGGCTATGAAGAGAAACGTAATTTCACTTTTCGGGCATAGTCTAAGCTATCATCAGCGGATGAAATGTGCAATCGCTGTGGCCTTACTGTTGTTGATTCTGGCTTTTCGTTTAGGGGACTGGAAACCCGAAACACAGCAACTGAGCGGGATGGTGTGGGATGAACTCATCATTGATGACGTTTCCATTACCGTACAAGCTGAAGTGCCCCCGCCTCCCCCGCGCCCCCGTTTTGCGCCTCCCGAGATTAGTGACCGGGTGCTGGAAGATGAGCCGGATTTCACCGAATTCGATCTCCTAACGGACTTTGAAGGGTTTGAAGCGCCGCAACAGGCACAACAAGGTGTTGTGGGCAACCCTGACAGACCCGCGCGCGTCCGCAGAATTGTTGAGGCCGTAACCCCGCAGGAAGCCCGGGAGCTTGATTTTCAGGTCGAGGTACAGGTTACCCTTTTGGTTAATGAAGAAGGCCGGGTAGAAGAAGTCACCATTTCAGCCATACATCGCATCGGTCCCGATGGTACGCGTGAACAGATTCCGGCCATAGGGTATGGCATTATGGAAGAAAGCATTCGCGCGGCAAGCAATTGGGTCTTCATGCCAGCACAGCATAACGGCGCAGCGGTACCTACGTACTCAAGACACCGTTTTTTGTTTTAGGTGGAAGGCTACTGAGCTCGAAAAATGGCCATCCCGAAAAACAGGTGTTGCCAGATTTCCTTACATTTTTCTGAGCTTCTGAAAGTTTGATGTGGCAAAAAGCTTCTCCGGCATTTTGCAGTAAGGATGAAGCAAGTTTTATTTTCACAAAAAAGCCCGGCCTGAATGTGTAGGATAACATTCAGGCCGGGCTTTTTTGTGGCGGAGAGGGAGGGATTCGAACCCTCGGTACCCGGTTAGGGCACACTCGCTTTCCAGGCGAGCCCATTCGACCACTCTGGCACCTCTCCGTGTAGTCGTTTAAATACAGATTTATAATATACAGCACAATTGAGCGCATTTCAAGAAGGAGTTATCCACATCGCTAAAAATAATGGGCAGGATGAACGCCAAAAAACCGGCACTTTTTTTATGGTATAGGCTACATGCAAACATTGACGCTCGCCTTATCAAATTTTTTCATCTGCGCGCTTTATAAGTCCCCATTTTTCTGCAAATTCGGAGCTTCAATCTTATTCATCTCAACCGTCAGAATAACCAATAGCGTATGAACAACTTCTTACTAAAAATACAGCTCCTGTTTGTATTCACAGCTGCCGTACTGTTTACCGCAGCTCCGGCATGGACACAGTCCATCGATGAGCCCACCGTTAACATGGATATGGTCAACACCTTCATCGAAGAGGGCATAGAGCGCTCACAGATTATGGATATGGCAAGCTATCTCACCGATGTGATTGGTCCCCGTCTTACCAATTCCCCGCAGATGTACCGAGCCAACGAGTGGGCTGCGGAGATGATGGAAAGCTTCGGCCTGCAAAATGTGTATCAGCATGAGTGGGGACCGTTCGGTCGCGGCTGGGAGCTCACCCGCTTTGCCATGCATGCACAAAGCGATCAGACGTATTTTCCGGTTATCGCGTACCCGAAAGCATGGTCGCCCGGTTATGATGAAGCTGTAAGCGGGGAAGTCGTTTTTCTCGAAATTACAGAGGAGAAAGATTTTGATTACTGGCGCGGCAGGCTGGAAGGTAAATTCGTGATGATCGCCGAGCCCGCCGAGCCGCAGCTGCACTGGGACGCTATTGCCCGCCGGCATACCGATGAGAGCCTCCTTCGTCTGGCCAATGCTACGCAGCGCATTGCTACTGGTCAGCAAGGCGGACAAAGCCCGAACGCAGCCTGGATTGCGCGTCAGCAAGCGGCTTATGAGCGTGCACAGTTTCTGATGGAAGAAAGGCCCCTTGCAATTCTTGATGAAAGTTACCGCGGCTGGAGCGGTCAGGTTGCCATTTCAGGTGCTACATTGCCTGCGCCTCCGGGTACGCCCTGGGGTGAGCGTCCGCGTCCGCATCAGATCGACGCCCCGACACCTGTGCCGCAGGTATCTCTTGCACGGGAGCATTACGGCCGCATTTTCCGCATGCTGCAACACGGCAAAACCGTTGAGCTGGAAATGGACCTGCGTGTGCGCTTTCAGGAAGAGAACCTTATGGGCTGGAACACCATCGGCTCCATTCCCGGCACAGATCCTGATCTGAAAGATGAATTTGTTGTAATCGGCGCGCACCTTGACAGCTGGCATACCGGGACCGGTGCAACCGATAATGCTGCGGGTTCTGTCGTTATGCTTGAAGCCATGCGCATTTTGCAGGAAGCCGGTGTCGCACCACGGCGGACCATTAAAATCGCACTGTGGAGCGGGGAAGAACAGGGGCTGATCGGAAGCCGCGAGTTTGTAGAAACCTACCTGGCACGGCCCGAAGGCAATCCGGCTTCGCCTTCTTCCATTACAAGACTCGATGGTTATGATAAATTCTCGGCCTACTTCAATGTGGATAATGGTGCGGGGCAAATCCGCGGCATTTATCTGCAGCAAAATGACGCTGTGCGCAATCTCTTCCGCACCTGGTTGCTGCCGTTTGCCGACTGGGGTACCGAGACGGTTTCATGGGCCAATACCGGATCAACCGATCACGTGGTGTTTGACCGCGTAGGTTTGCCCGGCTTTCAGTTTATTCAGGATCCGCTCGAGTACTTCACGCTCAGCCATCACTCCAATATGGATACGTACGAGCGCCTTGTTCCGCAGGACCTTATGCGCAATGCCGTGATTGTTGCAACCTTCGCGTACCACACGGCTATGCTTGATGAGCGCCTGCCGCGCAAACCGGGTCCGGAGCTGAGCGCAAATTAAGTTTTTCGGAAGGGGCGGGAACCCATCACCCGAAACCTAACATCCCTATAAAAAAAGCCTGCCTGAAAGTTAATTCGGGCAGGCTTTTTTGGATTAAAAAGGGGATAAAATCAGCTATCCGCTTATTCCGGCCGCTTGGGGTTGAGGGGGCGCAGCGTAATTTCGTCAATCAGGAAATTATCCGGGGTTTCGAGAATGTGCACGATGGTACTGGCGACATCCTGCGCCTGCATCATGTTGGGATGTGTGGAGGAGCCTGCGAGGTCAAAAAACTCGGTCGCGATGGATCCCGGGAATACGCAGGTGACCTTGATGGCGTCGTAGCGGAGCTCCTTGAACAGGGCGTCGGAGAAACCGCGCAGCCCGAATTTGGTGACGTTGTAGCCTGATATGGTTGGGTTGCCCATCAGACCCGCGACAGAAGCTATATTAATGATGTGGCAGTGCGCCGGATTTTGTTTCATCATCGGCACGATTTTCCGGGTGAGGTAAAACACGCCGTTAAGGTTCACATTCATCATGGTGTGCCAGTCGTCAAGACTCAGGTCTTCGACATTGCCAAATTTGCCGAGTCCTGCGTTGTTGATGAGGGCGTCGGGATAGTTTCCGGCGCTGAAGGTCGCTTCGACCCAGGTGCTTACGGCAGGTTCATCGGTGATATCGAGCACGACCGGATGAAAGCGATCGCCCAGATCCCGCTGCAGCTCCTGCAGCCGCTCCTGACGCCGTGCAATGCCGTACACCACGCCCCCTTTTTCGATAATGGCTTTAGCAAATGCCGCCCCAATGCCGCTACTTGCTCCCGTGATGATGACGTTTTTGTCGGTAATATTCATGAAAGATAATATTTTAGGGTGATTGGTAATTACGACAGACTAACATCAGTATGGCGTTCAAACGTTTAACCGCACCATCTGCCGTGCTATCCGCTTATTGACAAAGCCATCGCACCCGTTAACCGGCGCAGGTTTTGATTCTGTTTCTTCGTTTTGGATAGCTTCATTTGAAACAGCGGTCTAAGCCGTATTTTTCAGCCGGAATTTGCGTCCTGCACTGGTTTTTTTATATGACCCTGAGAAATCCGGCTTAAACTGATTTTACATATTCCGCTTTAATCTGAACGCTGTAAAACCGCGGCTTCCTTATATTCCTACCTTTGTTAGATCCGTTCATTGGGCGCTTTATCAAATACCCTTCAACCCGATTTTTAGACTAAGCACATGAATTTTCTTGATATTGGCAACACGCGCATAAAAATCAAAACATGGTCCGGTAACAGCTGGCAGGAACTGTATAATGCGCCCACCGAGCACGCTGCGGAAGCCGGAAACTGGATCAGGCAGCAAGGTAAGGAAACGGTTGGCATTTCGGTCGTTGCCGAAGCAACGGAGGCAATCAAGGAAGCGATGGGGGAATCTAAAGTGCTGCAATGGTTTACGATTGAAGATATCCCTGCCAAATCAATCGATTATGAATCAAAAGAAACGCTTGGGATGGATCGCTACATGGCCTGCCTTGGGGCGCGGACGCTGGCTGAACAGCCGGTCATTGTAATTGACGCCGGTACGGCATGCACCATCGATTATATGGATGACCGCGGCGTATATCGCGGCGGCGTAATCATGCCGGGTATGGCGCTGTGGGAAAAAGCCCTGCAGCAACATGCGCCCGGTCTGCCGAAAGTGGTTCGCGATATCCCCATGAAATGGCCCGGTAAAAATACCGAAGATTCCGTGCGCTGGGGACTCTCCGGTGCATTTATTTCTGCCGTTGATGGATTGGTGCGCCGTTACGACTATCTTGCGGCCCTTTATGTAACCGGTGGCGACGGCGACTGGCTCGCCAAACGTATTGAGCGGCGGGCCGTTGTGAATGCCAACCTTGTCTTTTACGGCATGAAAAAGCTGGTTGACGCCCGCCTGTGGTTTAGCTGATTTTTGAAGTACACGATTTTTCTCTTAACGATAACACGCTACCCATCCTAAAAACAAAAAAAGTATGACTCGTACTGTTCCGTATTTATTTCTGATGATGTGTTTTTTGCTGGCTCAAAGCTTTCAGGCGGAAGCACAACAGCGGGCCATAACCGCTGAAGACGTCTGGAGTATGGAGCGCGTTGGCAACCCAACCGCTTCACCTGACGGCCGGTTTATCGCATTCACCAAAACCAGCTTTGATATTTCAACCGATCAGAGCCATACGACCATCTACCTTATGCATGCGGATGGCTCCAATTTGCGTGAATTCACGCAGCATGGTACCGATGGGGCCCCTGCGTTCAGTCCGGACAGCCGTTACCTGGCCTTCACGTCGCGCCGTGCCGGCGGGCCCGCACAGCTGTTTGTTATGCCGCTGAGCGGAGGCGAAGCAAAGCAAATCACAGACCTTCCGGTTGGGGTGTCTGCCCCGAAGTGGTTTCCCGATGGTCAGAGAATTGCGTTTTCCGCAACCGTGCACCCCGATTATAACGGGGACTGGGACCGTCAGCGTGAGCTTGCTGATGAACAGCGAAATTCGCTTGTAACGGCTAAAGTAACCGAAAACCGCACCTACCGGTTTTGGGATCGCTGGCTGACGGACGGGCATTATCCGCGGCTTTTTGCTACAACCCTTGACGGAGAGGTGACTGATCTCATGCCGGAGTCCCGCCGCTTTTTTGCAATGATGGGGGCACCGTCTTACGATATTTCTCCCGATGGGAGTACCATTGCCGTTTCCGCGAACAACGAACCGCCGCCATACAACTACCTGAATTACGATATCATCCTTATTAATACTGACGGCAGCGGGGAGCGGGTAAATATTACGGAGCACAACCCTTACAACGACCTTAATCCGGTCTTCAGCCCCGACGGACGCTTCATCATGTACGGCAAGCAAACCCGCAATGACTTTTATGCGGATAATGTACGCCTTGTGCGCTACGATATGACGTCCGGTGAGCGCGAAGTTCTGACGGAAGATATTGACAAGAGCTTCTCCAACTGGCAGTGGAGCGCAAACGGGCGGACCATCTTTTTTCATGCGCAACACCTTGGCAAGACGAGTCTGTTTTCGATTCCTTCAAATGGCGGAAGCGTGACACAAATTTTGCATGCCGGCACAAACGGCGCACCGGTACTTGCGGGAAACCGCTTGTTTTTTGCGCACAACAACCTTTCCAATCCGGCTGAAATCTACAGCATTCGCACCAACGGCCGGGACCTGACGCAGCTCACATCCTTCAACAGTGAGCGTCTCTCGGAACTGAATTTGGGACGTGTTGAAAACGTAACCTATGCCGGGGCTGACGGCGCCGACGTGCAGATGTACATTGTGTATCCGCCGGATTTTGATCCATCTCAGCAATATCCGCTTATGATGATGATTCATGGCGGACCACACGGCATTTTTGGGGATGAGTTCCACTACCGCTGGAATGCGCACCTTTTTTCTGCACCGGGTTATGTGACCGTGCTGCCCAACTTCCACGGTTCAACAAGCTTCGGGCAGGCGTTCGCGGAATCCATTCACGGGGCGCACTCCGATAAGCCTTTCCGCGATATAATGAAGGCTACGGATTTCATGCTGGAACGCGGCTACATTGACGAAGACCGCATGGCGGCTGCCGGCGGCAGTTACGGCGGCTACATGGTAAGCTGGATTGCCGGACATACCGACCGCTTTGCTGCGCTCATCAATCATGCAGGGGTGTACAACATTATGGGGCAGTTTGCTTCCGACATCACGGAACACCGTATCGCTGCCTACAGCGGTTCACCCTGGGATGGCCTGGAAAGCATGCAGCGCTGGAATCCTGCCCTGCACGCAGCCAACTTCAGCTCACCTATGCTCATCATTCATGGCGAGCTGGATTACCGCGTACCGGTAACGCAGGGACTGGAAGTGTACGGCGTGTACAAGGGCATGGGACTGGACGCGCGTTTGGTGTATTTCCCGAACGAAAATCACTGGATTCTGCGCCCTAACAACTCCATCTTCTGGTATCAGGAAGTGCACGACTGGGTCGCACGCTGGTTCGATAATTAATTCCAAAAAAGGCGTCCGCGCTGAATCTTTGATGAGCTGCGGGCGCCTTTTCTTTTTTACTCATCCTATATCCTAACCTATCCATCTATGAAACAGCCTTACTGTCCATCTGTTGTGAAGGCCGCAGCGCTGGGTGCCCTTATGATGATTGCGGCGGCTTGTTCAACGCCAACCGTAGTTGTTGAAACCCCTGAGACCGAGCGGATCTACGGTCTGCCTGCATTTGATGAAAATCTGTACGCGAATGCAGACGCCATGCTAAGCCGGAATGTTGCCGGCCTGGTTTTCCGTGACCGCGTAAACCCGACCTGGCTGAGTGAAACCCTTTTCTGGTACAGCGTCAATACGCCCGATGGCACTGCCTATCATCTTGTAAACACGGACACAAGAGCTGTTAATCCGCTTTTTGATCAGGAGCGACTTGCTGCCGCCCTCGATGTGCTTGATGAAGAAAAAACCGTTTCAGCCGAAAACCTGGTTGTTTCGCAAATTACCGTGAGTGATGACGCCCGGTTCATGGAATTTCGCCACGACGGCAGCATGTGGAACCTGGACCTTGGCACCTACGAAGTACAGCCGCTGAAGTCCGATTCGATTGAAACGCCCCGCAGCGCCGTGTTCTCTCCCGACGGGCGCTATGCCGCCTTTATCCGTGCGTACAATCTTTGGGTGCGCGACATGCACACCGGCGACGACCTGCAGCTCACAACCGACGGCGAGCATCGCTTCGGCTACGCGACCGATTCTCAGGGCTGGTTTCGCTCAGACCGCCCCATTCTCAAATGGTCGCGGGAAGGCTACATGATTTCTACCTATCAGCTTGATGAGCGCAATGTGCCGGAAATGCACATTCTGCGCACCGCACAGGGCAGACCCGAGCTGGTCTCCTGGCCGTATGCCATCCCGTCCGATCCGGATGATGAGGTGCCCATGCACCATCGTGTAGTCATTGATGTTGAAACGCAGAATATGGTCCGGATTCAGGGCGGGCCGTATCATCAGCGGACTTCCAACTGTTGCGGCCTTACCCGCGGCAACGACTGGGCCGACAATCAGTTTATCGACGGCAACCGCAAACTTGCCTTTGTGGCAACGTCCCGCGATTACAAGGAAGTGACGCTAAAAATTGCGGACCTGCGCACAGGGGAAGTCCGGGAAGTGTTCCATGAGCGGGATGAAATTTTTATCGAAACCAATCTCAACAGCCGGGGCGTACCCAACTGGCGCGTGCTGTACGATCAGGGGGAGTTCATCTGGTTCAGCCGCGAAAGCGACTGGGGGCATTTGTACCTGCATGATCTGGAAACAGGCGAGCGTATCCATTCCATAACAGAAGGCCCGTGGAATGTGTCCAATATTCTTCGGATTGAAGACACAAGCGGCAGAATATGGTTTACCGCACTCGGCATTGATCCCGACAAGGATCCCTACGAAGAGTATGTGTACTCCGTGCTGCAGGATGGCACGGGGCTGAGCCTGCACACGCCGGACACCGGTCACCATAGCGTGAGCCTGTCGCCGGAAGGCGGTTTCCTGGTTGATACCTTCTCAACCGTAAACAGCGCGCCCGTGACGGTGCTGCGCGATCGTTTCGGAGAAGTCATCCTTACGCTGGAGGAAGCCGATCTGAGCCGTTTGTTTGAGGCCGGATGGCAGTTTCCGGAACCTTTCAGCGCGATGGCACGAGACGGTGAGACCGAGATCTTCGGCCTGATGTTCAAGCCTATGAACTTTGATCCGGATAAAAGCTATCCTATCATCAACTCCATTTATCCGGGACCGCAAATCGGAAGTGTGGGCACGCGTGGCTTCGCGCACAGCCGCAGGGGACAGGCACAAGCGCTGGCAGAGCTCGGGTTCATCGTCGTACAGATCGACGCGCTCGGCACGCCCTTCAGGTCCCGCAGTTTTCATGCGGCTTACTACGGGGACATGAGCGATAACGGATTGCCCGATCAGATCTCTGCCATGCGGGAACTCGCCGAGAGGCATTCCTTCATTGATATCGAGCGCGCGGGCATGTATGGTCATTCAGGCGGCGGCTTTGCAACGGCAGCGGCCATGTTCAATCACGGCGACTTCTTCAAAGCCGGGGTAGCGGGTGCCGGTAACATGGATAACCGGGGCTACACCTTTTACTGGGGTGAAAAGTTTCAGGGACCGTTCGAGCGGTTCGAAGACGGCACCGACAGCTTTACCAATCAGGCGCTGCAATATCAGGTTGAAGGGCTTCAGGGGCACCTTCTCATTTCGTACGGCACCATGGATACCAATGTGCACCCGAATACAACGCTGCAGCTGATCGACGCGCTGATTGACGCAAATAAAGATTTCGATCTTATTGTACTGCCCAACCGCGGTCACGGCTACGCCAATGAAAGCTACAAACTGCGCCGCACCTGGGATTTCTTTGTGCGTCATCTGCACGGCATGGAACCCCCGAGGGAGTACAGTTTCCGGTAAGATGCATTTTTGAAGAACTCCAAAAAAAAGGCAGCCCTGCACATGCAGGCTGCCTTTTTTCTTGCTTATGGTTCTCTGAGCCGATAACTTGATCTCATTGTGAATAATAATATTTAAGCGTACCAATTAGCTAATGATCCCTTACGCAACAGCCGAAAAAATCAAAAAAAACAAAGACTACAACAAAATAATTGAGCGGGACCGCGGGGCGCTTCTGCTAAATCAGTTCAGGCTCAGGGATGCAGGGGTTCCGGTCATTATCCTGGTTTCCGGTACGCAGACATCGGGATATACGCGGGTGATGAACCTGCTCAATGAGTGGATGGATACGCGTTTCATTCAGACGCATGTACACCGGCCCGACTCAGACGAAGAAGCCGACCGGCCCTACTTCTGGAAGTACTGGCGTCAGTTTCCGGCTTCCGGCAGCACCGGGCTTTTTCTGGGTGGCTGGTACACACAGCCCTTCTTAGACCGGCTGCACGGCAAATGTGACCTGAGCTGTTTCCGCAAGCGCATTACGGGAATCAAAGAGATGGAACAGCTGCTTGCCGTTGACGGCGCTTTGATTGTTAAGATCTGGCTGCACCTTGATTACGATCAGAAAAGACAAAACAAAGAAGAGGACACCAATAACCGGCCCGAATCAACCTGGCAGGTTACGATGGATGACTGGCAGGGGGGCTACTCTTATGACAAGAAGATGAAGCTGGTTACGGAGCTCACGGAAACGACCCATCAGCCGCATGCCCCCTGGTACAAAATTGACGCTACGGATGCCCGAACCTGCGATATTTCGGTCATGCACCTGCTCACCGGGGTTTTCTCTGAATACCTGAAACGCGGGGGCCCGGATACATCAGCGGTTAATGGCAGGCCGCTGCCGGAAGTCACTTCCAAGCCGCTTGACCGGATTGATCTCGGGCTTGAGTATAAGCGCAAGCTGTACAAGAAAAAGATGTCATACTTTTGGGAGAGTATTTATGTGAAAGCCTGGCAGGCCCATCACAGGAAAAAATCGGTCGTTGTTGTGCTTGAGGGTTCTGATGCTGCAGGGAAGGGCGGCAGTATCCGCCGGCTGATTCATTGTCTTGACGCCCGTTTGTATCAGGTAATTCAGATTGCGGCCCCTACGCAGGAAGAAAAAGCCCATCACTATCTCTGGCGCTTTTGGATGCAAATTCCGCGCGCGGGATTTCTCACGATTTATGACCGCTCCTGGTACGGCAGGGTGCTGGTTGAGCGGGTCGAGGGCTTTGCGGAAGAGGAAGAATGGAAGCGGGCCTATGCGGAAATTAATCACTTTGAAAAACAGCTCACCGAATCCGGTATTACGGTTTTAAAATTCTGGCTGCAAATCAGTAAAGATGAACAGATGAAGCGCTTTAAACAGCGCGAAAAAACCGACTACAAACAGTACAAGCTTACGGATGAGGACTGGCGCAACCGCAAAAAGTGGGATGAGTATGCCGATGCGGTCAATGATATGCTGGCCTACACCGATACCGATTATGCGCCCTGGCACCTTATTTCAGCCGAGGATAAAAAGAATGCGCGAATCAGTTTGCTCGAAGCCGTAGATACAGCACTCGCTGTTCATGAAACGGATGCTGACAACGGGACGGATCCGGAAGAAGTTATGCAGGGGTAGGTCGTAGTACTGTTAGCTTCAGGGTGAGGTTTTTTGAGTCGGTTGCTGTGATGGCGGTCAGACCCGGTGCGGATAAGGCCGTTCTTTCATCCATGCAGTTTTATTGATGAGGGAAGCTTATTGCCACACCGGAACCCAAAAAGCAAGGGACCCATCTTTGATTTGGGATTTTCCAAACTATCACGAAAGACCGTGATGTTCACGGAGTTTCCCCCAAAAAAAAGAAAGCTAAACATGTGCCCCGACCTTATGATCAGGGCGATGTGTTCTGATCTGAAATGCGTCTTTTGGTGCTGTTAGCGGGAGGGCATCGTTGGACTTCCCGCCCGCTGCGACAGCTTTTTTATCAGAAGGGGATCACGGCTTTTATGCGGTAGTAGATTTCTTCATTGCGCCCGGTGCCAAAGTCGTTGAAGGGCTGTGCGTAGCCGAGGTTGTGGGCAATGCGGAGTCCGCCGATGTTGAGTTCGTTTTTCAGTTCGAAGCCGGTACCCAAGCGTCGCGTTACGCCATCACCGGGGAGCAAGTCGTCGTTCCACACGGCGCCGCCATCCATGAAGGCAGCTATGGTTGTCCGGCCGAGGCTCACCAGTCCTAAGACCTGCGTTTGCAGGCTTGGCAAAAACGGAATCCGGTATTCAATGGTGCCAAACAGCATGCGGTTGCCGGTTACGTAGCCGTCGCCCCATGAGCTGTAGCCGCGGACCCGCTCGGTATCGGTGTATAAAACGTCGAGACCGGGCAGGGTGTCGCCAAATTGTATGTCGTCGTAGCGGCTGAAGCCGATGTAGTCTTGCCCGAAGCTTTCCCCGTTTTGCAGAATGGCGCGTCCGTACAGGTAGAAGCGCGCGTCGCCAAGGCCTGGTAAAATCATGAATGCCTTGACATCGGGCCGCATGTAGTTGGTTTCCCCGCCAAGGGCGTCGGTTGCGATGGTTACGCGGGCTTCGAGACCGTAGCCTTCCAGCGGGTGTACCACATTCCATGCATAGGGCACGGCTTTGTGAATGCGGACTCCGAGGCGTACATCGCTTTGCCAGCCGCTTTCGGGCTCCGGCAGGCGACGCACAGCGGGGCCTTCCCAGTTGCGGTCGGCATTGGTGTACTCGTAGCGCAAACGGCCAAAGAGCGTTGTGCGGATGAAAGGCGTATCAAACCAGTCGCGGGGCAGGCTTGCAAGCAAAAAGCTTCCTGAGTTGGTTGTGATCAGAAAATCCCGCTCATAAAAACGGCCTGTGAAACTGTTGTGGTAGGCATTTAAGCTCAGGCTTGGGCGGAACTGATTGTTGGTGTAGCTCAGGAAAAACAGGCTGTTATCGGTGAAGTTGGGGATGGAGAGGGCGCCAACCGCGGTAATCATGTGTCTGGAAAGCGGCTCGCTCCACAGGCTGACAAAACCTGCCCCGTAGTTTTGGTCATCAGCGAAAAAGGGGAAGGGGATGGTGCTTACATGGGAAATATTGCGCCATGAGTTGTAGGCATAGCGATCGGTGATCAGGCTTTCATCCGGGGCAATTTCGCGCGGTATCACGTGTGGCGGTTGGTGCGTGAGCCAGCCGGTGTAGGTCGGATTTACCTGCGGATCGGGTTCTTCGGCGCGGCGGGAGGCGTCAATGCGATAGACTTTGTTGTTGCTTTTGCTGTCGGTCGCAATCATGCTGAACCGACCGTCTGCGTGCAGGGAATCGGCCGGGAGCCACTGTAGTGCGGTGCCCCCGGTAAACAGGGCTGTGACGCGCTCTTCTACGCTGTCGGTTTCGAATGCTTTTCGGACAAAGAGGTTGGGCACCCGGTCGCGCATGCTTGTGTAGGCGAGCCAGCGGCCGTCGGGACTCCACAGCGGGTTGCGGTCGTCGATGAAGGGCGTTGTGAAGCGCATTTCAGTGCGGCTTTCGAGGTCGAGCACGATAATTTGCCGGCTGCCGTCGCTATCGAAAAGTGCGTAGGCGAGGTGCGTGCCATCGGGGTTCATGGCCGTGCGGCCAATTTGCACGTCACCGCTGTATTCGGTGAGTTTGGTTTCCTGACCGGTTTCGGTGTTCAGGCGGTAAATGTTGCCTGTGCCGTTGTCATTGCCCACGAAAAACAGGGTGTTGCTGTCCTGCCCGAATTGCGGGGCCGAAGCGCGGCGCGTGTGCGTGAGGCGTTCGCGTCTGCCGGTCTGCGTGTCGATGCGGTACAGGTCGTTGATAAGGGCGCCGTAGCGACCGCGGACGTTTGCACTGTAGGCGATGTAGCGCGAGTCCGGACTCCAGCTTACCGGTCCGCTGATGCTGCCGCGATCAATAACCCGCCGGTTCTGCCGCCGCGCATGATCGTGCAGGGAAAGCTCCGTTACCGGGCGACTGCGTGAGTTGAGCACGATGGAGGTGAACTTGCGGCCATCCGGGCTGTACTGAACATCGCTGATGAGCAAGCCGGCAAGGGTGTCGGGGCGTACGCCCAGAGAATCACTGCGTTCCATTTGTCCCGCGAGCGTGTGGTAGTAAATGCTCATGTGCCGGCGCCATTCGTCTTCAAAGTCGCGGAATGATTGCCCGGTAACTTCGCGGAAAGCATTGTTGAAATTGTGTGTGCGGGCGAGCCCAAAGAAAGTCGTATCCCGGTGTGCAAGTATTTTCGGGATGAGGCTGTCGCCGTAGGCTGACGCAAAATACCGCAGCTGTGCGTTGCCGCTCGCGTACATCAGGCCGCGGTCACGTATAGACTCATTCCGGCGGAAATCGGGACGGCCGTCGTAGATGGCGGTACGGAGCAATTGATCCCCCCGGAGCACGTGCCAGGGTTCGGTGTAATACTGCGCGATGCCTTCGGTCCAGGGTTCCGGCAAAGAAACGCCGGTAGCTACCGCGCCGAAAAGCGGGAGGTTGGATTTGACGGCTTCAAAATGGAAAATGTGTGCGAGCTCGTGTGCAAGTACGGTCCGCAGCCATTTCTCAGGACCGCTCCATGCTTGTGCTACATCATTGAGGTTTACCCAAATATTGGTGTAGGAATTCCAGAAAGGCACGGCAAAACCGTTTACGATTTCGTCTTCATCGCTCAGAAAAATCCGGATTTTAAAATCGAAAGTCACATTCAGGTTGGCCGAGAGGGCGGTGTAGGTTGCTTCCGCAATTGCAGCGGCTTCTTGCTCAATGCCGGCAAGATGTTTCGGATAGCTGATGATAAAATGCTCGGTTTCTGCACTCATCCACTCAAGCTGTGGATGATTCCGCTCATTAAATATCGAAAAGCCAATGTTTTGCTCAAAGGAGGGATGCTGAGCGGATAGCTGTTGGTTAAGCACTGAAAGGGTCAGAAGAGTAAGTGCAAGACAGAGAAGGTAAATTTTGTACATAAAGCGGTATTGATGGGAGGCCTCAGTTTAGGTTGAATTTAAGTATAGCGGGTATCTAATCATACTTTTACATGCAGAAGTCCCGGTTTCATCGAACTCTTCAATTTTCCCTGGCCGCAATCAGATGATTTCTGTCTGCAATTAATAATTCTGAAACGGATGCAACATAAACGGGTCGCAGTAAACCGGTATAAAGCATTACGAAATATTTGAATAACAGTATTTGATTATTAGGGTTGGTATATATATTTTAACACTTAATGGGATAAACATGTTGATTTCAGTAGCGAATCATGCCCATAATTTACGTCCTGACCTCATTATTGAGCAGGCGTTTAACTCAGGCGCATTACAACCATCATTAAAACACGTGGTGTTATATATGACGAAATCAGGTATGATACGGGGGGCTATGTGTATACTTTTATTATGCTTGCCAGCCCAATTAATAGCGCAGCAAAACGGTAGTTTACAATCCGTTGATTTTGAGATTCCCTTTGTGACCGCTGATGCAGCGGGCAATGGCGTAAACCTCACAATTGGTACAGCTTTTGATGCCACCACCGGATACGATCCGCAATATGACCTGTATGCTCCCCCACCGGGGCCGGCGGGCACCTTTGACGGTCGCATCAGTTTTGAAGATGAGGACTACTTTACGTTCTTTCAGCCAACAACAGATGAAGAGACGGTTTGGCCGATGCAGGTACGTCCGTCATCCGGCAACAGCCCGGTCACACTCAGCTGGAACACAGCGGACTTTCCGGAAGAAGGACAGGTGCTGCTTACCCTTTCGGGTGGTGAGATCATAGATTTGAGAGAGCAGTCCGAATTTGTCTTTGAAGGTACCGGATTTTCCTTTTTTACAGTGACTTACCGTATTGTTGAAGAGGAGCCGGCACCGGGGCCTTTTAACCTGCTCACTCCGGCTGATGGCACAGAGCTGGTGACGATTCCGGAGAGTGATGATATCGTAGAAATAAACTGGGAAACATCTGAAAATGCGGAAACCTATACCTGGCTGTTGATTGCCGCGGACGGCAATTTCGACGAGCCGCTGCTGAGTGAGACAACGGAAGAAAACGGTCTCATTTTTACAAGCGGTGCTCTGGATGCCATTCTTGAAGCCCTCAGTATTGAGCCGGGTGAAAGTGCCGCGCTGCAATGGACGGTTTTTGCGCAGAACGGTGATGAAGTGACTGAAGCCGCTAACGGGCCTTTTGATCTTACGCTGATTCGCGGCATAGCGGATGTTTCGGTTGATCCGGCTTCGCTGAGTTTTGAAGTAAGTGAGTTTTCATCCGATACCCAACTGCTGACACTGAGCAACACGGGTCAGCTTGATGCTACGCTTTCCGTTAGCGCGGAAGCTGAAGATGCGGGAAGCTGGCTTTCAGCATCGGAAATACAGGTAACGGTACCTGCTGGAGGTGAGGCCTCCGTGAGCATAACTGCTGATGCTGCTGCAGGCAACCTTGAGCCGGGAGCCTATACGGGTATCGTGAGTTTTACAGGCAGCGACACGGACCTTACTGTTTGGGTTGCGCTTAGCGTGATGGCTTTGCCACTGGGTGATTTTGATTTGCTCACTCCCCCCGACGGCACTGCGCTGGTGACGATCCCGGAAAGTGATGATGCGGTAGAAATTAGCTGGGAAGCTTCTGAAAATGCGGAAACCTATACCTGGCTGCTGATTGCCGCGGGCGGTAGTTTCGATGATCCGCTGCTGAGTGAGATAACAGAAGAAACAAGTCTCGTTTTTACAAGCGGCGGCCTCGATGCCATTCTTGAAGGTCTGAGTATTGAGCAGGGTGAAAGTGTAGCGCTGCAATGGACGGTTTTTGCGCAGCGGGGCGATCAAACCAATGCTGCCGCCAACGGGCCTTACGATTTTACATTAGAGCGTGCTGCAGCGGCTATTGAGGTTAGTCCGGCTGAACTTTCTTTTGAAATTGAAGAAGGAGACACCGGCGAAGCCGAAGTTACCATTACGAATACGGGGGAATTAACCCTTGCCGGTGAAATAAGCATAGCTGATGCTATAGGGTGGATCAGCCTGTCTGAAACGACATTCAGCTTGTCAGCCGGGGAAACACTCACATTCGAAGTACTGATCTCAACTGAGGATCTGACACCAGGATTATATGACGGTCAGGTGCTGATTACTTCCAACGCAGCAAGCGAGCCGGAAGTCACCATCAGTGTGGCGCTTGAAGTCACGCCGGGTACAGCCTTGTCACCAGATGAAGTGCCGCTCTTCTTTGATTTATCTCAGAACTATCCCAACCCTTTTAATCCGGTCACACAAATCGCGTACGCCCTGCCTGAGGCTGCGGAAGTCCGTCTTGAGGTCTTCAATCTGACCGGTCAGCGGGTTGCGCTGCTTGTGGAAGGGATTCAAAATGCCGGTTATTACACGGTAAGTTTCGATGCAGCCCGCCTGTCGAGCGGTGTGTATTTGTACCGTCTGCAGGCTGGCAGCTTTGTGCAAACGCGCAAAATGACGCTTGTTAAATAGCTCAGACGCATAATTGAGCGTGAACATTCTGAAAAATCAGCGGTCTTGCAGACCCTGTTTAAGGTCGCTTCCGCTGATTTACTTTTCCTGAAATACATATTAACCCCCAAACAATTAAGAGGCGGACAGTAAATACAAAAACCTTCTTACACCAACCCAAATTTCAGAATCATGAAAACACTATCGACTACTTTTACCAGGCTTTTATGTTTGTCATTTGTGATGTTGCTCTTTTTTCCGGCTTCAAATCAAATGAACCTGATAGGCCAATCTGCCGGCTATTCGTCCGAACAGTATGCCTCTGTTGAAACAGCTTACATCACCGGTATCGGTGAAATTGAATACTTTCGTAATGAGCTTGTTGTTGAGTTTACTTCGGGCCTGCTCGCAGCGGAAGCGGAACTACTGCATCAACAGCTTGGGGTTACACAGATTACGGAGCTTGAGCTGATTAATGCACAGTTATGGCGTTTCGAAAACGGAACGGTTCAGCAGGCACTTGATATGCTTAACGGCAGATCAGATGTGGTATATGCTGAACCCAACTTTGTATACCGCATACCTGATTTTGTTATTGAAGATGAAAATCCTCTTGAAAGCCTTCAGAGTACGGTTCCAAATGATCCCTTTTTCACTTCGCTATGGGGCTTGAATAATACGGGACAGAATGGTGGTACACCTGGTGCTGATATTTCGGCATTAGAGGCATGGGCAGTTACTAAGGGATCGCCGGAAGTGATTGTGGCTGTGTTTGATTCGGGAATCCGTAGTACCCATCCTGATCTTGTGGATAATCTCTGGTTTGATGAAAACGGTAACCCCGGTGCCAGCTTTTTGGGAGACACTCCGGAAGATCTGAACGGGCACGGCACTCACGTTGCCGGTACAATAGGCGCTGTAGGGAATAACAATGAGGGAATAACCGGTGTGAATTGGGATGTAACGCTCATGAACATCAAAATTTGCGGTTTAAACGGCAGCCCAACCTGTAATGGTGCGGCTATTGTTCAGGGGCTCCAATATGCTATTGAAAACGGGGCACAAATATCCAATCACAGTTGGGGCGGTCCGGGCTTTTCACAGGCCGCGTTCAATGCAATTGAGGCAGCTGGTCAGGCCGGTCATTTTGTTATAGCTGCGGCAGGTAACAACGGCAGCAATAATGATAATCAGAATTTTTATCCTGCAGGTTATGATTTGCCGAATGTTATGGCAGTTGCCAGTTCTGACCGCAATGATTTGCGTAGCAGTTTTTCAAACTTTGGTGCCAATACCGTTCACGTTGCCGCACCGGGTTCGGCTATTTTGAGTACCTATATTAATCAGGAAGGATATGCGATTCTTTCAGGTACGTCTATGGCAAGTCCGCATGCGGCAGGGCTTGCAGCTTTGCTTAAAGCTGAAAACCCGGATGCCAGCCCTTCTGAATTACGCACACTTATTATGGATGGTGTAGATCCTGTTCCGGCTTTCCAGAATATCACAATTGCAGGTGGTCGAATCAATGCCTTTAACAGCCTCGGGCTGCTGGGGGATTTACCGGTCGCTGTATTAAATCCGCAAAGTTTTCAGGAGTTTCTTGAGCCGGGCGAAAGCACAACCGTGCAGCTTACTATTGCTAACGAAGGAGAGGCTGATCTCACCTATGTATTCCCTGATTTTGTGATGGGTCGAATCCTTGATGGAACTGACACGCGTTTTGAAGCGACGCGGCAACAAGCAATTACGCACGTTCAGTCGGCATTTGAAAACTCTGATGAAGCCCGTCAGGCAACGGCTGAGCGCTTGTCTGGTACTATGACGGGAGAGACAAGGTCAGATACCGAAATATTTCGACGGACAGATGGTAATCCCGAAGTCAATCAGGGCGTCTTTCCGATAGAGTTTGATGGCCTAACCTTAAGCGGAGGTGAATTCATTACCGTGAGCGGTGATCTCAATGGTGAACTTACAGCTGTTGCCGCAGATTTTGTTATTGAAGCAGAACAAGGTGGCACATGGGCAAGTGATTTTGGGGTATTGTTCACAACCGTTGAGCTTGAAACAGGCGCTGTTATTGATCCGTCAACTGTACTGCTTCAGGTAGGTGGCCTAACGAATTACGGGCCTTCAGGCTCGCGAATTGCATGGGGGGTTGGTAGCAGCGGATCTCCGGGCACACCTGTAAATACGACGATCAATATCCCGACGCCTCTTGATATGTCCGGTGTATTTGTCTCAATAGGCCATGCATGGGCCCCCGGCGGTGCAAGTACATGGAGCGGGCTTATAGAACTTGTAGGCGCAGAAGAAGGGGAAAGTTTTATCACGGATGTATCCCCAACCTCGGGTACCGTTTCCCCAAATGGCTCCCAAAGCATATCCGTTACGCTTGATGCAAGTGAGTTGACCGACGGTGTCTACACCCGTTCCCTGAGAGTGCAAACCAACGACCCGTTTAATCAGCAGTTTTCCGTACCAGTAGAGCTAACGGTAGCCGGTGAGCCCGGAGAGCTGGTTTTCGAGCCCGGGAATATTTCACTGGAACTGATGCAGGGTGAAAATGGTGCATTTAACTTTGCTATAGGCAATCAGGGCGGAGGGGCCTTAGATTTCAGCATAACAGGCGGTCTCACGGGCTTAAACCGTACGCTTACCCCCGTAAGGAATACTACAGCTGTAGTGCCTGTTGGGCAGACTTACCCAAATCAGGATACATCTTCGCAGCATGTGTTTCAGACGACAGCAGATGAAGGTTCTTTTCCGTCTGTTAACACGTCATTCGACGAATCGGATACGTATCCGGCACGAAGCGTTCTGAACAACGAAGTTATTCTTACACACTCTCTTTCTCAGGAGATTGCAAATGCAACCGGGGTGCGTTGCGGTGGTAGTGGTACAACAGCTGATAACAGTTTTCTGCGTACCTATACCCTCACAGATTTCGATGTGAACGATGATTTCAGCGTAACAGCTGTTCAATTCGGAGTTGAGTCGGTTGTAGGCCCGGCTCTGCCTGTTGAAGTGCGTGTTTACCTTCTTGAAGGTGATTTTACCTTCTCAAATATGACGCTTATTGGTACAGGGAGCGCAAATATTAATAGCAATCAAGACCTGTCAGTGGTTACAATCCCGGTCGAAGCAGAAGTGCCCGCCGGATCTACGATTGTCGTCGAGGCTTTCATTTCAGACTCAGATACTTCGGATTTATTTCCCGGCGCCAACAGTCTGGGCGAGACAGCTCCTTCCTATATTGCCTCGCACGCATGTGGTATACCCGAACCGATTACCTACGCTTCCATTGGATTCTCCGATGTACACCTCGTACTTAATGTAGTAGGGGAGAGCGGTGAAGCGCTGTTTGTTTTCGAACCTGACAGTGGAACTTTGGCTGCCGGCGAATTTGGAGAAGTTGCGGTCACAGCGAATACCTCTGGCTTAAGTGCAGGTAATTATACTGCTGAAATTGCAATCGCAACAAACTCACCCCTTACTCCGCTCGGAATCATACCTGTCGATATTGAAATCGACGGTGATGGTGTTGAGCTGCCTGCTATATCAGTAGAACCCGGCAGCCTCAACTTTGCCGTACAAACAGGCGACAGCAGTTCGCAAACGATGACGGTGACGAATACCGGAACGGGTACTCTGGAAGTTGACCTTTCAGCAACTTTCGGCAGTGCAAGGGCTTTCGATGAAAGAGGAAACCTGATTGCAGCAGCGCAGGATGCCAATAAGGGGCGGAATACAGCAAACGAAACGCATAACGGGTTAACGGCAGAAAGTACATTAGCCGATGTGCTGATGAGCGAGGTGTTGTCGGTTGCTCCAAATATACTGAGCTTATCTGCCGGACAGTCTGCTACCGTTACCGTTAGTCTCGATGCCTCAGCACTCTCTCCGGGAAGTTACGCTGGCAGCGTTTCCCTAAGCTCGAATGCCGTTAACAACCCAAACCTAAACATACCTGTTTCTGTAGCTGTAAGCCCCGTTGGTGAACAGGTTGTGCTGTGGCAGCAAAACCGTGCTGAAACAGGCGGAATTGTAACCGGTACATTCGAGGGCCTTGGTACTGCAACCTATAGTGCTGATGATTTTGAAATCAGCCAAACTGCTGCGTTAACCAGTATATCAACGCTGGGCTTTCAGAATGACCAGACATTTTTGGATGGCATTTTACTGGGCTATCAGGTTTATATTTTTGCTGATGCGGACGGATCGCCCGCTGGCGAACCTTATGACACGGGCAGTTGGGTACATGCCATTGAAGTAGATGCAGATGATCCCCGTCTTTCAGTAAGTCAGGAGGGCAATCTTTACACCCTAACCTTAGATGTTTCTTCTTTCGGCTGGGTGCTTAACCCGGGCCGCTATTGGCTGTCAGTAGCACCAGTACAAAACCTTCCATCCCTCGATGGCGCAGCTCGCTGGAACTGGGCACAGGGAGAGCAGAACTTTGGTGAACCTGTACTTATTGACCCTGATGATAATTTCGGCATAGGGCTTTTCGATTGGACCCCACTATCAACTATTGGTTTAGACTGGAATCCTGCCGGACTTACCTTTACAATTTTGGGAATTCCCGGCTCTGATACCGATAACCCCTCCATTGCTGTTCAGCCCGGTAACCTCAACTTTGCCGTGCAAACAGGGGACAGCAGTTCGCAAACGATGACCGTGACGAATACCGGCAGCGGCACACTGGAAGTTGAGTTGTCTTCGGCTTTTGGAAGTGCGCGCGCTTTCGATAAAACGGGCAATCTGATCGCAGCATCCGGACCATTATCGCAGGACACGAATACCATTTCAGGTGCCCGTGATCATCAGCTTACAGCTGCGTATTCAGGTGCTGTTGGTTTAATGAGTGATATCCTCTCGGTAGCACCTTCTGCGTTGAGCCTTTCGGCAGGTCAGTCTGCTACGGTTACAGTCAGTCTTGATGCTTCCTCGCTTGCACCCGGCAGTTACGGGGGCAGCATATTGCTCAGCTCAAATGCAGCAAATAACCCGGAGCTTAGCGTAGCTGTTTCGGTTTCGGTAAGTCCGGAAGGAGAAGCAGTTGTGCTTTGGGATCAATCCGGGGATACTATTACAAATGGTGCTTTGAGTATCTATGACCTTGACGAGCCGGAGGTATGGGCCGTTGAAGCTGCAGATGACTTCCTTGTTCCCGATGGTCAGGTATGGGCTGTTACAGCAGTTGAAGCGCTTGGTTTTTACGCTGATTTAATTAATCAGCCACTTTTTGCCAACGTTTTCTTCTACACCGATGCGTCTGGTCGTCCTGCCGACGAGCCTTCGTTTGGATTTTTCGAAGCGGAGGTAACTTCCTCAGCGGATGGCATCATCTTTATAGAATTGCCTGAAGCCGCCGTGCTTGATGCAGGAACCTGGTGGGTATCTGTTGCCCCGCACATGGATTACTTCGCTGACGGCCGCTGGTTCTGGTTGGGTAACTCTTCTTCTAACGGCGGAGAATTCCATTGGCGAAATCCCGGTGGTGGTTATGGTGACAACACCTCATGGACGCCACAGTCTGTTGCTTTCCCGGATTTCACCGTTCAGGATCTTGCCTTCAGGGTTTTCGGTACAAGCGACAGCGATGACGATCCCGCACCCGGTGATCCTGATTTCGTAACTCCGGTGTCCGTTTCAGATACAGCTGATAACTCGGTAATCCTCACCTTTGGTACTGCCGCAGATGCGACCCCTGGCTTTGATCCTCAGTACGATTTGTTCGCCCCGCCTCCGGGACCGGCAGGTACCTTCGATGCCCGCATCAGCTTTGATGATGATGACTATTTTACCTTCTTTCAGCCTACTACGACCGAACAGACGGTATGGCCGGTGCTGGTACGTCCATCAGCGGGCAATGCGCCTGTCACCCTCAGCTGGGACCCCTCAACGCTGGCGGAAGAAGGTATCTTCCACCTCAGCGGTAATGGAATCAGCGTGGATATGCGACAGGAAAACAGCGTTGTAGTGCCCGGTACAGGTTTTCAGTCCCTGACGGTTACCCACAGTCTGAGCGCTGAAACAGAAGTAACCTACCTTGCAGGTTGGAATCTCGTGGGTATGGCCTATGACATGCCGCACGACGCCTACGGGGAAATTTTTACTGGTTCTATTGCCAATACCCTGTTCGGTTTCGACGGCAGCTACACACAGCGGGAGACCCTGAACATGGGTGAAGGGTACTGGCTGCGCTTTGAAGACGCATCAACCGTACCGTTTACAGGCATGCCGCAGCCGATGGCTGAAATTGAACTGCAGGAAAGCTGGAACCTGATTTCCGGCCATGCCGGTTGTGAAGGCCCCTGTGGTATAGATGACCCGAACGGAATTATTATCGCCGGTACCCTTTTCGGCTTTGACGGTTCCTACTTCCAGGCCGAAACACTTGATGCCGGTATGGGATACTGGGTACGTACCAGTGAATCGGGCAGTGTAGGTATTGGCGCACCTTCCGCAAGTTCAGTGCCTCTCGCGCTAAACCCGGAAGGGCTTGATGCTTACGCGACGCTGCAGTTCAGTACCCCGGAAGGAATCCATCGTGAGCTGCGACTCGGGGCAGATGCAGCACAGCGGCAGCACCCGATGCAGTTCAGCCTGCCGCCGGTGCCGCCTTCAGGCGCATTTGATGTCAGATTCAGTGACGACTTCTGGCTTGTTGATGAGGCTTCCGCATGGATCGCGCTTCAAAGTGCGGATCAGCCTGTTGAACTCAGCTTCACAGCCGGCCTGCACCTGCCGGACACCGGTGCAGAGCTGATTCTCATGCGCGGCAGTGAAGTTGCGGACACACAGTGGCTTGAAACGGGAGCGAGCCTTCAGCTTATGCCTGACATTACGGACATACAGGTCGCGCTATCGCTGCCGACCAGTATTCCGGATGAAACGCCGGGCCGCTTCGATCTCGCACAGAACTACCCCAACCCTTTCAACCCGACAACGCTCATCGAATACGCCCTCCCGGAAGCCTCCGAGGTTCGTCTCGAAGTCTTTAACCTCACCGGGCAGCGGGTTGCGGTACTCGTAAACGGCACCCAAAATGCCGGACATCACACGGTCAGCTTCGACGCAACCCGACTTTCGAGCGGCGTGTATATCTACCGTCTGCAGGCGGGCAGCTTCGTGCAAACCCGCAAAATGATGCTGGTGAAATAACTCTTATAACACACTTAGACCCGTAACAGGTCTCTGCCTTCAAACCCGCCGTGGGAATTGGTTTCTCACGGCGGGATTTTTTTTGGGGGAAAACGCCGTGAACATCAATGTTTTAGGGTAAGATCAGGAAACCCCAAACCTAAGATGGGTCACTTGCTTTTTTTTGGGGGGGGGGAAACATCCACAGAAAACACAACCCGCTGAAACGTAAGCTTTGGGTCTGCCTCACAGTACAGTACAGTACAGTAAAGTGCACTGCGTTGTGTTTATTGGCATTGCACAATCTTTTGAGAGCCGCTGAATGGCATGACATGGCTTCCATTCACATGAGCGCAACGGAGCGATGAATCCGCTTGTCCTGAATGCGGAACATCAATACTTTAAAAAAACACCCTACACACTTACTTAATATGCGGAAACTTTATGGAACAGGGCGGAAATGGGAAACAGAAGGGTAAGCGTAAGTCATTGCGGGATTCGGTTGTCTGGATCACAGGCGCTTCATCGGGCATTGGGGAAGCGATGGCGTATGATTTCAGCCGGATGGGGGCGCGGATTATTCTTTCAGCGCGACGTACGGACGAACTTGAGCGGGTGAAGCGTAACTGCGAAGGCCCGGAAGAAAATATCAGGATTATCCCGCTTGATTTATCCGAGACAGATAGTCTGACCGGGAAAGCAAGTGAAGCCATCGCATGTTGGGGGGAGGTCGATGTGCTGCTCAATAATGGGGGGATGAGTCAGCGCGCACTTGCAGCGGAGGCAGAGATGCCCGTGATCCGCCGTATTATGGAAGTCAACTTCTTTGGCACCATTGCGCTCACACAGGCCATTTTGCCGCATTTCATCGCCCGTAAATCCGGCTATGTGATTGTCATCAGTAGCGTGATGGGGAAAATCGGGACAAAATACCGTTCGACCTATGCCGCTTCAAAACACGCGCTGCAGGGCTGGTACGACTGCCTGCGACAGGAGATGTATGAGCACGATGTTGATGTAAGCCTGGTGTGTCCCGGTTTTGTAAAGACGAGTATCACCCTGAATTCCCTTACTGCCGACGGAAAAACCTATGCGCGCATGGGAGATGGTCAGAGCAAGGCGATGAGCGCCGAAACCTTCAGCCGCAAACTGATTCCGAAACTTGAAAAGCGGAAAGCCGAGATATTTATTGGAGGTCCGGAGATTGCAACAGTTTGGCTCAAGCGCCTGAGTCCCGCACTGCTGAATGCTGTGCTAAAACGGGCAAAAGTGACCTGATTGAGAAGGTCAACTGGTAAGTCTTTCCTGCACTTTTCCCTAAACAGATCAGCTAAGCTTTCAAAAAAACAGAAAAAACGATTAAGTGCTGGTGATTGCTTTGGTTCCTTCGACCTTCATTTCTGAAAAGAAATGGGGTGAACAGCCGACGGACTTTCAGAGGGGTACCGATAATTTGTATTTTAGCACTTTGCGACCATCTGATTTGGCTGTCGGCTAATATTTCAAGACTGGTCCATGCTATTCAATTTCATCCTATTTCAACAGATTACATTTATGCGCGCTCCAACATACCCAATTCACCGCACAGGCTTTTCCATGCGCGGACTTTTCTCTGTGGTTTTACTTGTTTTTCTGCTTTGGCAGACCGGCTGTGTGGCGCTGGAACAAAATCCGGTTTCGGGTACAACCCGTGCTTTCGCCTTCACCTGGGAACAGGAAATTCAGATTGGCCGCGAAGCCGATCAGGATATTGTTGCTGAGTTTGGGATTTATGAGAACGAGGAGCTTGAAGCCTATATCGTTGAGCTTTCCGAACTCATTCTGGCAGAAAGTCACCTGCGCCGACCGGAGGCTTCCGCGCAGTTCCGCAACACGGAATTTACCTTCCGCCTGCTTGATAGTGATGTGGTGAACGCCTTTGCGCTTCCCGGGGGCTTTGTGTACTTCACAAGAGGGCTGCTTTCGCACATGAATAATGAAGCGCAGCTTTCGGTTGTGATCGGTCATGAAATCGGGCACGTTGCGGCCCGGCATGCTTCTCAGCGGATGCTGCAACAGCAAATTGGTCAGCTTGTTCTGGTTGGCGGCGCGTTTGCCGGGCAGGAAATTTTCGGCGTAGATGCGGAAAGTATTATGAATCTCGGTGGCACAGCGGCGCAACTGCTTTTTCTGAGTCACAGCCGAGATCATGAACGGGAAAGCGATCGACTTGGGGTGGAATACGCTGCCCGTGCCGGATTCGATGCTTCCGAGGGCGCCGCTTTTTTCCGCTCTCTGCAGCGGCTCAGCGCGCAGCACGGGGGCGGCATTCCGAACTTTATGTCTTCTCACCCCGATCCGGGTCAGCGGGAACAGAGCATGCACACGCTTTCGCAGCAATGGCGCGATCAGGGTTTTGAACAAACCCGCCGAAATGAGCGTCGTTTTATGGAGATGATCGACGGCATGACGATTGGCGAAAACCCACGCAACGGCTTTGTCAGGGATGCCATGTACTTTCATCCGGAACTTGCCTTTCAGTATCCGGTACCATCCGGCTGGTCGGTGCAGAATATGCCGACACAGGTGGTGATGTTCGATAACGATCAGCAAGCCATCAGTATCTTTACGATTGAACAGGATGCTTCCAATGCACGTGCGGCGGTTGACCGCTTTACCAATCAGGAGGGAATCACCGTTGAATCTTCCGGTACGCAAAACGTGGGTAATATTCGCGGTTACCGGGCCATAGCAACCGCGACTACGCAGGATGGCACAGCGCTTCGGCTTATGGTACAGGGACTTGAGCACAACGGGCAGGTGTACCGCTTTCTCAACTATGCGCCTGCTGAGCGCTATGAAGGCTTTCAGTCGGCTTTTTCACAAATTGTGAGTGGCTTCCAAACGCTTACGGATGAATCTATTCTGAATATTCAGCCTGCCCGTCTGCAGGTCGTTTCGGCGGACCGCGTTGGCCCGTTCAGTAGTTTTCTGCCGGATCAGCTGCCGCCCGGTTTCACCGCGGAAAGCTTCGCCATCATGAATCAGGTGGAGCTCGATGAAACCATAACCCGCGGACAGCGCCTTAAACTGCCGCGTCCCTGAAGGCTTTAATCTGCCCGATACCCCGTTCAGGCCGTGAACCCATCCATCGATAAAACCAAACCAAACCAAACCAAAAAACTTGACTGAACAGAAACCCGGCGCTTTTTTAGCGGACGTAGCGCTGCTGACTGAGCACCGATACGAGGCTGCTGAAGCTGCTCCCGACGACTGGTATCTTGGAAATATGCTGCGGGATGATGCCCTTTTGCAGGCAGCGTTGCAGAAACGCGGACTCTCCGCTGTACGCATTGACTGGGCAAGGAAGGATGTGGACTGGCGACAATTCCGAT
The DNA here is from genome assembly GCF_003353065.1 of Cyclonatronum proteinivorum. Taxonomy (GTDB): domain Bacteria; phylum Bacteroidota; class Rhodothermia; order Balneolales; family Cyclonatronaceae; genus Cyclonatronum; species Cyclonatronum proteinivorum. Next base: position 2,692,567 of record NZ_CP027806.1, on the reverse strand, counting down.
GCGCCGTTTTCCGCACGACCTGGGACTACTACGAACGTTCAGCTGAGTTTTCTGACTGGCTGGATCGGGTGAAGCACGAAACGCTGCTGATTAATCCGGCGGAGATGATTCGCTGGAACATGGACAAACACTATCTCGCGGATTTGGACGCAAAAGGTGTGAATATCGTGCCTTCCGTATTCATGGAAGCGGGGAGTCAGGCTGACAAGCTGGTAAGCTTAATGCAGGAAAACGGCTGGTCTAAAGCGGTGGTTAAGCCCTGTATTTCGGGCGGCGCCTGGCATACGTATCGGGTCAGCCCGGAAAATGCCGCTGCGGTGTCGCAAAAAATAGCTCCGGTGCTTCAAAAACAGGCTTTCATGCTGCAGCCTTTCATGCAGTCTATTGTAGAAAGTGGCGAGGATACGCTGATGGTGCTGAACGGCGCATACACTCACGCGGTCCGCAAGCGCGCGGCAAAAGGGGATTTCCGCGTGCAGGATGACTGGGGGGGCACGGTGGAAGCCTATACGCCTTCGCCGGCGCAAATTGAGCTCGCAGAGCGTGCTATGGCGGCGGTAACCCCCGTACCGGTTTACGGGCGTGCCGATATGGTGCGCGACGGGGAAGGAAACTGGGCCATTATGGAGCTGGAGTTGTTAGAACCGGAACTCTGGATTCGCTATCACGAACCTTCGGCGGAGCCTTTTGCGGATGGCATTGTAAACGCGCTGCATGCTTTTGAATCGGGCAGGACCGTAAAGCCGGCCTTTTGAGGGCGTAAGCCCGGAAAGTTTGTTGGATGCAAGTACCATTTGCAATCAGCATTTACTCCTTACGGGTTTTTTCCTGTTTACTGACCTTAAACTCGACTTCATTGGATTTTTGGACGATTTTTTTGATCATCTCATCAAGTTCCGTTGTGCTTTGAATCAGGTAATCAAAAAACAGATTGCGTTGCTCATCGGGCAGGTCTGTTTCGTTTTTGAGAAGTTTTACAAGGCCGAGGACCTTTGCAACCGGCTGCCGCACGATGTGTGACTGCTCCCAGGCAATTTGCCGTAAGGTTTCGTTTTGTTTGCGAACGCGCAGCTCGTTTTCCTTTACGGGGGTAATATCAACAGCCATGCCAGTATAGCGGACAATCTCATTTTGCTCATTGTAAACCGGGTATTGCTTGGTACTAACCCAGCGTATGGATTTGTCGGGTCGAAAAATGCGAAAATCGCAGGCAAAAATGCCGCCTTTTTCGAAAGACCGGAAAGCTTTTTCGAAGCGGGGCAAATCATTTGGATGAATCGCTTCTGTAAATGAAGCGGGTTTTTCGTACAGGCTTTGCACGGAGCGGCCCCAGATGTCTTCATAAGCTTTGTTGACAAAAAGGATTTTTTCATTCCGATCATCCCGCAGCCAGACGACAAGCGGCAGGTTGATCATGATGTCCTGAAACTTGTCGTCGCTTTCTTTGAGTTGTTCAAAAGCTTCAAACCGCTGCGTAACATCTATACCCGAAGACTGATAGCTTACAGCCTTACCGTTTTCATCAAAAATTCCGGTGTCATTCCATTCCTGAACGACAAGCGTACCGTCGGGCAGCCTTGTTTTGTGGGATTGGGTAACAACCGGTGTGCCGGGGGTGATAGAAGCAATATGTTGGAGGGCTTTGGGTTTGTCTTCATCCGGAATAAAATCAATAAACTTTTTCCCTAACAATTCTTCCTTTGTCATTCCAAAAGCATCACAATATGCATCATTAACAAAGGTAAGGGTTGTGTCGGGGAGGTACCGGCAAATCATTTCCCGCTGCGTGTTGAGAATTGATTCGAGAAGCTGCCTGTTTTCGGTGAGTTCATCTTCCATCTGCTTGATGGGTGTGATATCGATATGAGACCCTATCATTCGAATTGGGGTGCCATCATCCTGCCATTGAATCACCCTTCCCGCGCAAATGACCCAAACAATGGAGCCGTCCTTGTGACGGTAGCGGACTTCGAGCGAAAACGGAACCTTCCCCTTTGAATCAACATGTTTTTCGAATTCAGCTTTAACTCTGATAAGATCTTCCGGGAGAATAAGAGCTTGCCAGGTATCGGGGTGGTTTTCGAGCTCATGGTCTTCATAGCCGAACATTTTTTTAAAGGCAGGGCTTAGATATTCGGTGTTGTCTATGAGGTTCCAGTCCCAGTAGCCGGCCAAGAGGACTTCAAATAATTCCCTCAGCACCAAATCCTGATTTCTTGCTTTCTCCCTGAGTTCATTCAGTTCGTGATTGTCCAGGCCAAGGCAAACCACTTTCTCGGGCCGGCCATGACTATCCTTGATAAGATGGAAAGACCATGTGGTGCTTACTATTTTTCCGTTTCGAAAGGGTTTGCGGAGTTCCAATGTAACCGCCTCGTCAGGACTCCGGAAAAGAGACTCCATGGCCTGATAGGTCTTTTGGTGATCACCCGGATGAATGCTGTCCATTGAAAGCTTTCCCAGGTATTTCTCAGACGGTACGTTAAAGTCCTGCTGAAAGGGCTCGTTGATATACAGATAACGTCCTTCAAGGTCCGTATGGACTTCATAAATGGTATTTAAGCTTCCCCACTGCTTCAGACGGACAGAATCAATCTGACGCTTTGTTTTTTCCTGAATTTCAGCACTCATGTCCCGCAGAAATATAGCGAAATACCCTTTTTTACTTGAAAAGGCCATGATGTCGTACCATTTCCCGAGCGGTGCCACAAACTGTTGGGTGGAATTACTGCTGCCCGTTTCTGCGACCTCAGCGTAAAATCCAATCCAGTCAAACTCTTCATCCCGCACCCCGGGAAGCATTTCCAGAAGTCTTTTTCCTACTATTTCATCCGCTGTAATGCCGGTATCTTTTTCATAGGCCTTGTTTACCAGTAAATATTCAATATCTGACGCCTTACCAGCGTCATCATAAATTATTTTGTGCCATACAAAAGGTACTGGTGCATTCATGACCAGCATTTCAAAATCAGGAGACATGCCTCAATATTGGTAATCGTAAAAAATCCGTTCTTATAGTCCAATCAAATAATCACGTTGATTGCATTCGGTTAACCGGATTAAAATAAGGAAAAGCGAACAAGTTGCTACCATAAAATAGGTACGTACAAGTGCGTATCTATGAAAACGTGCTAACAAAAAAAGGTCTCCTGCCAGGGCAGAAGACCTTTGAAGTAATAAACAACACGATTACCTAAACTGATAAACGCTTCGGTAACCGGGCTTTTTTATCCGAGTCTGGCGATAAGATCGGCGGTTCTTGCAGAGTAACCGGCTTCGTTATCGTACCAGCCAACGACTTTAACAAGGGTGCCGTCAACTTTGGTGATGGCAGAATCAAAGATTACAGAGTGCGGGTTTCCAAGGATATCCGTAGAAACAATGGGCTCATCGGTGTACTCAAGAATACCTTTAAGCGGGCCGTTAGCGGCAGCTTTGAAGGCAGCAAGCACTTCGTTGAGGGTTGTCTCTTTTTTCACAACACAGGTGAAGTCGGTCATGGAACCGTTGGCAACAGGAACGCGAACAGCGCCGCCATCGAGTTTGCCTTTGAGGTGCGGAAGCACAAGACCTACGGCCTTAGCGGCACCTGTAGTAGTGGGTACGATGTTAACGGCAGCTGCACGGGCACGACGAAGGTCGGAGTGCGGCGCATCAACGGTACCCTGATCGCCGGTGTAGGCGTGAATGGTCGTCATAAATCCTTTTTCAACACCGAAAGCTTCATCGAGTACTTTTACCATAGGGGCAAGGCAGTTGGTGGTACAGCTTGCATTCGAGTAAATATCGATGGAAGTATCAATTTCGCTGTCGTTTACGCCCAGTACTACGGTTTTTACGTCACCTTTAGCGGGTGCGGAAATAACTACTTTTTTGGCACCTGCGGTAAGGTGTTTGCCGGCAGCTTCTTTGCTGGTAAAAAACCCGGTACTTTCAACAACGGTGGTAATGCCTAAATCACCCCATGCGAGGTTCTCGGGGTTACGGTCAGCTTTAACTACAATTTTTTTGCCGTCAATTACGAGATAGCCGTCTTCGGCTTTTACTTCACCCGGGAATTTCCCGTGAACAGAGTCGTATTTGAAAAGGTGAGCCAGGGTTTTAGCGTCGGTTAAATCATTAACAGCTACCAGTTCAATTTTGTCGCTGAAGTCGCTTAAAAGAAATCGGGTTACCAAACGGCCGATTCGTCCAAAACCATTAATGCCTACTTTTATTTTACTCATCTTTATATGTTTCTTTTTTGGGTTGGTTGGTATTGCTCTGCCGGGTAATTCGTAATTGTGCTTACCGGCAGAATAAAATTTTATCTACCTAATGTACTATTAATACGTGTATTTATCAATAAAAACGAATACCGGTATATGAATTTAAGTCAGGTATTTGATATTTCTTAATGAAACCGCTTTTCTGATTTTTCAAAACCCTAACAGCTTAAGCCGGAACTATTTAATTCCGGAATTGGGTATTTTGTGCTTTAAACAATTTAGGTCAGCATGAAGTATTCAGCGCTATTCATCCGTAATATTATCTTATTCACATCCATGAGTTATTCCACTACTATTCCCTTGCCCAAAGTTTTGCCTGACGCCCTGAAGCCGGCTTTCAGGCTGACTCTTTTAATTCTTTTATTCACACTTGGAACTCTTCCCGCCTTTGTGCATGCTTCCGGTTTAACCGGTGATCTCCCTAAATCGACCGGTACAGCACTGTCCGATACCCTTCGGGTTGAGCTTGAAGATGTGCGGATCGAAGCGGCCCGACTTACCGAGACTTCAGCCGAAGCCCCGTTTGCGGTTACCGCAATCCGCATACCTGAAGAGCGCCGGCTTACGTCGCCCGGTCTCGTCCTTACCGAACCGCTCCGCGGTATTCCCGGTCTCTGGGTAAATGACCGCAATAATTTCGCCGTAGGTGAGCGCATATCCATCCGGGGGATGGGCTGGCGCGCAGCTTTTGGGGTTCGCGGCATTCATATTCTGATGGATGGTGTTCCCCTCACCATGCCCGACGGACAAAGCATTATGACGCTTATTGATCCGGCATTCATTCGCGATGTGGAAGTGGTGCGCGGACCGGTGTCTTCTTTCTGGGGCAATGCGGGCGGGGGGGCATTGCTGATGTCAACCGCAAACTTTGGAACGGAGCCCCATGTGCGGGCGCGGGTTTCCGCGGGCAGCTTCGGCTACAACAAACAGGATGTCGAAGCCGGTTTTGAAGCGGGCGGTAACCGCTACATGATTTACGGCTCGCGGCTCTGGCAGGAAGGTTTCCGCGATCACAGCCGTTTCGAAGCCTGGCGCTTCGGGGGGCACGCGGATATCACCCTCGATGCGCGTTCAAGGCTGCGCCTGACTGCCGCCGTGCTTGAATCTCCTGTGAGCGATAACCCCGGCGCCTTAACGGCCGACGAAGCATCTGATACCCCCGATCTGGCTGCGCCTAACAATCTGGCACAAAATGCCCGCAAAATTACGCGGCACGGTCAGTTCGGTGCCCGCTACCGGCTTCTCCTCGATCAGGGCGACCTCGAAGTGCAAACCTGGGGTTTGGCCCGGAAGCTGCAAAACCCGCTGGCCTTTGCCTGGATTCAGGTCGATCGCCTTGCCGGCGGACTCCGCTCAACCCTGCAGCAGGAGTATCAGGATTTCAGCTTTGGCGTCGGTTTTGACGCTTCCATTCAAAGCGACAGCCGCCGCAACTGGGTGAATGAAGCCCGCGAAGGCGGCGATCAGGGGCCGCTTACGCTCGATCAGCAGGAAGATGTGTACAGCCTTGCCGCTTTCTCAAGGGTGAAGGTCCCCTTTGGTGATTTCGCCTTTACAGCGGGACTTCGGGCCGACTGGTTTGACTTCCGGAACAACGACCGCTTTATGCAGGACGGAGACGACGCTTCCGGCAGCCGCAGTTTCGGTGCGCTGAGTCCTATGGCCGGTATCAGCTATCAGTACGGCAGCTGGTTCAGCTACCTTAACTTCACAACCGGCTTCGAAACCCCGACAACAACCGAGCTTGTCAACCGTCCGGACATGACCGGCGGCTTCAACCCCGACCTGAATCCCGAGCGAACCATTGCCCTCGAACTCGGCACCCGTGCAGGTCTCGACCGCTTTAACCTCACCCTCGATGCCGCGGTTTTCACCATGTATGTGGATGATGTCCTTCAGCCGTTTGAGGCCGAAAACGAACGCAGATACTTCCGGAATGTCGGCGCAACCCGGCACAACGGTTTCGAGATTTTCGCAGAATGGATGCCCGTTCGTCTGCTGACCTTTCAGGCCGGCTACAGCTTCAGCGATCTCACTTTTGACAGTGATGCGCTCGAACAGGCCGGTGAAGGCCTCAAAGGAAATCAGTTGCCGGGCATCCCGCGACACCGCCTGAGCGGCTTTGCAGAAGTGCGTCAGGGCGGGCTGATGATGCGCCTCGAAGGCGAATACAGCGGCAGCTACTACGTGAACAGCATCAACACCGCGGAAAATGACGCCTACGCTGTATTCAACCTCAATGCCTCTTGGATCGCGCTTCCCCTTGGCGAGCGCACGCGGGTCACACCATTCTTTCAGCTCAACAATCTTTTTGATGAGCGTTACAACGGCTCGGTCATCATCAATGGTTTCGGCGGACGCTTCTACGAACCATCCCCCGGCAGAAACTGGCAGGCCGGGATTAATGTGAGTTTCCGGTAGGTCAGGGCTCCAAAACAATTCCGAAAAGGTCGCTGCAGTGGCATCCTAAAAAAGCCTCGCAGCGGCCTTTTTTTGAGGATGGAAACGGTTCGTTTCACATTGTTTCCGCTATAGATTCCATGAGCAGAGGGTAGTACACAAAAAATTGCCGGTATTACGTTCGGATGAAGGGATGAAGCACAGCACGATTTGATGTACCGGTTTATAATGATGGGCGGGTTATTCCGTCTGTGAGAGCAGGCAGGGCCAGCGGGCTTTTTGATTCGTCCGTAGGTTGGTATTTCTTAGTCTGTCGTTAACTCCTTCGCGATCATTTCGGCCTGTTTCAAAACGGTCTCTGTTGCCAGTTTTTGCATGTCCGGCGGATAGCCGTATTGTCTTAATGTTCGTTTGATGATGACTTTCAGTTTAGCCCTTACGCTTTCCTTGATCGTCCAGTCGATGGTTGCATTTTGCCTGACCCTTTCGGTCAGAATGACCGCGAGTTCCCGCAGCTTCTCCTGCTGCATGAGCTGTTTGGCTGAATCGTTGTTGGCTACGGCCGCATAGAAAGCATATTCGAACTCGGTGAGGCCAAGCTGTTGGGCTTCACTGTCCATGTTTACGATTTCCTTGCTCAGCTTGATGAGCTCGTCCATCACTTCAGCAGCGGTCAGAATCTTATTTTGGTATTTTTTGATCGCATTCTCCAGCATTTCTTTCAGGGACTTGCTCTTGACGAGGTTCTTTTTTGAACGTGCTTTGATTTCATCGTTGAGTAACTTTTTCAGCACCTCCAGGGCCACATTTTTGTGCTCCATATCTTTGAGTTCCATCAGAAACTCTTCCGATAAAATGGAGATGTCCGGCTTTTTGATACCGGCGGCATCAAACACGTCAATGACCTGCTCCGAAACCAAAGCCTGATCAATGACCTGCCGGATGGTGGTCTCAACCTCTTCATCGGTTTTGCCGGAGCCCGTGCTGTCGAACTTGACCAGGCGCGCTTTGACGGCCTGGAAGAAGGAAACTTCATCTTTCACATCCATGGCCTGTTCGTGCGGCACGGCAATCGCAAAAGCTTTGGAAAGGGCAGTGACTTCGTTGATGTATCGTTTCTTGCCGTCATCGAGTCCGAGAATGTGCTCTTCGGCTGCGAGAATGAGGGAGAGTTTTTGGCTGGTATTGGCTTCGAAGTAGTCTTCGTAGGGGAAACCACCCCGGCCGCCGCTGGAGGCGGACACCCCTGCGGAGGTGGGGGATTCGCTGAACATTTGGGAGACGACTTCGAGTTTTTCCAGCATGAGTGCAACGGCCTGCTCTTGTGCAATGGTTGGGTCGCCTTTGCCGCCTGCGTCTGAGTAGAAGGAAAGTGCTTTTTTGAGGTCAGACGCAATCCCAAGATAGTCAACAACAAGGCCGCCCGGCTTGTCTTTGTACACCCGGTTGACCCTTGCAATGGCCTGCATGAGGTTGTGGCCTTTCATCGGTTTATCGATGTAAAGCGTGTGCATGCTCGGTGCATCAAAGCCGGTAAGCCACATGTCCCGTACGATGACGAGCTTCAGTTCGTCGGCGGGATCTTTCATCCGTTCGGCAAGGACTCTTCTTTGCTGTTTATTGGTGTGAAGCTTGGCCATTTTGGAGCCGTCGGATGAAGCTGAAGTCATCACGACTTTAATAACGCCCTTGTCTAAATCTTCCGAATGCCACTCCGGTTTCAGGCGGATGATTTCGTGATACAGGTCGGCGGCAATTCTTCTTGACATGGCCACAATCATGGCCTTGCCTTCGAACACTTCCTGCCGCTGACCAAAATGCTGAATGATATCTTTCGCTACGGTTTTAATGCGGTTTTCACTGCCGATTAAGGCTTCGAGCTGCGTCCATTTGGCTTTGGCTTTCTGGGTTTCGGTGAGCTCGCCGTCGTCGAGTTCTTCATCCAATTCCTCTACCAGCTTTTTGCCTTCCTCGCTCAGGTTCACTTTCGCTAACCTGCTTTCATAAAAAATCCGAACGGTCGCGCCGTCTTCAACCGCTTGTGCGATGTCGTACACGTCAATGTAGTGACCGAATACAGCGGGGGTGTTCACATCGGTGCTTTCGATGGGGGTTCCGGTGAAGCCGATGTAGGTTGCGTTCGGGAGCGCATCACGCATGTACTTGGCAAAGCCGTACACAATTTTCTTCCCGATCACGTCCCCGTCTTCATTTTTGGCATCAATGGTTTTGGCTCTGAAACCGTATTGTGTCCGGTGTGCTTCATCCGCAATTACCACGATATTTTCCCGCTCGGATAGCGTCTCATAGACATTGCCTTCATCAGGGGAGAATTTTTGGATGGTCGTGAAAATCACCCCGCCGGAAGCGACTTTCAGCTTTTCCTTAAGGTCAATCCGGCTTTCAACCTGCTTGGGCTCCTGCCGCAAAAGCTGCGTGGACGAAGCGAAGGTGTCAAAAAGCTGGTCATCCAGATCATTCCGGTCAGTGATGACCACAATGGTCGGATTATCCAAAGCCAGGACGATTTTTCCGGTAAAAAACACCATGGAAAGCGACTTGCCGCTTCCCTGCGTATGCCAAACGACCCCACCCTTACGATCGCCCCGAGGCTGCCCTTTCACCCCCGGCAACCCATAATTCACCGGGTCCGCCTCCACCAAATTCACCCGGCTACCCTCATCCATTCCCCTCCCCTGGCGGACGGGGTGGTCCATTCCCCGCACGGGTGCCCGCAGCGCCGGGTGGTCCCCAAGCATCTCCATCACAGCATCCAGCCGCTTCATCACATCCTGAACCGGAATGCGAATAATCGTCAGCCCCAGCGATTCGAGGTAGGCATCCCGCTTTGCGTCGTATGCCTGCTTATCATTGTGGCTGCTGCCGTCAATTTCAATGACGACCTGACAGTTGCTGCAGTAAAAATCTACGATGTAGTTGCCTATGATTTTCTGACGGTCAAAATCATAGCCTTTGAACTGTTTGTTTTTTACCCGTTTCCAGAAAAGGACTTCTGAGAGGTTTCCGGATTTTCGGAGTTCCCGGGCTTTTTCTTTGAGGTTGGGGTTGTAGGGGAGGCTGAAGTAGTTTTTGGTCGCTCTGTTGACCGTTTCGGCATTTCCCTGCGGAGGGACCACCCCGACATCTCCCTGCGGTCGATGCCACCCCTCCGGAGGAGGGGAATTTGAATAGGTATGGTATCCGGTGGCACGGAGGGTTGACTGTACGGCCCGGTTTACGGCGTAGTATTGGTGGTAGGCCGCCATTTTTTTGACGGTGGAAATGGTGGTTAATCCGGTTTTGGGGTCTTCTTTTTTGGATTTTTCAAAGACGATGAAGTGGCGGATTAAGTCGAGCAGGGTTTCCTTGTTGAGCATGCCGCTGATGAGCGTTTCTATCTGACTCACCAGATGCGAGGCTTCTTCTTGGCCGTCGGCGGATTTCCATGCCATGAACCGGCTCATGCCGGAGGAGATGGTTCCTGCTTTTGCTTCCAGGCCGTCCGAAATAACGGTGAAGCCGTTGTAAGTGAACAGGCCCGGAATGAGGGCTTTGTAGGTGTCGATTTGCTGGAAGGCGGATTTGAGGGTCGCGTTTTCATCGGCGGCGTTTTTGAGCTCGATCACGACCAGTGGAATGCCGTTGACAAACAGGATGACATCCGGCCGTTTGTTGACACCGTTTTCTACCACGGTAAACTGATTGGCCACAACGAAGTCGTTGTTTTCCGGATCGCTGAAGTCGATCAGCCACACCAAATCACCCCGCTGCTGACCGTCTTTCTGATAGCTGACGCTGATGCCTTCGGTGAGCAGGCGGTGGAAGTGTTCGTTGTTGGTCAGCAAATCCGGCGAATGGATGCGCTGCACCTCCTTGATGGCCTCTTCCTGCGCGGCAGGCGGCACGGCAGGATTGATTTTCCGCACGGCCTCTGCCAGACGATGCATGAGCAGGACTTCTTCGAAGGAATTGCGCCTTTCGGCATCGCCAAAGGGGGTATGCTCCGCATCGGGGGCAATAGCCGGGGCATAGAGGTAGGTATAGCCCAGCTGTTCGATCAGCTCAACAGCAAAGGCTTCGATGGTGGATTCGGTGATTTTAGAAGTCGTCATGAGTACCGCCCTTTTTTTCCTCTATGAGTTTTTTTACCTCCTCATCAAAATCAGAAACGTAGTGTCTGTCCTGTATGATGCGGAACTTGTCGTATTCGCTCTCGGCTTTTATTTTGGCTTCCAGGGCGGAAATTTTTCCCCTATCCATAAGAATAGGGTAATCCGATAGTGCCAAAAACTTGTCTAAAAACTGAACCCAGTCTTTCATATTGGTGACCACCCCCCGGCTGGCGCGGTTTTCGGCCAAATCCAGGTAAGCGGAGACGATTCGCGCCAACTCTTTAAGATGTTCCTGGTTCAGGTAGTTTTTTGCAATGGTTACATCGGACTTCAGGATTTTACCATTGGGCGCATTCTTCCACGTTTTTAGGCCCATATATAGTTTTTGGGCGTCGGCCTCCGTATAGATGATTTCGGCTGCTGTTTTACCATGAATCGCCCAGTGCATTTTGTTTTGTACAGTGGCAAAAAACGCTTTGGTGGTTTCGTCGTTCCGGTCATAATCAGCGGATAGGGCGTAGATATCCGTGACCTTCTGATAAAGTCTGCGCTCACTGAGCCGGATTTCACGGATGCGTTCCAGAAGCTCATCAAAGTAGTCTTGCCCAAAGTGTTTGATCTGCTTGAGGCGTTCATCATCCATGGCAAAGCCTTTGATGATGTATTCATGAAGAATTTCGGTAGCCCATTTGCGAAATTCGGTAGCCCGGTGTGAATTGACCCGATAGCCAACGGCAGTTATGGCTCTCAGGTTGTAATAGAGAACTTCTTTTTGCTGGGTCTTGCCTTGTATGGCCCCATGCTCAGTGGTATGTCGGAATTTCCGACATACCACTTCCTCTTTCAATTCACCCTCGGCGAAAATGTTTTTGAGATGCCCGGTTATGGTGGAGCGTCCTTTGCTGAACAGTTCGGCAATCAGCTTCTGCCTGAGCCATAAGGTATCCTCGTGAAAATAGACATCGATATTGACCTTGCCGTCTGCGGTCTTGAAGAGTACAAAGTTGGAAAACTTTTCGGGGAGCTCAGGGCTGGCCATTGGATACCTCAGCTTCGATTTCACCCACCCGCACCTCTCCGCTCATTAATTTTGGCAGGAGGGTATCGCGCAGGACAGTGAGGGCAATACCCGGGGCATAGACATATTCATAACCCAACTGCTCGAGCAATTTGATGGCGAAATCTTCGATGGTATGTTCGGTGATGCGGGTCATGGGGTATAAAATTTGTCTTCCGTCCATTTTACCGGATTATTGATGATGTATTCGGCAATGGTGTTGTAGGATTTTTCATCACGGATGATGTGGTCATGATACCGGGCTTGCCATGCGAACCCGGAATTGATTTGCCGGGCATTTTTGGTCACACCGATTTTAAACCCCCGGATGATGGATGGTAAATTTTTGGATTGTGGGCCGAATTGGTTTTTGGGGTTTTTATTTTCGGCGGTATTGGTGGTATCGCCCCCCGTAGAGACGCAATGCATTGCGTCTCTACTACATTGCGTATCGTTTTGCGTGTTATATTCATTTTCCCCAATCCCAATTATGGCATGAAAATGATTCGGCATCACCACATATTCGCCCATCCATAAATTCATGTCGGGCCGCATTTCAAATGTTTTTAACCATTCGGATTGTGTGATTTTTCCGATTTCTGATAAATCCATCACCCCATCCGATATTTCCCCGAACCAGCATTCCCGGTTATGGGTACAAATCGTCACAAAATACGTCGCATTCCACGCATAATTCCAAAACGGGGCACGGGCAGATGGTATGCGGTATTTGTTTTGATAGCGTTCTGACATATATCAATAGGTATATAGGTTTTTTAAATCATCGATCGCCTGATCAATATTTTGGGGTGAAAATTCAGGTAAAACTTTTTTGTGTTTCCAGTCCTTTGATTCCGAAATATTACCCAGAACATTGGAAGCAGACAATTCTTTACCTTCCTTTTTCAATTCCAGCAAAGAATAATCTACCGTAGCATACACCCCTAATTTCTTTACCGGAACAAACCGGAATTTTTCTATTGTCCAGTTTTCAAACAGCTCCCTGTTCCAGTAGTTATCAAAATAGGTATCGATTTTATCGATGTTTTCGGATGGCTTGAAAGCATAATCATTGACCGCTTCCAGGTATTTATTGTTTATGCAGATGCCTTCCGGCCCCTGGTAGCGCATGTTCTTTTTATAAGGACCGGCCGCTTTTTTGCTGTATTCCGTTGTCAGTTCAAAAACAGATTGCTGTTCGGTCAGCTCTTTCAGTTTTCGTTTATGGAGATAGGCGATCTTTTGATACCATTGACGGCTGACATTTCCAATCTTAGGCGTAAACAAGGTGCGTACGATGGCCGCTATCAGAATGGCTTCTTTGAATTCCGGCCGTGCCTCTTTGGTTTTCTTCAGTGCTATGACCGGGGTGTCAGCAACCCGCACCTCCCCACTCATCAACTTCGGCAGCAGCGTATCGCGTAGGGCCACAAGCTTGCTAATTTGTCGATTATTGATGATGACCTTTTCGATTATTGGCTCGAAAGATTCAGTATACAATTCTATTTCTTCCTCTGACGGCACCAATACCAGAGCTTCATCTAAATCACCTCTTTTAATATGCCCCATTGTTGTTGCATGTGCTCGCGCTATGGCAATAAATTGGTCTAAATGAAATTTACTCCATAAATAGTAGTACCATTTTGGAAATTCACTTGATGTGACCTTAAAAAGGTGTTGATTGAGAATACAAGTTTCTCCATTCCACATCTTAACCATCAAGGATGCAGACCAAGAGAAAATAACATCTCCGTTTTCTACTATGTATTTTTCATCAACTTCTGTGGTACACCAATCGCAATCTTCTGAAATGCCGTTTCTCAGTTCCTTGATTTTCAAAACTGGAAGCTTGTCCACATCATTTTGTGGCGGATATTTTTGGCAAGCCAATCCATTTAAAAATGAGGCAATTGAACTCAAAGGCCTTTCTTCCCAATCAGGATTCGGATTCTCCAAAAACCACTGCTTAAACAGCGTCTCCGCCATTTGCTCCAGAGTTTGGTTTTGGCGGTGCAGCAGGTCTATTTTGTCGTCTAAGCTGGAAAGGACGGAGGCGATGGCGCGTTGTTCTGTTTCATCAACGCAGATTTCGTATTCAAGAGAATTGAGCAAAGTTTGAGTTACTAATGGATGACTTGAACCACCTGCGTGCTGATTCAAGTTAGCATTCTTCAAAAAATAGTAAAGGAATTTTGTTGAGTTCCCCACTTTAGCCTTTGCAGCCAATGCATTATCTGACACCCAAATCGGTTTGTTCTCATAGTAAACTGAACCGCAATAAGCACCAACGCGACCAATAATTATAGTCTCATCCTCATAATTGCATTCCCCAGAATAGCCCAATATTCCGTTGCCTCCATAAATAGGAATACTACCATTTGTCTCGGGTTTTTTCTTCCCATTTCCAAATTCTATAATTTCCGAAAGTTCTATTTCCTTCCACTCACTCATTGACTCAACAAATTTTCATTCCGCAAATACAGAAAGGATTGCGGTGGGGTGAGGTTAAAATGTTCGCGCAGGCATAGCGTCTCTTTATATTTTTTAGTCTTTTTGATTTTGATGGCAAAGCCCATTTCCCGATCTGCAAAATACTCGTAAAAGAAATGCTCTTCTACTCCTGCAAATTCTTTGGTTTCATTCCAGAGCTTTTCCGGGCTATCACTAATGATCGTCTCAATCTCGAATTCACCAATCACTCTTTGCGTAGGCGAAGAGGCATACACCACGATCGTTTTGATGTCGCTGTTTTTAAAAACCGCTTTGCGGAACTCGTATTTTTTCGAACCCTCAAAGATCCGTTCTGCAAACTCCGGTTTAATCGACAATAAGACTTTCATTTGTTCCTGTTTCATTCAATATTGTTTTAAATTGTTAGCACCCTTCATGCTTCCCTGTGAATAATGATATTTGTGTCTAAGAGGGCTTTCATTTTATTTTTTGTCTATATCTTTTCCTGTTAAGCGTTTCGCAGAAACATCCCGTGTCAACAATTGCATCTGCTGTATGGCTACCTGATTGAGGCGTTGCAGGCGGTCGGGTTGGGGCAGGCCTTCTTCTATCCACACCGCATTGAGATTTTCCAGGTTGGCGAGGCAGACCAGTTGGGTCACATTGGCATAATCGCGAATATTGCCTTCTTTGCCGGGGTTTTCATCGCGCCATTGTTTGGCGGTTTTTCCAAAGAGTGCCATGTTGAGTACATCGGCTTCGGAGGCATACACCAGGTTTACCTTCTTAGCCGGTAACTCGTCCGGTATCAGGTGTTCCTTCACTGCATCGGTGTGGATACGATAGTTGATCTTGGAGAGGCTGCGTTTTACGTTCCAGTCGAGGGATTTTTGCTCTTGTTCCTGCAAGCGTTGAAACTCCTTAATCAGGTAAAGCTTAAATTCTACCGATATCCAGGAGGCAAATTCAAACGCAATATCCTTGTGGGCAAAAGTGCCACCATATCTGCCTGCTTTAGAGATCAAGCCAATGGCCCCCGTTTTTTCAATCCATTGCTTTGGTGTAAGTGTAAAGCTGTTTAAACCTGCCTGCATTCTAAACCCGTCGAATTCGACGGGTTTAAAATTCGGATTATTAAGGTGCTCCCAAATGCCGAGAAATTCTATGGTGTTTCGGTTGCGTAACCAATTCCGAATCAGATCATCAGTGCGGCCTGGATTTTTATGCCGGGCAATATCTGTGAGACTGATAAAATCGGCCAAGTCATTTTTGGAAACCGTGATTTCCGTACCCTGAACTTCAATTTTTTGATTTTTCTTAGCCATCGGGCAATTGAATTTTATTCAAGTTCTTTTTTATCCGTTCATTCAACTCCGACTCTTCTTTGAGCTGCGCTTCAAACTCGGCTTTCAGGCTGGTGAAGCGTTCATTAAAGTCAAAATCATCTTCTTCCTCTGCCAATCCAACATAGCGGCCGGGCGTCAGTACATAATCCAATTCGGCTACCCGTTCTTTGGTGGCAGAAGCACAGAAGCCTTTTACATCTTCATACTCTCCATCAGGATTTCGCCAGTTATGGTAAGTGTCTGTAATCTGGTCAATATCTTCAACAGAAAGCACTTTAGTTCTTCGATTTATCAGATGGCCTAAGTTCCGGGCATCGATAAAAAGAATTTCACCTGTTCGGTTTCTGAATTTGCCATTGCTGCGGTTCCGGCTCATAAACCAGAGCGAAGCAGGTATTTGGGTGTTCAAAAACAACTTGGCGGGCAGGTTGACAACACAATCAATCAAATCAGCTTCTACAAGTGCTTTTCTTATATCGCCCTCACCGCCACTTTTGGATGTCAGTGCGCCTTTGGCCAAAACAAAACCCGCTTGCCCGCTTGGTGCTAAGTGATACAGGAAATGCTGGATCCAAGCGTAATTGGCATTTCCGGTGGGTGGTGTGCCGAATTTCCAGCGCCCGTCTTTTCGCAACAGATCACCGCTCCAATCACTTACGTTAAATGGAGGATTGGCAATGATGTAATCCGCTTTCAGGTCTTTGTGGGCATCATTCAAGAACGAGCCTTCGTTATTCCATTTCACCTGTGAACTGTCAATGCCTCTAATCGCCAAATTCATTTTGGCCAGTCGCCAGGTGGTTTGGTTGCTTTCCTGGCCGTAAATAGAAATGTCGTTGATCTTCCCCTGATGGTCTTCCACAAATTTCTCAGACTGAACGAACATACCACCTGAACCACAGCAAGGGTCAAAAACACGGCCTTTATATGGTTCAAGCATTTTTACCAATAACTCAACAACGCTTCTTGGTGTGTAGAACTGTCCGCCCTTTTTACCCTCTGCTAAGGCAAATTCACCTAAGAAATATTCAAACACGTGTCCGAGAATATCTGCACTTCTGGATTTGGTATCGCCTAAGGCGACATTTCCAATCAGGTCAATCAGTTCACCTAAACTGGTGGGGTCAAGATTTTGTCTTGCGTAAACTTTGGGAAGTACACCTTTCAGAGAAGCATTTTCCTTTTCTATAGCATCCATCGCTTCATCCACCGATTTGCCTATGGTAGGCTGTTTGGCTTGTGAGAGCAAATAATTCCAACGGGCTTTCTCAGGAACGAAGAACACATTCTCAGCTTTGTACTCGTCTTTGTCTTCCGGGTCTGCACCTGCATATTCACCTTCTCCGGCTTTCAATTTATCGTATAGTTCTTCAAAAGCATCCGAGATGTATTTCAGGAATATTAGGCCGAGTACTACGTGTTTGTATTCCGCAGCATCAATGTTTTTTCTCAGCTTGTCAGCCGATTTCCAGAGTTGTTTTTCCAACGGTTCTTCTGTACCGTTTCCGTTCTTTTTTGCCATTTATTTTAAATTCTTTTTATCAGTTTCAAATTTCATCTTTTCCGTCCGAGCTTTGGCAACAAAACATGCTCTTTTGGTTTTTCAGCGTTGGCATTGCGTTTTGGCAAAAACCAAATGTGCCTGTTTGCGCGTGGGCTTTCTTTGTATGCCGCACAACGGTTTGCGTGTATGAGAAGTAGCGGATTAAAAGGCACTTAACTTTCAGTTTAGTACAGAACTTTATTAAAAGTACTAACCTTTGATTTAGCACTGAACCCGCTATTTCTTATACACGCTGTTAGCACTCGTTTTTCTTATTAAGTATCTCATTAGCGAATGCTTTTACTTCATTGTTAGGGTCATTTATTGCGGTCTTTAATAGTCCTTTTGCTTTTGTGCTTTCGCAATGTTTTAAACCCCTTACTAAATGATACCTTATTGCAGCAAAATTGTCATTATCTTGGTCGTAGTTATCCATTGAATTAATTTCAATTCCATAATTTATGAATTTTTCAACTTCGTCTAGATATTCTCCGTTGGTAATTTCAAGTAAGGATTCTATTGCTTGACCAACAATAATTGATTTATTTCTTATTATGAAGTTCTTCTGATTGCGATAATCTTCAATATCTAAGTTTATTATTCTTTTAAGTCCTTCTATTGCTCTTATTTCTTTAAGCGCTGTAAGTTGTTTAATTATTTCTTCTTCAAGGTCAGTTTCAGAGGGATACCTGAATTCTGGTTCATTAGATATTTTTTCTAAAAGCTCTAATAATTTTAATCTTATCTCTTCATTGTCTGGTGGATTTACCCATACTTTTCTAGAATATGGATAACCGTCATTTATATAAACAGGTCCTAAAGGCAAGTCAATCTTATTTTGATTATGATGTGGATGATTAGCACAATACGTCCAAAATGGGTCTGGGATTTCTAAATTCCTTATTATGCATATAACAACCCCTTCTTTTTCTGAGCCTTGATAACCTTGCTCACCGTTATTTTTGCTGTTAAACCAACAAGTTCCACAGCAATCTGAACCACCGTTTGGCATATTTATTCTTTTAATAGAGTTAAAGTTTTATTATCGGTTTGTCCGTTGAAAAATTTGTTTAAAACCGCTTGAAAAATATTTTCTTCCGATGTGTCAATTGCAGAAAATAATGTCATACTCGATTTAAGCTTTAAGTCATCAGGACTTCCAAACACTTTATTTGCATTATTCTCATTAAGGGCTAAAAGTTCTTTTGTGATTAATTTCAGTCTTTCCCCTAAAATTGGATGGTTTAAATATCTCTCGGCTTCATCTATGTCCTTAATTGAATAATATTTTGATGTCTCGCTGAAGCCCAACCCTTTAAACTGTGGAAAAATATACCACATCCAATGACTTCGTTTTCTTCCTGATTTTATTTCAGAAAGTGCTTCTTCATATGATTTATCTTGTGCTTGAATAAATCTACTCAGGTCTTGTTCCATTTGCGTTGTCTTTTAAATGAGTGCTAACTCATATATACACGCAATAAACCTGCGCCTTACATCCCAAATCAGCATGTAAAGCGAACTTTTATTGCGCTTTGTTCAAAGGTTGAATTTTTAGACTCAGTGGTTGTACTTGTACTTTCAAGCTCATTAACAAATTATTGAGCCTCAAAGAATATACTCCCCAAAGTTTAACAAACAAAGAAATTTCAGCTAAGCTTTTGTGTGTTCGGAGTGTTGGGGCTGTGTTCAGCAGGGAGCGCCTGCATCAAAAAGCAAGGAGCTATGAGACCGATTTGGGGGGTGTGGAACTACATCCGCGGACAGTGATGCTCTCGGAGTTTCCCCTAAAAATAAAAAAAGGCCGGCATCACCCGGGAGTTGGGGTGGGGCCGGCCTTTTGGGTTTGGATTTGTAAGTAATGGAACGGAACAGAACAGGCGGGGGCGTTCGGGTTTGGTTTAATCTCCGAAGTCGAAGAGCCATTCGGCGGCTATGGGGAATTCGCGGCCCCATTCGAGTTCGCTGTGGCGGCCCATGGGGTTGATGGAGAGCCGGGCCTGCAGGTTGCGCTCGTGGTTTACGGTGTTGATTTTGTCATAAAAAGCCTGTAAGCGCCCGACGAGCATTTCGCTTTCCCGACCGCCGCCGTAGATGTAGATGCGGCCTTCGAATTGGGGGACTTCATCAATGAAGCGGATCGGCAGGTTGGGGGTGACCCAGAAGGAGGGGGAGAAGAGCATGAGGCGGCTGTATTTGTCGGGGTGCAGCATGGTCGCGTAGATGCTGATGAGGCCGCCCATGGAGCTGCCGCCGATGCCGGTGAATTCGCGCTCAGGCCGGGTGCGGTAGTGGCTATCAATGTAGGGCTTGAGCGTTTCGGTGAGGAAGCGCGCGTATTTTTCGCCGTCACCGGCGCCGAGCACGGAGGTCGGCAGGGTAGGGGTGAATTCGGCGATGCGCTCGCTCTCGGCGTGATCAATGGCGATGACGATGAAGTCGGCTTTGCCGCGTTCGGCGAGGAAGGCGAGGCGTTTGGCCAGGCCCCAGCTTCCGAAGGGGGCAAAATCGTCGAAGAGGTTTTGCCCGTCCTGCAGGTAGATAACCGGGTAGTGCTTGTCGGTTTCGTAGTAGTTCCAGGGCAGCAGGGCGGTGATGCGCCGGGTTTTGATGAGCTGCGGAATTTCGAACTGTTCCGAGATGATGTTGACCAGCGGCAGGTAGCGGTCGTTGTGAAATTTGCCGTCCCGGCGCCAGTTGACGACCCGGTCTTCCACGCAGCGCTCGAAGCGGGAAATCATGCGGTTGTGCGGCGGCTCATTGCCGTATTCATCCAGCTCCACATCATCCCAGCCGCCCCGGGTGAATTTGTACTCGATTTCGTCGGGCAGGCCGTCAATGCTCTCGAAGGTGAAGCTGAAGTGCTGATCGCTTTCCGGATGCATTTTCCAGCTTGGGTCGGCAGGCGCCCAGTTGTTGAAATTTCCGGTGATAAAGACCGGACGTTCGTCTTCCATAGGTGAATGTAGCTTGATCGTTAGTTTTTGCATAGCATTTGATTGAACGGTTCCACAGGCTGAAGGGCAGGTATCCGGAGGGGCGGGTTGGCAGCTCAGAAGCATGATCCCGAGGAGGAAGGGGAGGCGCAGCGCTTTCAGGGTCAGAATACGTGGTTAATGGATATGCAGCGGGGCGTTTTGGTTGAAGGGGCGTGCTCAGGGCGCGAGGGAGGGGTCGATGGTGTCAATTACGACCCAGGCGCCGGGGAAGCGCGTGCGGAGGATCGCGAGGTAGAGGTTGGCGTCGCTTCTGCGGCGGAAATCGCCCACCCGTACCCGGTAAAAGGGCTGACGAAAGGTGACGTAGGCTTCCGGCATAACGTCGAAGGGGAGTTCATCGAGCTCGGCAGCCCAGTCGTAGTATTCGAGCATGAGGGAGTCGGCGTAGGCAACGTTTTCGGTCGTCAGCAGCTGAATCCTGAAGCCGCGGTTGCTCTGGGTTTGCTGCAGTTCTTCTTCCGAAATCTGAAATGCTTCGGGCACGGTGAGTTCGAAGGTGCGGAAGCGGTCTGTGGGCTGCAGCCGGAGTTCGGCAAGCTCGCGCGTGCTCAGGGTTGTGCTGAAAGCGGCGGGGGCTTCCACTATTTCTTCTGCCGGCGCTTCTTCAGGCTCGGCGACTTCGGCAACGGAGGCACAGCCTGCCGCAATGAAAAGCAGCAGCAGGAGTAGCGGCAGGGAAGGTGCCAAAACCGGCTTTTCTTTTTTGGAAAAGAATCTCACAAATACAGGCTTTTTAGGGTGAGGGAGGCTACAGCCCAACCGGGTGCCAGGTTGTTTTGATTTCAAGCAGATCAAGGATGGGGTACGGACTTTCGTGCTCAGCCCCGTACCAGCTTTCGTCTTCACGAACCAAAACCTGTTTTACATTGAGGGATGCTTTTTCCTGCACCAGGGTGATTTCCGCTTTGTCGCGGCTGCCCAGAACGACCGCATTGACATCCATGTGGGAGGCGAACTGTTCAAGCAGTTCTGAGCGGAAGCCGCTGAGCAGGTTGATGACACCGCCCGGCACATCCGAGGCATGCAACACTTCCGCAAAGGTGAGGCCGGCAAGCGGTCGCTTTTCGGAAAGGAGCACGACTACGGTGCTGCCGCTCACGATGGCGGGCATCACGGTTTGAACCAGCCCGAGGAGACCGGCGCTTTCCGGAAGCACGGCGGCGACGAGCCCGACCGGCTCCGGCATGGAAAAGTTGAAATGCGCGCTTGCAACGGGGTTGACCGTGCTGAACACCTGCTGATACTTGTCGCTCCAGCCGGCAAAATAGACGATGCGGTCGATGGCGGCATCGACTTCGCGGGCCGCTTCTTTTTCGCTGAGGCCTTCGAGGCGCAGTTCGGCGGTGAGCTGATCGCGGCGGCCTTCGAGCATTTCCGCGATGCGGTACAGGATTTGGCCGCGGTTGTAGGCCGTACGGGCCGCCCAGCCGGATTGCGCTTTGCGGGCCGCTACAACGGCGTTGCGGAAATCTTTGCGCGAGGAGCGGCAGATGTTGGCGATGAATTCCCCGGATTTTCCGGTCAGCGCAAAGGTGCGGTCTGATTCGGATCTCGGAAAGGCCCCGCCGAGGTAGAGTTTGTAGGTTTTTTTTACTTCGAGTCGTTTGCTCATGATGGTTGTAAAAATGAAATAACTGTGCAGAAGGGTGGAGGAGGCCGGCGCAAAATCAGACCGGCCTGCGCTTCAGCTTAGAATTTGAGGTATGGGAAGAGTCCGTGCAGTCCGCCTTCCCGTCCGAGGCCGCTTTCTTTGTAGCCGCCGAAGGGGGAAGTCGGGTCGAATTTGTTGAAGGTGTTCGCCCAAAGCACGCCCGCGCGGATGCCGTTGGTGAGTTTGAAAATCTTCGAGCCTTTGTCGGTCCATACGCCGCCGGAGAGGCCGTAGGGGGTGTTGTTGGCTTTTTCGAGCACTTCTTCCGGGGTGCGGAAGGTTTGGATGGTCAGCACCGGACCAAAGATTTCTTCCTGCACCACGCGGTGCGATTGCGATACATTGGAGATGAGGGTCGGGCAGCACCAGAATCCTTTTTCGGGCAGGCTGCACTTGGCCTGATAAATATCCGCGCCTTCATTCAGCCCGATTTCGAGATAGCGGCTGATGGTTTCGAGCTGTGCTTTGGAGTTGATGGCCCCGATGTCGGTGTTTTTGTCCAGCGGATCGCCGACGCGCAGGGTTTGCAGGCGGTCGATGAGTTTATCGCGCACCACATCGGCTATGCTTTCCTGTACGAAAAGCCGCGATCCGGCGCAGCATACATGCCCCTGATTGAAGAAGATGCCGTTGATGATGCCTTCCACGGCCTGATCGATGGGGGCGTCTTCAAACACAATGTTGGCCGCTTTGCCGCCCAGCTCCAGGGTGAGCTTTTTTCGGGTTCCGGCAATGGATTTCTGAATCAGCTTGCCGACCGCGGTCGAGCCGGTGAAGGCGATTTTATCTACATCCGCATGATTCACAAGCGCCGCGCCGGTTGCGCCGGCACCCGTTACGATGTTGACCACACCCGGCGGCAGCTCGCATTCCTGCATGATTTCCGCAAGCTTAAGCGCGGTCAGCGGCGTGGTTTCGGCGGGCTTGAGCACGACGGTATTACCCGTTGCCAGCGCAGGCGCCAGTTTCCAGGCGGCCATGAGCAGGGGGAAGTTCCATGGGATGATTTGTCCGGCGACGCCCAGCGGTTGTGGTGTGCGGCCAGGAACCGCGTATTCGAGCTTGTCGGCCCAGCCGGCGTAGTAGAAAAAGTGCGCCGCGGCGAGGGGGACATCCACATCGCGGGATTCGCGTATGGGCTTGCCGCCGTCCAGACTCTCGATAATGGCAAATTCGCGGGCCCGCTCCTGAATCATGCGGGCGATGCGGTAGAGGTAACGGCCCCGGTCGCGACCGCTCATTTTGGACCAGACGCCGGTGTAGGCCTTGCGGGCGGCAGCAACGGCCGCGTCAACGTCGGCCTGCGTGCCGTCAGCGACGGAGGCCAGCTCTTCTTCGGTTGCCGGATTAATGGTAGTGAAAAAGCCGCCTTCCGCCGGATCGGTGAAGGTGCCGTTGATGAAATGGCCGTATTGTTTTTTCAGGCTGATGAAATCGGTGGCTTCCGGCGCCGGATCGTAGGCCCAGCCCGAGCTGAGGTCAAGCGCGTATTTTTTCTGAATATCTTGTTCTTTGAGCATAATCCCGTTTAGTCTTTTGAGAAATAATCTGCAGATTGGTACACCCCGGTGCGCTGTTTCAAAATCTGCATGAGCAGGTCGTTGGCCAGCGAACTTGCGCCGAACCGGAACATCTCCGGATTCATCCAGTCGTTGCCGAGGGTTTCGCGCAGCATGACGAGGTAGCGCAGCGCCAGCTTGGAATCGCGTATGCCGCCCGCAGGCTTCATCCCGATTTTGACGCCGGTCTTGTAGTAGAAGTCGCGAATGGCTTCAAGCATGACGAGGGTGACAGGCTGTGTGGCGGCCGGGCTGATTTTTCCTGTGGAGGTCTTGATGAAGTCGGCTCCGGCATACATGGCGATATCGCTGGCCTTGCGCACATTGTCGAGGGTTTGCAGCTCGCCGGTTTCCAGGATGACTTTGAGATGGGCCGGACCGCAGGCTTCCTTCACCGCGGCCACTTCATCAAAAATGTAGCTGTAGTTGCCTTTTAGAAATTCTCCCCGCGAAATCACCATATCAATTTCGTCGGCACCTTCTTCCACGCAGTAGCGCACTTCGTCCAGCTTGGCTTTGAGCGGGGCCCATCCGCTCGGGAAGGCCGTTGCGACGCTTGCGACCTGAATGCCGGAACCGGTCAGGGTTTCTTTGGCCAGCTTCACATAGCTGGGATACACGCAGATGGCCGCAACTTTGGGGATGTCTTCTGCGCTGTCGTGCGGGTGCATGGCTTTGTAGCACAGCTGTTTCACCCGTCCGGGGGAGTCGGCTCCTTCGAGGGTGGTCAGGTCAACCATGCTCAGCGCAAGCTTGAGCGCGTACATTTTGGAGTCTTTCTTGATGCTGCGGGTGTTGAATTTGGCAACCCGCTCTTCCACCCCGACCTGATCGATAGGTACCGTTTGGCGGAAGTCGGGGATGTTTGAAAAAGGAGTGTTCATGTACACAAATATTGGATAAGAACAGCCTGCATACCGGATGTGAAGCTTGTTTGCAGGCCGTAAATACAGTCAGAAAATAAGTTTTACAATATACCCATAAAATCGGAAAGGCGTGGAAGCGGAATCCGCCGGATTGCAGTCGTTTTCTTTTGGGTGAGGCTTACTTGTGGCTGATGAAAATTAGGGCTGTATCGGTTTTTTCGGCCATTTCAATCGGAATCTGCCCGAAAACTTTGTTGTTGGTACCGCTCTTGCCCAGCCCCATGATGACGAGATCATGGCTGTCCGTAAGTTCGACGAGGGTTTCCCGCACCGTGCCGCTGATGATGATGCGGCAGTCGCTTTTCTGCGGGATGATGCGTCCGGCGAAGCGCTCGAGGCTCATGAGCTGTTTCTCCTGATCTTTTTCGCTGGTACCGGGCGGCATAATCTGAACAAAGGTGAATTCCGGCTGAACCGTCCGCCACAAGCTGGAGGCAACCCGGGCACGCAGGGCGTCATGACTTTGATGTCCGGCAACGGGGATGAGCACTTTTCGGGCCTGTGAGATTTTCCAGCCGGGATAGGGCTGACGGAATACCACGACATCACAGCGGACGCGCTGAATGAGGCGCTCGAGGTTGTCGGTCGTTTGCAGTTCGCTCAGAGAGCTGAGTCCGAGCAGCATGCTGCGGCACTGATGGACTTTGGTTACCCGCTCAATTTCTTCCCAGGGACCGTTGGCGATGGTCGTGAGGGCGTCGGGGCGCATGCCGCTGTCGAAGGAAGCCATCAGGGCTTGCTGCATGGCGTCGCGGTTATTGGTGAGGCGGCGCGCGAGTTCATTGCCGTCGTCGCTCGGGGTTACGATCGAAAGCAGCAGCACCCGGCCCACGACAGGCGGGGCGAGCGCATTGGCCACGAACACCATCGATTCGGCATTCGCCGGATTGGAAATCGGCAGCAGTACCAGCGGCTGCAATCCGCGCAGACGGACGATTTCGGGATCAAGGGCTTCATCCGTTGCGTCAATCACCCGCGCACGCTGTACAAAAAACGAAATGAAGAGCACGGTGCCGAGGATGAGCCAAATCAGGGAAATAATACCTGCGGCGGGAACGGCTACAGCCTGAAAAAAGGCGAGTCCGAAGCAGGCCAGCATGCCGGTGATCGGCAAATAGGGAAACAGGGGGACCCGAAAGGTGTCGGCTTTGGTGAAGCTGCGTGTGCGCATGAGCATCATAATAATGTTACCCAGCGCAAAGGTGATCAGAAAGATAAGGCTTGACGCAGCCCCGGCAGCGGCCACATCGGGCAGTACCAGAATAAGCAGGCCCACAATGCCGCAGGTCGCCAGCACAGCCGGCACAGGGGTACCGTGTTTTTTGCTGATTACAGAAAGGTGATGGCTGAGGGTGCGGTCATTGGCCATGCTCAGCGCTATGCGGGAAGCGGCAAAGAGGTTCGCCTGAAGGGCCGAGAGCATAGAAAAAATACCCGCTACCAGTACAAACCAGAACCCAAAAGCCCCTAAGAAATTTTGCGCGGCAATGGCTATGATGGTCTCCGGATTTTCCGCACTCAGGCTCATTAGGTTGTCCCCGGTGCCGACACCGGCTGTCATTACGACAAACAGCAGCGGCAGGTAAATCGTCATGCCGACCGCAATGGTTGCCACCATGGCTTTGGGGATGGTTTTTTCCGGCTTTTTGATTTCACCGGCGGTTGAGGCAATCAGGTCAAAGCCCTGAAGGGCAATAAAGGTGAAGCCCATAGCCGCAAGCAGGCCGGTAAAGCCGCCCCCAAAAAAAGGCTCAAAGCTTCCTTTGATCTCACTGAAAGGCATTTGAACCGTTGCGGCAAGTCCGCCCGCAATCAGTATGGCGAACACGCTGAGCTTCGCAATATTGGCAAAAGCACCGCCACCGCCGTTGCTGCGAAGCAGCTGAAGCGCGTAAAACAACAGCGCGCCCAAGCCCAGCACGGTCGTCATAGCCGGATTGCCGAAGAGTTCCTGCACGGACGCATGCGGGATTTGCTGCAGCGCAAAAACAGCAAAGGCCCCGAAACCCAGGGCGTAGAGTACGGCCGCAACAAGGGAAGCAAACCAGACAACCCATCCCACCCCAAAAGCAACCTGCACCGTGAACACTTTTTTAGCATAGGTGTAGGTGCCCCCGTTCTGCGGATTGGCCGCCGCCATTTCCGCAAAACTAAGTGCTGTGATCAGGGCGATGATCCCGTTCAGGACAAATGCCAGAATAGCCGAGGGGCCGCTGACCGAAAATCCGACCCCCGCAAGGGCCAGAATACCGCCGCCAACCATGGCCCCGACGCCAATGCCGGTGGCCCCGAAAAAGCCGATTGAACGATTTGATACCGGAGAAGCTGCGCTCAAAAGAGTTCTGATTAAGATTTATGGATGTCGCAGATGATAAGCTGAAAAAACAAAGGCCCGCAATGCAGGCCTTCAAAAATACAGAGAAGCAGGTTAATTCATCGCCCGAAATCGTCTTCTACACGCACAATGTCATTTTCATCAGAGGGATAGTTAGGGTCGGTATGTTTCCAGATTTCCGCAACAATGCCCCAGTTTTCAAGTCCGACCAAACGGTGCCGTTCACCTTGCTTGAGTTCAACAATGTCTCCGACGGTCAGTTTCTGAACATCCCGCTGTTGGTCGTCAGGGCTTACAATAACGCCGGCTTCCCCGCCAATCACTTTCCAGATTTCCGCCCTGCGGTGATGGTACTGCCAGGAAAGGCGCTTATCCGGCTCGACCAGGAGAATCTTGGGACTCAGTTTGGTGAATGCCTTAAAGTCTGACATGGTGAGATGTGGAAAAAAAGCTTCGATAAATCTCGAAGCTTCAGATTCGCCAATCACAAAAAAGCCGCCCCACGGCCGCATATCATCCACATCCGAAATAATGAAGTCATGCTTGCGAATGAAAGCTTCAGCTTGGTCAAAAACTTCTTCTCTTGGCGTTTGGGGGGTAAAGTTCAGACTCATAGTGGTTGCACCGTTGAAAGAATGATATGATATTGTGAAAGGTCAGATGCCGCATTCAGGCACTTCATAATCCTCGTATAGTGTATTTTTTAAAAGCCGGATAGCTTAAAAATATGCTGCGACAGATCGGTTAGTATTTGGCTTGAATATAGGGAATTTTAACTGATCATGAATGCTGACATGAAAATAAATTGCAGCGCCTAACCGCGTTTTCTACTGCCTGCAGAGCGGTTTTCATCTTCCAGGGATTCATAGATATTGATGTAGGATTCATATCGTGAAGCCGCAATTTCACCGGCCTTAAAGGCTTCCATTACGGCACATCCGGGCTCGTGAAGGTGCGTGCAATTGTAAAATCGGCAGTTTTGCTGACGCTCCCGCATCTCGGGGAAAAAGCCTGCAATTTCATTCAAATCAAAACCTACGAGGCCGAATTCACGGATACCGGGTGTATCGGCCAGATATCCGCCAAAATGCAGGGGGATGAGTTCCGCGAAGGTTGTGGTATGCTTCCCTTTATTCGAAAAGGAGGAAACCGCAGAAACGGTGCGGTTCAGGCCGGGCTGCACCGCATTCAGTAAACTTGTTTTGCCGGTACCCGAAGGACCGATAAAAACAGAAGTCTTGTCTTTCATGCAATCCTGCAATTCGGCAATGCTTTCTTCATCATAAATGCTCGTCAGCAAAACTTCATAGGAGAGACTGTCATATATTTTGAGCATGTTTGCCACAAGGTCAGCGTCTTCATCCGTGCCTAAATCAGTTTTGTTCAGGATGATGAGCGGCCTGATGTGATGGGCTTCCGCGCTAATGATGAAGCGGTCGATGAAGCCTGTGCGAAACTGCGGTTGCTGTACCGCCTGCACCACAAAAGCCTGATCCACATTTGAAACCAGAATATGCTCTCCTTTTCTGCCGTGCGTAGCTTTTCGGGAAATTTTATTTTTTCGCACATCAATTTCTTCAATTAGTCCGCTGCCGTCTTCAAGTTCGCGGTAGCGCACCACATCGCCCACGGCAATAGGATTGGTTTGTTTGAGCTCCCGCAGGCGAAATTTCCCCGGAATCTGACACTGTATCACGGTTTCGGTATCAGAAAGAGACAGCACACTGTACCATTTCCCGGTTGATTTTATGACACGGCCATTCATCATAGTACCTTTGATTTTGCAGAAACGCTTTTGTGGGTGTTTAAACTTGGTTTAATCCGCATTATTCACTAGGAAAGTTTCACTTTGTTGGAATCGCTTCGCCCGGTGCGCAGTCTTTACGCCACAATCAAATTTGGGCTGCCAGTGCATTTCACTAAGCCAAATTCAAACATACATTTTGAAAATAAATCCTGTTTAATGGTGAATCATGCGGGTTCAAAGCAATGTAGCCCAATCCCGGCAAACAAAGAAAATAAATTCATGAAACCCCCATTGCTTTCTAATACCAAACTTTTATATTAGTATTAAGTCAAAAAAAAAGCTTCGGGGTCTCAGCCCGAAGCCTTTGTATGTGCTTATGTATCCTTCAATGTACCAATAAACGGGTTTTGTAAAGTTACGGTAAGATAACTTAGGGGGTAGGGTGTTTAGTTCCCGCTAATTTCCCGTTTTCTTCAATTTTTTTGAACTTAAGGGCAGGCTGTTCGACGGCCTCACGCTCAAGCACCAAATCGAGCAGGGTTTCCATCCGGTCAATATAGCGGAATTCAAGCCCCTGAATGATATCAGCCTCGATTTCGTCTACGTCTTTCTCATTTTTGGCAGGAAGCAGAACCGTTGAAATACCGGCCCGTTTGGCTGCCAAAACTTTTTCCTTAATACCGCCAACAGGCAGAACGGCCCCGCGCAGGGTGATTTCTCCGGTCATGGCAATGGTAGATTTTACCTTGCGCTGCGTAAAAATGGAAGCAACGGCAGAAAGCATGGCAACGCCGGCACTGGGCCCGTCTTTGGGAACCGAGCCCGCCGGAACGTGCAGGTGCAGGTCCCACTCTTTGAATGCATGCTGCGGAATACCGAGATCGTCGGCTATCGTTTTAAGGTGCGAAACCGCCAGGCTCGCAGATTCCTTCATCACGTCGCCCAGCTGACCGGTGATCTGAATCTTACCGGAACCGCGGGATACGCTTGCTTCAATGAAGAGAATGTCGCCGCCGTAGGGCGTCCAGGCCAGGCCGGTTGCCACGCCCGGTACGGTTGTGCGCTCGGCCACATCGCTGAAAAAGCGGCGCTTGCCGAGAATGTCTTCAACCGCCGCCTTGTCAATGCTTCTGTTTTCGATATCATCCAACGCAATACCGGTCGCGACATTTCGGGCAACCGAACCGATTTCACGGCTTAGATTCCGAACCCCGGATTCCCGCGTGTATCCGTCTATAATTGCATGAATCGCGGCTTCGTCGAAGTCCATCTGCGCTTCCTTCAGGCCGTTCTCTTCGCGCTGCCGCGGAATCAGATACTTCTTCGCAATCTCTGTTTTTTCCTCCAGCGTGTAGCCGCTGATGGGGATAATTTCCATGCGGTCGCGTAAAGGCGCGGGGATGGTCTCCAGCGAGTTGGCCGTAGCGATGAACAGCACCTTGCTCAGGTCGTACTCCAGCTCCAGGTAGTTGTCGTAAAACGTGTTGTTTTGCTCCGGATCGAGCACCTCGAGCAGGGCAGAAGTAGGGTCGCCCCGGAAGTCCGCCCCTACTTTGTCGATTTCATCTAACATCATTACCGGGTTGCTTGCGCCGGTTTTTTTCATGTTTTGGATGATACGCCCCGGCAGCGCCCCGATGTAGGTCCGGCGGTGACCGCGAATTTCGGCCTCATCCCGCAGGCCGCCCAGACTGATACGCGCAAACTTGCGGTTGATTGACCGCGCAATGGATTTCCCGAGCGACGTTTTTCCTACACCCGGGGGGCCGTAAAAACACAAAATCGGCGCTTTCATATCCTTTTTGAGCTTCAGCACCGCAAGGTACTCGATGATACGCTTCTTAACTTTTTCGAGTCCGTAGTGATCTTCATCCAAAACGCCGCGCGCTTTTTTGAGATCGAGCTTATCCTTCGTGAATTTATTCCACGGCAGATCAATAATGGTCTCCACATAGTTCAGAATCACGCCGTGATTCGGCGCCTGCGCGGGCGTTCGCTCAAGCCGGTCGAGCTCCTTGGTCAGGGTTTTCCAGACGTCCTGCGGAAATTCCTTTTTGCGCTTTTCGGCACGGGCACGCAGCTTTTGCACTTCCTGCTGCTCGGTGCCTTCGCCCAGCTCTTCCTGAATGGCCTTGAGCTGCTGACGCAGGTAGAAATCGCGCTGTTGCTCGTCAATATCCGTTTTCACTTTCGTGCGGATTTGCTCGCTCAGGCTCAGCACCTGCAGCTCTTTTTCAAGGTGCTGAATCACGGTTTTCAGCCGAACCGAAAACTCCCGTATTTCGAGCAGGCGCTGTTTTTCCTCAATGCCCACATTCAGGTTGGACGCAATGAAGTTCAGCAGAAAGTTCGGACTGTTGATGTTGTTGATGGCGACAACCGCTTCGGATGGGATATTCGGCGATTTGTTCACAATTTGCGCCGAAGTCTCCTTTACGCTGCGAATCGCCGCGTCGAGCTCCAGGCCTTCCATGTCGGCCACATTTTTATAGGGGCTCACGCTTGCCTTAAAGTACGGCTCAAGCGTCTGAAACTCGTTAATCTGAAACACGCTCTTGCCCTGAATGACAATGCTTTTGCTGCCGTCTGGCATTTTGATGAGCTTCAGAATTTGGGCAACGGTTCCGATCTGATACAGATCACCGGAGCCGGGGTCTTCCATTTCTGCGTCTTTTTGCGATACAATACCGATGATCTTATCGGTCGCATAGGCGTCCTTGACCAGCTCCAGCGAGCGGTCGCGCCCGACCGTTATGGGTATGACAACCCCCGGAAAAAGCACGGTGTTTTTTAACGGAAGAATCGGAAGGGAATCCGGTATGGATGATTCACTCATTTGGCGCTCTTCTTCCTCAGAAAGCAGGGGGATGGCTTGTTCAAAATCCTCAAGGCGTCCGTCTCCGAATAGTAAATCAGAATATTTGGGCTTCATAAAAAGTCAGATAGTTCAGTTGAGCTTCCACACAACAGGCATGCAGTTTCAGTACGGGAAGCATTAGTTTGGCCCTTAAAGTTCAAAACAAGCGCCAAGATTCAGCCTCACCCCAATTAGGCAGGAAAAAGAGAGAACAATGCTCAAATTCAGCCATAATATCCGGCTGTATGCCAAAATTTCAGCACCGCAAAACGCTGACGCGCAAACCTCAAAAAAAAACATGTTCCCCCACCACGGGCCTGATAAGCGGTTCATGCTGTTGTTTTTTTTGGGAAAACCCCGTGAACATCAGGAGCTGCGGGAGCAGATCAAAAACCCCAAATCAAAGATAGGTCCCTTGCTTTTTTGGGGAAGCACGTTGCGGATAGCGGCTGAGCAGATCAGTCATACATGTGCGGCCTTGGCAGCAGGCAAATTTCCTGGTGAATAATCCGGGCTAAATACCACAGGGCCACGGCTACACCCACCCCCCGCATTTACCCTGTTCGCATAAACCTGAGTTCGATTAATAATTAGGCTAAAGTTGATCGACAAATTGTTGAAAAAGCACAATTTATATGTCGGATAAGTCACAACAAATTGCTATATTAAGTCTACCAATAACAACAACATAGCAAAATAAGTCATGACATTATCCGACAATAAAATTACCGAAATATACTGCCTGGTTGACAACTTCTGCATCGGCTTTCATCGCTCAATGGCCAAGCATATGCTTGGAAATACCCCCAAGCGAAAGCCAAATCTGTCTACCAGCGAGGTGATCACAATTATGATTCTGTTTCATCACAGTGGATATCGCACCATCAAGTGCTTCTATACTCAATATGTCAAGGTACACATGTGTCATCTTTTCCCCAAGACCGTTTCATATAATCGCTTCGTTGAGCTTATGGCTGGTGCCAATTTGCCGCTGGCATTATTTGTCAAAGAGTGCTGTATGGGAAAGTGCACCGGTATCTCATTCATAGATTCCACTCCGCTGCGTGTGTGCAAAAACAAGCGTATATCCAACCATAAAGTCTTCAAGGGCATTGGCCAGTTGGGTAAATCTTCAATAGGATTTTTCTTCGGATTTAAACTTCATCTGGCTGTCAATGATAAGGGAGAATTGCTCAACTTCCTGATTAGTCCGGGAAATATGGACGATCGTGATCCCCTTAAAAATCCTAACTTTATCAAAGCTTTTACAGGAAAAATGTATGCAGATAAAGGCTATATCTCAGCGGCACTGTCCAGGATTTTGTTTGATGACGGCATTCATCTGATTACCCAAATACGCAAGAATATGAAAAATTGCCTGATGAGTCTTAATGACAAAATCCTGTTGCGAAAGAGATCTGTTATTGAGACCATAAATGATGAACTCAAAAACATGTGTCAAATTGAACATTCCCGTCATCGCTCTTTCGCTAACTTTTTGTCTAACCTGCTGTCGGGATTAGCTGCCTATTCCTTCTTTCCCAAAAAGCCCGCCATAAAGTATGAATCCGTTCATACTAACCAATTAAGCATGATTTAAAATCGAACTCAGGTCATAAAAAAAGCCCTAACCTGAGAAGAATCAGATTAGGGCTTTTTAGAATAGCGGCTATGTAATTACCGGAAATACTTTGGAGATTCTTCCCGCTCGACCGGTATGCGCTTGAGTTCAGGTTTGGGCGGGCTCACTTTCTCTTTGAGCTCGGTCCAAAGTTCGCTTAGTACGTCGGCGAGGCGGTCCTGCCAGGAATAATGTATCATAATAAAATTTTTGGGTTGGGTCTGATACCCGTTCCAATCAAAAGAGTTTCAAGATAGTCAGGTTTTGTTTCATTAACGAATTCGTAAACGGCACGAATCATTCCTAAGTATCAGACCCGTAAAGCCGGAAACGACGGCTGCAACCTACCGGATGATTTTGAGCTTAGCCAAACGGACGAGTAGCTTCTTTTGGCCGTGCCCCTGAAAAAACACGGTGAGTTTCATATTGGGCCCGCTGCCTTCCCGACCCATAATTTTGCCTTTTCCGAAGTTATCGTGGAACACGCTTACACCCACCGCGAGGTCGTCAGGACTCTGAATATCGTAGGTGACGCCGTCGTAGCTGGCTTTGGGAGCCTGCGGCTTCGGCCTTGTTCGTCCGCCCGATGGTGCGGCTGCAGGCGAGGCGGTCTTTTGCTGATAGCGGTTCTGCGGAGCCAGCCTGCGGTCGTATTCCACATTGTAGCCGCCTGAGCTGAATGAGCTTCCGAAACCGTCTTTTTGCCGGATGGTTGCCCCGGTTTCGGTGCGCACGACAGCCGGGTCCACTTCATCAAGAAAGCGCGAGCGGGCCATGCGCTTGGACTCTCCGAATCGGGTGCGCTGTTTGGCAAAGCTGAAAAACAAATCTTTCTCGGCCCGGGTGATGGCCACATAAAACAGCCGGCGCTCTTCTTCGAAATCGGCTTCTTCGCCGTTGCGCCCGCCAATGGGGAACAGCTCTTCTTCCAGACCGACCACAAAAACCACGGGAAACTCCAGCCCCTTCGCGGCATGAACGGTCATCAGGGTTACGGCGGGCTGGTTTTCGTCATAGCTGTCGGTATCCGAATACAGACTTATTTCCTGCAGGAAGGTGCTGAGGTCGGCGTCGGGCCGGGCTTCTTCATGCTGCGCAATGGCGTTGATAAGCTCCATCACGTTTTCGCGCCGCGTGAGCGACTCGTGCGTGTTTTCTTCCACAAACTGTTTTACGTAGCCGGTGCTTTCCAACAGCTTGCGGGTGACATCAACGAGGCTCGTCTCATCATCGGTCATGAGGTCGCGGCATTCGTCTATCACGGCTTTGAAGGCTTTCATGCTGCGTCGGGCGGGGCCGTGCGACACGACCTGATCGGCCTGTTCGAAAGCGTCCCATATGGTGACTTGCTGTTTGCGCGCAAACTGAACGAGATTTTGGAGCGACTTGTCGCCAATGCCCCGGCTCGGCTCGTTGATGACCCGCAGGAGCGCTTCTTCGTCGTTGGGGTTCACGAGCAAGCGCAGGTAGGCGATCACATCTTTGATTTCTTTGCGCTGATAGAAGGAAATGCCGCCCACAAGCTGATAATTGATTCCTTTGCGGCGCAGCACGTCTTCATAGACCCGGCTCTGATAGTTGGTGCGGTACAGAATCGCGCAGTCGTTGTTGGTGTAGCCGCGCTTGAGCTTCAGCTCGTGCAGCTTGCCCGCCACGCGGTTGGCCTCGTCGTACTCGTCGAAGCTTTCGAGCAGCGTCACCGGGTCGCCCTTGTCGTTTTGGGTCCAGAGCGTTTTGTCGAGCTGATGTTTGTTCTGCTTGATGATGGAATCCGCGCATTTCAGGATGGCCTGCGTCGAGCGGTAGTTTTGCTCCAGCGGAATCTGCGCCGCGTTCGGGTAGTCGGATTTGAAGTTCAGGATGTTGGAAATGTCCGCGCCCCGGAAAGAGTAAATGCTTTGCGCGTCGTCGCCCACTACGGTGATGTTTTCGTACTTGGCCGCCAGCATTTTGGCAACTTTGTACTGCGCATGATTGGTATCCTGATATTCATCAATGAGGAGATAGCGGAAGTAATCCTGATATTTTTCCAGTACTTCGGGGTGCTGTTCGAACAGCTCGGAGGGCAGGGTGAGGAGGTCGTCGAAGTCCATGGCGTTGCTCTGACGCAGACGCGTCTGATAAATCGGGAAGACCTGACCCGCGATGTCATCCATGGAGCTGCGCACGAATTTTTCCTGAAACTCATGCGGACTCACGAGCTGATTTTTCGCCCCGCTGATCCGGAACCGGATATCGCGCGGCTTCACTTCCCGCGGATCAAGGCCCATTTCCTTAATGATGGCCTTCACCGAGCGCTCGCTGTCGTCGCTGTCGTAAATGCTGAAGCTTGAGGTGAATCCCAGCTTTTCGGCTTCGATCCGCAGGATGCGGGAGAAAATCGAGTGAAAGGTGCCCATCCAAAGCTTGGAAGCCGGCGGACCAATCAGTTTCTGAATCCGCTCGCGCATTTCGGCAGCGGCTTTGTTGGTGAAGGTGAGCGCGAGGATGTTCCAGGGATTGGCCTTTTTTTGGGCAAGGAGGTAGGCAATGCGATAGGTGAGCACCCGCGTTTTCCCGCTGCCCGCGCCGGCAATAATCAGCAAGGGTCCGTCTCCGTAGCTCACCGCCCGCCCCTGATTTTCATTCAGTCCTTTTAACAGGGCCTGAGCCTGTGTTTGGGATGATGTGGACTCGCTTGGATCGGCTTCGAGCTTGAACGTGCGCATGAAGTGGGTTTGATTTTTTGGGATGAAAGTATGGCGGAGAAAATAGGGAAATCTGCCAGAGAATGGCACCCAAACTTTGGCAGTCCGGAAGGATGAGTTGCCCGGGAGCTGTGACGATTTGAGGCAGTTGCATGCGGCGTGTGTGCAGGCCGGGTGACTTCATTACAGTCTCCCAAACCCAAAAAGCAAGGGACCCATCTTTGACTTGGGAACCTACAATCTTCCACGAAAGACCGTGATGTTCACGGAGTTTCCCCCAAATAAAAAAAACAAGGAAATGGCCGGTAGGCCTGTAGTAGGGCTTCTGAGGTGCGTTTCGGGGGGCGCAGAATCAGAAACCGAAGCTGAGGGTGAGGCCGTGAATGAGTTGCGTGCTGCCATCGGGCAGGGCGGTGAGGAAGGTGTCAGGCAGGGCGCTGAGGCGGCTGAGGCGATCAGTGGAGTGCCAGAGGAGCCAGGCGTCGAAGGCCATGAGGAAGGCGCCCTGAACCATGAAGGCGCTTCCGAACTGCCGGACGCGGCTGGTGCTGCCGAGGTAGTTCATGGTAAAGCCGGTGGCGATGTAGCCTGCGTTGAGTCCGGAGTTGATGGCGAGGATACGGTTGAAGAGCATTTCGTCGCGGAGGACGGAATCAAAGGAGACCGCGGCGGTGTAGGTGTCCGCGCCGGCAAGGGCAAAGCCGGCAATGGCAGCATTGACGAGGCCCCATCCGGCGGTCATCAGGCCGAAGTCGCGGTAATCGGCGCTGCCGAGTGCCAGGGCGCTGCCGCCGAGCACGTTCAGGCCGCCCCAGCCCAGTAAAATGAGCATTGCGAGGTTTTCTTGCGAAAGCCGCTCCTGACCCAGCGGGAACCAGGGATTGGGGTTTGTTTCTGCCGCTTCGGCGCTGATTTCTGGAAGGCTGAGGTCTGATGGGATTTGCGATTGCAGCTGCGGGAAGGCTTCGGTGGGGAGGAAGAGGAGGGTCAACAGCAATAGGGTGAAGTACTTCAACAGGAGGGAAGAGGATGGCGCGGGATTCATGGGCGGGTCGGTTTTCGGGTGGGGATAAGCGGGGCTTCAGGGTCGGATGATGAGGCGGTTTCTGAACCCTTCGAACCGTATCCGCATTTCTCACGTTCGGTCGGGTAAATCGGTTCAATCTCCTTATTTTAAGCGCTTATAAATGCGATTGTTGGGAAGTGTTTGCCCCTGATTCGCGAAATCGCAGAACAGCCGCTGTAGGTACAGCGCAGAAGCTTGATTACACCACTCAAAAACATCATCATAATCCATGAGATACTTCAAAACAATACTTGTTTCGTTACTTTTGCTGATGGCTGCCGTACCGCAGCTTCAGGCACAGAGTCTGGAAGCATTTGAACAGCGGGTTACCGAGTTCACGCTCGATAACGGGCTGCATTTTATCATCATTCAGCGGGATGTGGCGCCGGTTGCGACTTTTGTGACCTTCGGCAATATCGGGGCAGTCGATGAGCCGGTTGGTCAGACCGGTATTACGCACATCTTCGAGCACATGGCGTTCAAAGGCACGCACACCATAGGCACAACGGATATCGAAGCCGAAATGCCGCTGATTCAAGCGCAGGATGACGCCTACCGTGCATGGCACCGGGAATCCACAAGTCACAATCCGGATGAGGAACTTGTTGCCGGGCTTTGGGCCGAATTTGAGCGGCTGCGTGATGAGGCGCAGGAATTTGTGGTCAACAATGAGTTCTCCATGATTATTGACCGGGAAGGCGCTGTTGGCATGAATGCTTTCGTGAGTGCCGACGCGACCGGCTATTTTTACAGCCTGCCGCAAAACCGGGCGGAGCTGTGGTTCAAGCTTGAATCAGACCGTTTTATGAATCCGGTCATGCGCGAGTTTTATCAGGAGAAGGATGTGATTTGGGAAGAGCGCCGCGACCGCACCGATAACAATCCGATCGGGCGACTGATTGAGGAGTTCAATTCCATTGCGTTCTCGGCACATCCGTACCGGAATCCGCCCATTGGCTGGCCGTCTGATATCGACGCGGTAACCATTCGCGAAACCCTTGCTTTTTACGATACCTATTTTATTCCCCAAAATCTGACCATGGCGATTGCCGGTGACGTGGATCCTGCCGAAATGCGTCGCCTGGCTGAGAAGTACTTCGGAAGCTGGCCTGCGCGCGAAGATTCCCCGCGGGTCGTGACCGTTGAGCCGCCGCAGCGGGGCGAGCGTCGTTTCACGATTGAAGATCAGAGTCAGCCCATACTTATGATCGGCTACAAGAGCGTAGATGAACAGCACCCTGACTTTGCGCCCATTAGCATGCTGGCTTCGATTCTGTTTGACGGACGCACATCCCGCATGTACCGCAGCCTTGTGGTAGATGAGCAGCTTGCCCTTCAGGTTCAGGGCTTTAACGGCTTTCCCGGCACCCGTTTTCCGGGCTTGTTTCTGGTTCTTGGCGTGCCCAATGCCGGTGTAGAAACCGCTGAGATTGAGCAGCGCATTTATGAGGAGATCGAGCGCATTCAGCAGGAAGGCGTTACGGAATCCGAGCTTGAGCGCGTACGCACACAAGCGCGGGCTTCGACCATACGCGGCCTTCGGAGCAATATGAACATTGCGCTCTCCTTCGCCGAAACACACGCACGTACCGGCGACTGGCGCAACACCTTCCGCGATATCGACCGTCTTTCTGAGGTAACGGTTGAGGACATTCAGCGCGTAGCGCAGGAGTATCTGATCCCGCGTGCCCGTACCGTCGGCAAAATTATTAATGCGGAAACACCCGTAGCTTCCGAATCTGAAAACTGAAATTGATAAGTACCCATGAGAAACCTTTTTAAAAGCCTGTTTTTTACCGGTACCGCGGCGGTCCTGTTCGCTGTTGGTTGTGCCGGTCCGTCACAAACAGCTGAGGAGCCGGAATTCCGGTTTATTGAACGTCCCGAAACCCTGGTGTTTCCGGAACTCAACCCCATTGTTGTGCCCGAAGTACACAGCTTCGAATTTAACGGCATTACCTTTTTCCTTGTGGAAGACAACGAAGTGCCTTTGATAAACCTGAGCAGCGTAATCCGCGCCGGTTCCTGGATGGAGCCGCGGGATAAGGTCGGTTTGGCAAGCATTACGGGGGAAGTCATGCGCTCCGGCGGTACCCCTAATTTCCCCGGCGACGAGCTGAATGAAATGCTCGAAAGCCGCGCGGCTTCCATTGAAACGTCGTTCGGACTCACTTCCGGCAGTGCAAGCATGAGCGTGCTGAAGGAAGATTTTGAAGAATTGCTGCCCATTTTTATTGAAGTGCTTACGCAGCCGGCCTTCCCGCAGGAGAAGCTTGACCTTGCGCTTACGCAGCGCCGCAGCGTGATCGGCCGCCGCAACGATCAGCCTTCCGGCATTGCAACCCGCGAATTCCGCCATCTGATCTACGGCAGAAACAGCGTGTTCAGCAGCGTACAGGAGTACGACGATCTCAACAACATCTCCCGCGAAGATCTGGTTGATTTTCATCGTCAGGCCATCAACGCCAACAACCTTATGATCGGCCTTTCCGGCGATTTTTCTGCCGAAGAAATCCGTCCGGTTCTGGAGCGCTATTTTGGTGAAATCGAGCAGGGTAGCCCGAATACCTTCGACTTCCCGGATGTCGCCTACACCGACGGACCTTCTATCAACTTCGTGCCCCGCACCGAAATGAATCAGAGCATTATCCGCATGGGGCACATCGGCGGCTTCCGCGACAATCCGGACTATGCTGCCCTGCAGGTGATGAACCAAATGCTGAGCGGCGGATTTTCCGGCCGCCTTTTGCAGGAAGTACGCACCCGTCAGGGACTTGCCTACTCGGTTGGCGGCTCCTTTGGCAGCGGCACCCTGTTTCAGGGACAATTCTTTGCGGGCCTGAGCACCGCGAGCGAAACTACGGCCCGCGCCATTGAAGCGACCATTCACGAAATCCGCCGCCTGCAGGATGAGCCGGTAACGCAGGAAGAGCTGGATGAAACCCGTGAGCGCTTCCTGAACTCGCTTGCGTTTCGCTACTCCAGCCGTTCCGCTGCACTCAGCGAGCAGATCAACAACGCCTATGTAGGCCTGCCCTTCGACGCCTTTGAGCAGTATGTAGAAGAAGTTCGTCTTGTGACTACCGAAGACATTCAGCGCGTAGCCCGCGAATACCTGCGTCCCGAAGCCCTGCACATTCTCGTAGTCGGAAACCCGAACGAGATTGGCGATCAGCTTGAGCGCTTTGGTCCGGTCAATGAAATCGACATCAGTATTCCGCGTCCCGGTGCTTCAGCGCCCCGCGCGGTTGTCTCCGGCGATACCGAAGCGGGTCAGCAGTGGATCAGCCGCATGGCAGAAGCCGTACTGAACGGCGCCTCCATCGAGACCCTCAGCTACGAAGGCAGCCTTGCGTCAAGTCAGCTGCCCCCCGGCATGACGGTCGATGTGGATGTCAGCTATAATTTCAGCACCAACAGCGTGGTTCAGGTGCTCAACACGCCCATGGGATCGCAGACCATCGGCTACGAAAACGGCGCCGCCTACGTGGAAGCTATGGGGCAGCGTCAGAATCTGCCGTCCGAAGCCGCGGCTTCTTACGCCAGAATGCTCGAAACGCACTATGTAACACTCTCCCACAAAGCGGCTTCCGGCGAACTACAGGCGGCCTACACTGGCACCGAAACCATCAACGGGCGCGAAGTCGCCGTGCTCGTACTCCCCGAGTCCGAAACCACCCTCAAGCTTGATGTGCAGACCTCCCTGCCGGTGCAACTCAGCTACATGGAGTTCGTGCCGCAGCTCGGTGCAGAAGCAGAAATGGTGATGACCTTCGAAGAGTGGACGAGTGGCAGCGGCATACAGGCCGCACGCGTGCAGCGTCAGCTCATGGATGGTGAAGAAGTTTCGAGCTTCACCTTCACAACGCACAGCGCTGAGTAAACAGTTATAAAACAAACGAAATAAAGCCGCACGCTGTTGAGGTGCGGCTTTATTTTTGCCTTTTTGAAGGGGGAATGACTGAATCAGAAAGCGATAGGAAT
The DNA here is from genome assembly GCF_003353065.1 of Cyclonatronum proteinivorum. GTDB lineage: Bacteria > Bacteroidota > Rhodothermia > Balneolales > Cyclonatronaceae > Cyclonatronum > Cyclonatronum proteinivorum. The sequence goes on along the minus strand of NZ_CP027806.1, from coordinate 2,651,958 downwards.
CTGTGGCTTATATCGAAAAATCATATTATAATACGTATATTAGATTAATGATTTTTTATAAGCTCATCTTACACAGCCGTTGGTCTCAGAAATTTTTGTATAAGCTTCAATGACCTGTGAGAAACTCAAATGAGATGGTGATTTGAAAGGTAAAAAACAATCGGTAGCCACTAAAAATCTCCTGGTTTTAGTCCTGTCCTTCCTGCCCTTTATGGTTGGGATAGGATATTCCGTGTATAACAGCCCGGAGCGCTCCTACTTTAGTGAAGCTATTAACATGGCAGGTTCGCAGCGCATGCGGACCATGCTCATAGCCAACTACGCGCAGCAGCTTAACGCCGCTTACACGGTAAATGAAAGAAATGCCGGATTCAGCGTTGACGCCGCTGAAATTCTGACCTCAGAGTTGCAGGTCTACCGCCGCTTTGCGACAGCCCTCTTACAGGGAGACCCTGAGCTGGGCGTTGCCCCCAATCACGTACCGGAGATCAAAGCACACCTGAGCCGGATTGAACCGGATGTTGCAGCGTATATCAGAAATGCGGAACAGCTTCTCCGTACGCCTGAGCAGACTGAATATGTGCTGGCAATCGTACATTCTGCCATGCAGCTCAAGAATGAGTTTGATGTAGTGACCGGCATGTATCAGGCAGGCAATGACAAGCTGATTGCACGGCAACGGCTGATAGATATGCTTCTCATCACCTTCGCGCTCATCATTACGGTCATTGGTTTATTTCTGACCCGGAAAATCCGTCGTCAGGAAGAAAGCCTCATCATCGCAACAGAGCAGGCCGACGCAGCAAGCAAGGCCAAGTCACAGTTTCTGGCCAACATGAGCCATGAAATCCGCACGCCCCTAAACGGTGTTATCGGCTTCACGGATCTCCTGAAGGAAACAGAGCTCTCCGACGCGCAAAAGCAGTATGTGGAAAGTGCCAACATATCCGGCCACATTCTGCTTGGTATCATCAACGATATCCTCGATTTCTCAAAAATTGAAGCCGGTATGATGAGCCTGGAATCCAATAAGACAGATATCATCGAGCTCATCGAAAACAGCGTTGAAATCATCCGGTTTGCAGCCGACAAAAAAAGGCTGGAAGTCCTCCTCAACGTAGGAAAAAACATCCCGAGATATGCCTGGACGGATCCTGTCCGACTTAAGCAGATTTTGGCCAACTTATTGGGGAATGCGGTTAAATTCACCGAAGCAGGTGAGATTGAACTCCATGTAAGCTGCACGCCTCTGGACGACGTACAAAGCCGACTCCGTTTTGAAATCAGAGATACCGGCATTGGCATCAGTGAAGAAAATCAGAAAAAGCTGTTCCGTCACTTTTCTCAGGCTGATATCTCTACAACCCGCAAGTACGGCGGCTCAGGTCTGGGATTGGCTATCTCGCAGATGATTGCACACAAAATGGGCAGCAGCATTCACATGCAGAGCGAAGAGGGTAAAGGAAGCGTCTTTTCATTCGAAATTACAACGCGAACCGAAAACGGTAATCAGCTCAGTCCGGATGATATCAGTCATATCCGGCACGTGCTCATTACGGATGACAATGCCAACAACCTGACCATTTTGGAAAACCTTCTAATCCGAAACGGCATACAGGTTACAAGCTGCCGTTCCGGCGCGGAAACCCTGAAAGAACTCGAATCCGGGGCTGATCACTTTGACCTGTTGATTTGCGACTACCACATGCCCGAAATGGACGGGCTTGAGACCATCCGCCGTATCCGCACACAGCTGAACCTTGGCCCGGATACCCTGCCGGTCATCCTCCTGCACTCCTCTTCTGATGAGATCGCCATTGGGAAATTCTCCCGGCAGTATCAGGTCTATGCCCGAATGACCAAACCCCTCAAAGCCACCTTGCTTTGGAACCGTTTCGCCGAGCTCAGGGCCAAAGGCCGTGACAACGGTCAGCTTGCTCCGTCAGAGACCGAACACAAAAGCGGGCAGGAGAAAAAGGGATCCGATATTGCTGCAAAGATTCTCATCGCCGAAGACAATGCCATGAACATGCACATGATTTCTGCCCTCCTCAAAAAGAACTACCCCAACGCGACCCTGATTCAGGCCAAAAACGGGGAAGAAGCCATCGCGCAGAACACCAGGCACCAGCCCGACCTCATATTAATGGACGTACAAATGCCTGAACGCGATGGCATTTCCGCAACCCGCGCCATCCGCATAGACGAACAGGAATCCGCCGCAATCAGACACGTCCCCATCATCGCCCTCACCGCCGGCGCCCTCAAAGAAGATCAGGTCAACTGCCTCAATGCCGGCATGGACGATTTCCTCACCAAACCCATTGACCCCACCCGCTTCAGCAAAACCATCAACCGGCATCTCCAGCCCCAGCCCCACGAAAAACCCGCCCAATAAAACCAAACGCAGCAGCACAACCTGCAAGCCCTGTTCTTCGCACCTTATAAAAACCATACAGCCCAACAACCCGCGACCGCAGTAAAACGGAAGCCACGTATTTTTTTGGGTAAAACTCAGAGAACATCAATGCCTCTGTCATAGATTAAACACCCCAAAGCGAAGATCAATGCGTTGCTTTTTTTTCACACACGACAAAACCGGCCCCCAAACCAGCTCACGGTTTTTTAACAGGATTTGTAAGATTCTCAGGATAATCAGTATGAGTTAAATCCAGCTTCAAAAAACCAGAAAAAAACTCCGAAGCTGACCCATTAACGCCACGAAGCCAAAACTCCCCTCTGCGAGAGGGAGTTTGGAAGTGCAGTGTTAATAATACTTTCGGGGTCTTATTTGCATTGTTTTTTTTGGTTCAAATTTCTGAAACGCCAGTGAGCCAAACTCCCCTCTGCGAGAGGGGTGGCCCCGGGAAATGTCAAGTCAGCGCATCTGAACTACAAACAGTTGAAAAAATAAAAAAGGCCCCAATGATGACGGGCCGGGGTGTGACCACCCCAATACCAGAATTCAACTCCTAACGCCACGAAAAAAAAACTGCAGAGAGATCAGTGCAAAAAATATGTGCCATCTCCAAACCAAGCCCTGAAAGGGCGACATACCAAAGCCCGGGGTGCCAACCCCGGGAACACGGCCCACCAAAATAAGAGCCCTAAAAGGGCGTCATACCATCGGACGTAAATCACGCCTGCAACCTTCGACCCTTCATGCGCATTACGGATACAGACGGTAATTTACCCTCGAAGCCGCACCCGCACCGCTCCTTCCATTCATCAACCACTCCCACACCCCGGCCCGCCGGCATTGGGGCGTAGAGATGGTTTTAAATCGTAAGCATCCCACCAACTGCATCTTTATCTGCATAGTTTTGGTTTTGTAGCTTGCGCCAAAAAAATTATGGCTACAACGAAAGAACAACGCATGTTTGCCTTGGTAGATCAGTGGCGTGCCAGTGGTGAACTTCAGGCTAACTTTTGCCACCGGCACCAGATTACCACATCCACCTTCAGCTATTGGGTGACCCGTAAAAATAAGGCGGAGCAACAAACTAATAATAGCGGGTTCGTGCAGGTTGAACCCGCCGGGCCTGCACCGAAAGCCGGTCAGGTCGAACTGACTTATCCCAACGGGGTACGCCTTCGCGTTGATGGTGCGGATGTGGCTTTCATTAGCAAACTAATCCGGGTCTGGTAACTATGTTTGGTCTCAACAGTACCCATACCTACCATTTATACCGCAAGGCCTGTGACATGCGCAAAAGTTTTGACGGACTCAGCGGGCTTGTTCGCAACGAGCTGGGGCGTGAACCCGCATCCGGTGACGTCTTTGTCTTCGTCAACCGCAGCCGTACTCTCATCAAGTTGCTGCAATGGCAGTCAGGCGGATATGTACTGTACTACAAGCGGCTGGAACAGGGTACCTTTGCCGTACCTGCCCTTGGGGCTGACACCACGCGGATTCGCTGGCCCGAACTGGTGGTGATGATTGAAGGGATCAAGGTGGAACACAGCGGGAAGCTGCCGTGCAACCGGCTTAAAAATGAGCCAGAACAGGCCGGTAATTAAAAGACTAAAGCCGGAAAAAGTCAGACAAATAAGAAGCAAAAAACAATTAAAAGCCTTCTTTTTTTTGTAGTATAAGAGCATGTTATTGCTTATCTTATTGGATGCAAATAACACTCGAAAATATGTCCAAAGCCCAGCTTATTGATCACGCCAATAAGCTGCAGAAAACCGCTGATGTGCTGCAGGAAAAGCTCGCCCGCAAGGACGAACTGATTGCCCAATTACAGCGCATGCTGCATGGACAAAAAAGCGAGCGCTTCGAGCTACCCAAAAACCAGCTGCCCCTTCCCTTTGAACCCGACCCCGCTCACAAGGCTCAACAAGCTGAGGTCCACGAACAGAAAATCAGCTATGTGCGCACCAAAACAGCACGGCCGAACCACAAAGGACGGCTGAAGCTGCCGGATCACCTGCCCGTAGAGGAGGTGGAAATCTACCCCGAAGGTGACCTCTCTGAGATGGTATGTATAGGCAAAGAAGTGACCGAAGAGCTCGATCTCAAGCCTGCATACCTGTTTATTCGCCGGTACATTCGTTACAAGTATGCAGATAAGTCCGCCGAAGCCAATCCAATCCATATTGGCGAACTGCCCGAGCGGGTTATCGAAAAGGGTATTCCGGGCGCGGGGCTGCTGGCAAGCATTCTTATTGATAAATATGCTGACCATCTGCCCTTATACCGGCAGGTGCAGCGCTTGCGGCGGCAGGGCGTAGATATAGCCCGTTCCACCATCGAAGGCTGGACACGTCAGGGCCTGGAGAAGCTGACCATTCTCTACGATCACCTTGTAGCCGAAACCAAGTCACAAGGCTACCTCCAGGTAGATGAAACCCGCATAAAAGTACTGGAATCCAACAAAAAAGGCGCCGCGCATCAAGGCTGGTACTGGGTATATTACGCCCCGATCAACGGTAGTGTACTGTTTGAATACCAGCCTACCCGCAAGCGGGCCGGGCCTGAGAAGATGCTTGACGGATTCCGGGGCTATTTACAAACCGACGGCTTCACCGCTTATAAACGTTTAGGCGCCACACCGGGGATCACTCCTTTGGGGTGCTGGGCCCATGCGCGGCGTAAGTTTGACAAGGCATTGACCAACGATGCCGCGCGGGCGGGCTACGTTTTGACGCAGCTACAACAGCTGTATGCCGTAGAGCGCATGGCTCAAACCAATCAGCTCACCCCCGCTGAGCGCAAAAAGCTTCGGCTCGAACAGAGTCTTCCGGTTATCAATGAACTGGGTAAGTGGATCCCTCAGGAGTACAAAAAAGTGCAGCCCAGAAGCGCCATTGGTCGGGCCCTGGCCTACTGCATCAACCAGTGGGATCAACTGTGCGAATACCTGATGGACGGTCATCTGGAGATTGACAACAACCCGGTAGAGAACGTGATTCGCCCCGTAGCACTGGGGCGCAAAAACTACCTGTTCGCTGGTTCACACGAAGCTGCCCAACGCGCGGCTATGATCTACTCCTTACTGGCCATTTGCAAAAAACATCAGGTTGACCCCTACAAATGGCTGCGTCATACCCTGCAAAATATCAGCACCACCAGGTACAACGAAGTGACAAGTTTGTACCCTCAGAACTTTAAAGCAACATGTAGTTCGTAGCGCGGATACTTTAAATCGATAAAGCTTCATCAACCCTATCAAACTCATATAGGGGCCACCCCTCTCAAGAGGGGAATTGTGAAGTGCTGTGGTATAATTACTTTTGTGGCCCCATTTGCATCGTTCTTTTTGGTTCAGAGTCCCGAAAAGACCCCGAAGTCAAACTCCCCTCTGCGAGAGGGGTGGCCCCGGGAAAGGCCGAACCAGAGCCTCAGAACTACAAACAGTTGAAAAGCTCATAACGGCCCCAATGGTGACGGGTCGGGTTGTGACCGCCGCGATACCGGAATTCACCTCTTTACGCCACGAAAAAAAACACCCTGCACAGAGATCGAGACAAAAATATGCACCAAAACCTAACCAAGCCCTGAAAGGGCGACATACCAAAGCCCGGGGTGCCAACCCCGGGAACACGGCCCACCAAAATAAGAGCCCTGAAAGGGCGACATACCATCGGGCGTAAATCACGCCTGCAACCTTCGACCCTTCATGCGCATTACGGATACAGCTGGTAATTTACCCTCGAAGCCGCACCCGCACGCTCCTTCCATTCACGCCCAATCAGCTTGCACCGAAACCCACAGGCTTCGACCACCACTCCCACACCCCGGCCCGCCGGCATTGGGCCGTTGCAAACGTTCAAAAACAATAAAGTTTTATCAACCCTATCACACTCATATAGGGGCCACTCCTCTCAAGAGGGGAATTGTGAAGTGCTGTGATAACAATACTTTTATGGCCGTATTTACATTGTTTTTTTGGCTTCAAAGTCCTGAAACGCCACAGAGCCCAAACTCCCCTCTGCGAGAGGGGTGGCCCCGGGAAAGGCCAAACCAGCGCCTCAGAACTACAAACAGTTGAAAAGCTCATAACGGCCCCAATGATGACGGGCCGGGGTGTGACAGCCGCGATACCGGAATTCAACTCCAGACGCCACAGAAAAAAAACACCCCGCACAGAAATCGAGACAAAAATATGCACCAAAACCTAACCAAGCCATGAAAGGGCGACATACCAAAGTCCCGGATGCCAACCCCGGGAACACGGTTCAGAATTTGTGTATTTATTGCAAGAATAAAAGTTGTAGCGATACCTGATATGTTCCGGACAGCAGATTAATCAGCTTACAATAAGGTTCTATGAATAATCTCGCACAGGCCATAATACAGGTTTTGCTGCCATCGGGTTTTTATATTGGCCTGTCAGCTTACATACAACCAAACAATTCAAAACCTGATAAGTAAATTTAATCCTGTAATTTTTTTTTTGCAGGTGTGAATGTAGGGGGCTGTGCGTATGTTAGGAATGCGTCTAAATTAAATAAATTCCATTCTTGTGAAATTTACTTTTTTGCTATCGGTTTTTGTTGGTTTATTTACGCTCTTCCCCGCTGTTTCATTTTCACAGCAGCAACCGGAAGGATTCCCCTTTGTCCGATTTTTCCAGGAAGGTACCGATTTCACCGGTTCCGACTTTACTTACGCAGTTACGGAAGCCGTATACTGTTTGGCAATGACGGCGTAGGCATTCAGCAGATCAACGGCACGCATTCCCGGCATATCCCTTTCCCGCAAAGCAATGTTGCTTCATCTTTTTCGCAGGATCCATTTGGACGCATCTTCGCTACCGGTAATGCAGAATTCGGGTATCTGGAAGAATCCGCCTCGCAGGGTATGCAGTACCGATCACTTGTTGACCGTGTACCGGCTTCAACAGGCAGCATCCCCTTTTTGCACGATTCGGCACCTGTAGGAACGCAGGGCGCAATGATTTTTATCGGCTTACAGCGGGCTTACTTTTATCACCCGGCAGCGGACTCCGTCCGGGTTTTGTCGCCTTCTGGCAGCTTTTACAGTACCGGTTACGCCGGCGGCTTTACCTGGCTCACCGATACCGAAACCGGACTCCATATTGTAGCTGATGACGGCCGCCTTGTCCATGTAGAAACTCCCTTTCCGCCGGATAATAACCGTATCATCGCCCTTCAAAATCAGGCCGCAGTCTTCACCATGGATCACCGGCTATGGATTTATGAAACCGACGGGAGATGGACGCTCAGCGGCGTTTTTGAATATTATGCAGACAAAGACGCGCAGCATGTACTCTCCGCTGGAAGCCTTGCCGATGGCCGCGTGATGATCAGTTCCATGAGCGGCGTGCAGATTTTTAATCAGGAGGGCGAACTTCAGCACAACTTCAACAGCAGCAACGTGCTGCCTTTCGATATTTCAGGAAAAGCCTTTGAAGCAAGTGACGGCACCCTTTGGGTAACAAGTCCGGTCGGTCTTGCAGCCGTCAGTTTGGGCAGCCCGTTGCGATACTTCCCTTCATCCCGGGGGCTGCCGGATCAGCGCATCAATGCTTTTGCTGAGTGGAATAATGCAGTATACGTAGGAGCGGATGCCGGACTCTGGATTCGTGACGGGAGTGAATTTACACAGGTTATCGGCAACGTAGCGATTTTTGATATGCAGGAAAGCCCCATGGGCCTGCTCGCCGCAAGCAGCCGCGGTCTGCTCCTTTTTGATGAAGCGGGCAATATGCAACAGCTCTCCGATGATTTTTTTGTGCGCTTTATCTTTGCAGACCCGCATTATCCCGAAACTTTTTATTTTTACGAGTCACCCAAGGCGCTGCATCGTGTTGTTTTAAAGGAGGATGGAAGTGATTCCGAGTTCTTGTTTTTGTTTGATTTATCGCTTACCCCTTTCTCTTTTGTGAAGGTTTCGGATGAAGAACTTTGGGTGAGTACCCGCGATTTTGGCGTTTTTCAGTTTCAAACCCGCTCGGATGCAAACGGCATCGCTGAAGTTACGGATAGTATTTTGTGGAATGAGGAAAGCGGGCTGCCCGGACTTGGCGCCATCAGTTTGTTCAGCTATCAGGATGGTGTTGCTTTTTTGACCGATGAAGGTGTTTTTACACCTGATACCGGCCGGCAGATTCTTTTGCCGCACCCCCATTTCCGGGATCTGAATTTTGGCACCACAAACAGCCACATCTGGCCGATTATTCAGTTTGACACCGGGGCAATAGCCGGACGTGTTGCCCCTTCCGTTTTCCCTTTGCTCATCCCGGATGACGATGGGCCTGCAGCAGAAACGGCCTCCTACACCTGGCGGAAACTGCCTTTTGGCCGTACACATGATAAAGGGGCCTTCATCAAATTCGCTGAAAGCTCGACCGGTAGATTGTACGGCCTGCAACGCGGCGGACTTTCCTATCTCAAGCCCGGCTGGGAACAGCATCCCGCGGGATTTGACGTTCCGCCCCGGATGCAGCTCACCGGCATCACCCTTGCGGCTGATTCCGTGCTGCATCAGGGATGGTCCGCAGCTACCGAGGATTTAAGCCCTAACGTTTCTTTTAGGTTGAACAGCCTCCGCTTCAACTGGAGCCTGCTGAGCTTTGAACCCAATGCCCTCAACCGGTATCAGTTCCGCCTGCTTGGTGCCGATACCGAATGGTCGGCCTGGACCGCCGAAACTTTTGCCGACTACCGGAACCTCCGCGAAGGCAGCTATACCTTTGAGGTACGCGGGCGTGACCTCTACAACCGCGTTTCGGAAGCCGCGGTTTTCTCCTTCACCGTGCAGCCGCCCTGGTACCGATCAGTTTTTGCGTACATGTTCTACATCTTTTTGGTAGCAGGCCTTGTTGCAGGCAGCATCCAATGGCGCACCCGCAAACTGCTCGCCCGTCAGCAGGAACTCGAGCGGGAAGTCGCCGCAAGAACCTCTGAAATTGAGCAAAAAAACGAGCAGCTCGAAAAGCTCGATAAAGTCAAAAGTACCTTTTTCTCGAATGTCAGCCACGAATTTCGAACCCCGCTTACCCTCATCAAAGGGCCCGTCGAGCGGCTCATGGCCGACAGCAGCCTGAGTAAGGCTGAGAAAATCCGGGAATATGAGCGCATCCTGGAAAACGCCAACCGCCTGCTCTCCCTGGTTGATCAGATTCTGAACCTCTCCAAAATGGAAAGCGGCACCTACGTGATGCAGCTCCGCCGCCTCGACCTCAACGCCCTGCTGCTGCGCATCGCGGAATGGTACCGTGAGCTTGCGACCCGCAAAGGACTTCAGTTCACGCTTGATGTTCCGGCAAAGCCTTTTTGGATTCACGCTGAAGCTGAACAGGTCGAGCTGCTTTTTTCCAACCTGCTCTCCAACGCGGTCAAATACACGAAAAGCGGCGGAATCACGCTTCGGTGTATCATCAAAAACCAAACGGCAGAAGTTGTAATCGAGGATACCGGAATCGGCATACCGGCCGGCGAGCAAAGCCGCATCTTCGACCGCTACTACCGCGCCCAAAGCGGCCTGCTCAGCAGCTCGGGGGCTGGTATCGGCCTAAATCTCGTAAAGTACGTAGCCGGCATGCACGGTATGGATGTCTCATTGAAGTCAGCCGAACAAAAAGGTACAACCTTCACCATTCAGTGTCCTGCCGGTGTTTCGCACATCAAAGCCCGGTATGTGATGCTTGAAGACGATGAGAGCATCCCCGCTGCCCCGCAGTACGTAACCGGCGGGGAAGATCAAAACCGTGTTACCGCTGCACCCATAAAAGAGTCTCCGAAGTCGGAATTGCCGGAGGACCCCGCTGCTGAAGATATCCCCCTGCTCCTGCTTGCTGATGACAACGCAGACATCCGCACTTTCATCCGAACCACCCTGGGTAGCGGTTACCGTTATGCCGAATGTGCCGACGGGCATCAGCTTGTTCAGCAGGCCGTGACGCTGCAACCAGACCTCATTCTTTCTGACGTAATGATGCCCGGTTTGGACGGTATTGCCGCAAGCCGTCAGCTCAAAGACAACCCTGATACGGCACATATCCCCATCATTATGATTACGGCCAAAGGCGGTAACCACAATGAACTTACCGGACTTGAATCCGGCGCCAACGACTATATTACCAAACCTTTTTCACCTGCGATACTGCAGGCACGGGTTCTTGGACAGATTAACCTCCTTATGCGCCTGCGTCGCTACCTGCAGCAGCAGTTCAAAGCAGCCTACGTTTCGTTTGACGCAATACCCGAATCAGAATCAGAACCAGAACCTGACCCAGCATCTGCGTCAGAAACCGAAACCACGGTCATACCCGAATGGAAGCAGAAAGTCGATGCGGCCCTTCACGACCCCGACTTTTCTGTGCAGGATATGGCAAACATGCTCGCCCTGAGCCGGTCAAGTCTCAACCGCCTTTTTAACAAAGAATTTGGCATCAGCCCCAATGAGTACATGCGGAAAAGGCGTATTGAGCTCTCGTGTGATATGATCTCAAGAAAGGAGGGAAGCATCAGCGAAATCGCCTATGCTGCGGGATTCAGCAGTGTTAGCTATTTCAGCCGGGTTTTCAAACAACTCAAAGGCGTCTCACCTACTGAATACGCAAACAGCTGAAGGGTTGACCCTTTTGTATGAACGGACCTGCGTGTACACCGGCTTAATTGGGACTTTCTCAAAACCTTCCAATGGTTGTGAACCCTTGGAAGGTTAAACTGGCTTATAACATCAATAAAACAAAACCACAACCCGTCATCCCGGAAATGCTGCGGCACGGCGCCGCTTAACCCGCACGAAACCTCGCGCAGCATTATCCGGGATCTACCAAGCTGGAAAATGCCGCGATCTTATTCCCGTTTGGGATGCCGGTTCTGCAAAGTCCGGCACAGCTTTGGTTGCCCGCAACCGGCATGGTCGCAGGACGAAGTTGGAAGATCCCGGATAACGCCGGCTGGTTTTTGGGGCGGCTATTGGTTTCCGCGTGGGCGTTTCCGGGATGAACTGTATTAAAAGTCAAGCGGCCAGCGCCTTTTTTTCATCATAAACTGAATTGGTCATGGCGACTTCAAACACCTGTCTTACTAATTTATGTGCAACGGCTATCTGAGCAACTTTATGAGGTTTTCCTTTACTTCTTAAACGTTTATACAGGTTACCACATGCGGGGTTATAGCGGCTCGCTGAGTAAGCGCACATATACAGCTGTTTTCGCACATAACCAGCCCCCATTTTGCTTATATGACCTTTGCCCTTTACGCTTGTACCTGACTGATACGGACTTGGCGCAATCCCGATATACGTACTCAGCTGCTGATGACTTTCAAAGCGCGTGAATCCGTCTGTTAAGACACATAACAGGATTGCAGTAGCCCTGCCAACACCCGGAATAGTGGAAATTCTTTTGATTAAATCACCGTATTCTTCCTTGGCCAATTCATCCAATTTCCGCTCAACCTTTTTGAGTGAGTCACGCATGAATGTCAGACTTTGATTATTAATTCTCAGGGCAGCTTCACAGGCCTGCTCATCAAGACTGAAAGCATGGTTTTGATTTTCGACCTGGTTGATTTGCTTGAGTAGCATCTCCCGAACGGTGTTTAATTGCCGAATAGAGCGCGTATTCACCGGTCTGGGTTTCCACACCTGCAGATCTGCATGCATTTTTAGGGCATAATCAGCGATCAGACGCGCATCAACCTGGTCAGTCTTGACCCGACTCATTTTGGCTTTGCAGTAGTTTTTGATCATTAGCGGATTAACGACACTAACCTTAATATCCCTGTCGGTCAGAAAGATGGCCAGACCAAGAAAGTACGGACCGGTGGCTTCCATCACCACCCAGCTGTCTGGAGTTACTGCGTCGGCGAGCTGTTGCCAGCCTGCAGGTTCGTTAGCCGCTTTTTTGACTTTTTTTTGACCCGCTTTGCAGAAATCAAGGGTATCTTTTGAGACATCAACTCCGAAAAAATACATAATATTGTTATTTTCATTTATGGTAATAATCATGAGGGACTCCATTAGCATATCCATCATTTATGCTGGCTCGAAGCCTTATGAACTGTTCTTGCTTAGTGGAGTTAAGCGCGTTGGTTTCATCCCGGACGAGCTCGAAGCTCAATGACGAAACACAGGGTACCAACGCGCTTTCACCTTCATGTTTGTGTACAAGTTAATATTGTAAGATTCTTATCCAAAACAGCTGATCCTTGCCGCTCAACTAATATATGATGACGGGTTCTTTGTGGGTGGGATTTGGGAGAACAGATTCGGTTCCTCGGATTTTGTTTTGAAATCCGGTCTTGTAGAGACGCGATTCATCGCGTCTCGATTCATCGCGCCACTACGCGCGGGCGGTCGGGGTTGGTAACAGATTCCCTGCCTGTGGGCTGTCCCCTCAATTGCCGCAGTGCACGTAATTCGGCTTCTTGCCTTCGACCGGCATCTCCACACCCCGGCCCGCCATCCCCGGGGCGCTGAACAGGATTGGTTGCTGTCCAGGCCACATCAACCCTAATAAGTTCCTGCAGGGGCCACCCCTCTCAAGAGGGGAGTTATGTATCCCAAATAATAACAACATTATATCCTAAAAATGACACACTGACATACTGTGCTGTGACACACTGAAAAATTGGGCCACCCCTCTCGAGAGGGGAGTTGCGTATCCCAAATAATAACATCATCATAACCTAAAAATAACACACCGACATGCTGTGCTGTGATCCACTGAAAAATAGGTCCGCCCTACGCCTAATCCGTGTTCCGTCTGCGCGTAACAGGCAAAAAAGCAAGGTGCTATGAGACCGGTTTGGGATGCCGTGAGCCAGCACTGCTGACCTTGATGCTCCCGGAGTTTCCCCAAAAAAAAACGTGCAGTGGATTGTTTTGGAGGGTTGTATATAGAATGTATAGATGACCATGTCGTGTTTAGCGGACTTATGGAGGGGTGGTTTTAGGGGCTGAAATTATTGATGGGCTTTTGCAGTCGAAGGGGGATTCAGGCTGGCCGGGCGTGCTTTAAAAAATCCTTTTTGCGTCCGTTTTTCTTCAAAAAAAGAGGTTTTTGACACATCTGTACAACAAAATGGTTCATTTGTACTAACACCTGCGGTGCCGTATAGGGTATTTTGGTAGCAGTCTCTCCGTAAAAATGCGGAAGATGCTTATCAAATCTCACCTTAAATAAGTAGTACTACATGCTATACCGCGACTTCCTTTTGCGTTTGTTTCTGATACTTTTTGCCGTGCTTGCTTTTGCGCAGGCCGGCTATGCTCAGCAGGTAATTTATGTAAAGGCCGATGCTACGGGCGCCAACAACGGCAGCTCCTGGCAGGATGCCTTTACGCAGCTTCAACCCGCCATTGATGCCGCAACCGCTGCCGATCAGATCTGGGTGGCGGGGGGTACGTATTTCCCTACGCAGCAGCGCATTGCCGGGGTGAACCGAAGCCGCTCTTTTGTGATTCCCGGATGCCAAAAACGGACTGCGGATTTTTGGCGGCTTTGCGGGTACCGAATCGCAGCTTTCCGAGCGGGTGAACCCGCAGGCACATGTGAGCAGGCTCTCCGGGGACATGGATCAAAACGATGGTCCGCTTGATATTTACAGCGGGACAGAACCCAATTTGCCTTTGCTGGAGCCCACGAATCATATCAATTTTACGGAACAATTTCTGCCCATCGATACGGGACTCCTCATAGTAAATGATGAATCAAACGTGTACAGTGTTATTGCTTTTGGGGGCGGCATTGGCAGAGAAACCGTATGGGACGGATTTACGGTGTCCGGCGGATTTGCAGTAGAGCAAAATACAGACCTCTATTTTAGTAATGAACTTTTTTATAGTGGAGGTGGCCTGAACTGCGCTGGTTGCAGTGCTACTTTCCGGAATATGCGATTCGAGGGAAATTTTTCAATGCTTCAGGGCGGTGGGGTATCGGTATACAGCAGTGGAAATCCCTTATTTGTAAATACTGTTTTTTATGGAAACGCCGCCGGAGGTTATATACCTGGTCTGATTGGTGGACAAGGGGGAGTCGTGAGGTTTTACACGAGTAATGGCATCATAATAGATAATCCGTTTCTTGAAAGTGGTGAAGGGGGTGCCATATATGTGCATTCCGGAAATCCTGAAATCATAAACAGTACTCTTTTTGGCAATCTGTCCCGCGGTAGTGGTCATCATATTCGTTCGCTGGCCCCTTTTTCGCTTAAAAACAGTGTTGTCTGGGGCAGAGGCAGCCTTATGCCACCGGAGGGATCCGACCCTCCTGTCTGGGCTGGTTCCTCAGATTTTCACGTAAGCAGCGGCGTAATGAAGCACAGCGTGCTGGAGTCCCCATGTCCGTCTGGTGTATCCTGCGAAGTAATTACTACAGTCAATCCCCTGCTTGACGAAGACCTGCGCATAGACAGTGAAGAAAGTTCTGCTGTTAATTTTGGAAGCAATGCCTTCCTGCCACCCGATACCGATGATCTGAACGGAAATAATAACACGACCGAACCCCTGCCTTATGATGCCGCCGGCAATCCTCGCATACAGCAAGTCATTATCGATGCCGGTGCGTTCGAAAGTCCGTTTGGCGATATAAGTCCTTCTGTGGCTGCCGTATCCCCGGGGCAGCGGGTAGAAATTAACGTGCCGGGCGCCTCAAGCAACACGCAGGTATCCATTAATAATGTGCCGGTTGATCAAATTGAGGTCTTGAGTTCAGCACGGATTGCTTTCATCGTACCTGAGGGTGCCACCACTGGTCTCATCGACATTGTTACTCCCGATATGAGTTTTTCAAGTACCAACGAGCTTGTGATAACGCCCGGCAGCGGTGGCAGGGCGCTGCGGGCGAGCGGGAATGGCTCTGTAGATATTCCTGCCAACGAGGCGGTAAGCAACAGAAGTTTCAGTATATCATTTTGGATGCGGGTTACCGACCCCGGACAGTTTAATGGTGACATCATTTCGTATGGTACCAATTTTGAAGGGTGGGTTCTGGAAAAAAATCCTGAGTCAAATATCTCACCGCTGAGGTTCCGCGAGCGAAGGTTAGATTCACAAAATCTTCTCAACGCTCCCGACAGCCCTAATTTTTTAGCTGGTGACTGGCATCATGTCGTGCTAACACTGAATTGGGCAGAAATTCCTGGTAGTGTCCCACAAATAAATCTATTTGTGGATAACCTCCAAACCCACATGTCCGGCACGACTTTTACCGTCCGGGACTTAGGCTTGGTAGTAGGTTCGGGGAATGGTTTCGAAATTGACAATTTGATGATTTGGAATCGTGCGCTCGTTGCCTCGGAAGTAGCTGATATCCGCCGGAAACATCTGAAACTCAGCCCGTATGAGCCCGAAGCAGATGGTCTGGTTGCCAGCTATCGTTTCGATGCGGACAACCCGACCACGGTTTACGATTATGCCGGAAGGAACAACGGGATCATTTCAGACAACATAAGCCGGACGGAATTCAGCGGAGCCCCGGTTGCTACAACCATTTCCAACCCCGCAGGTCCGGAGGGGGCGCAAATCAGTATCAGCGTTCCTGAATATCAGGCCTTCAGCACCGGAGTCCCCGATGGTGCACCGGTACCTGTAACCCGGGCAGGTGAAGCATACGGATTTGAAGTACCCGAAGCCCAGGCCCGAAGAATGCCTGTGCACTGGACTGTTTTTGCCAACGCTAAACAGCCTGCCAGCATCACGATCGATTACTCGGACATCACCTTTCCGGATGCTGGAATACTTAAGGTGATTTACAGACGATCTGCCGGAAGTCCGTGGGTGCCTGCACCGGGAAGCTGGGTGCATGACCCGGCTCAGTCTACGTTCTCCCTGAACAGTCTGGCTCCCTTACCGACGGGCGAATACAGCATTACCGATGCACCGCTGGTTTCCTTATTTGCATCTGTCCGGCCACGGGCTCAGTTTGCGGCACCCGGGGAGCAGGTGCGCTTTCTGGTGGAAATGCAAAATTCCGGGATCGATCCTGCAATTGAAGCCTCGACCGTAAGCCTTGATTTTCAGGGGTTGGAAAACATCACTTTTTCAGGCGGAACCCTGAATAACGGAATCTGGACGGTTAGCAGTCTGGCTGCAGGTGCTTCAGAAACACTGGAAATAACGGCGACGCGTGCCACAGATGAAGGGGCGGCCGGACTGACTCTTTCTGCCGACAATACCGGTTCGAGCGTACAAAATGCAAATCAGATCGCGCAGATTTTTGATCCGGTGTACGAAACCGGGCAGCATATAAACATTTCTAATATGCATCTGACGGCAGAGGCGAGCCCGGATGTGATGGGCATACTCGATGCTGATTTCACAATAGAAGGTTGGATAAAAAGGAAAGCTGTTGGCTCCTCATACCCGATTATTTCGCAGCTGAACGCTCAGAATACCAATATTCTTCGAATTGGCATAACTAATTTCCGCCCAATTTTGGAGTTCAACGGCAGCCGTTTAGCGAGCGGCTTCGTTACCCAGTCCAATACCTGGTACCATCTTGCATTTACATTCAACAAAAGCACCGGCGAGCGTAAAATTTTTGTAAACGGCATTCAGCAGGCTTCCGATATAACCAGTTCGGGCCCAATACTACTTGACTCACCGCTGATTATTGGCGGCTGGCACTCTGAGTCTAACCGTAATACAATTGAAGGGTTTGATGGTTTTATTCACAATCTGCGGATATGGAATGCACCGCTTACCAGGGATGAGATTCTTCAGCGCAAGCATCAGCATATTCCGGAAAATGACCCTTTATTGGCTTCGTTGATGGCCGATTTCAGATTTACGGAAGGCCAGGGTGTACAGGCTTTTGACTACGCAGGCGGGAATTTACTAAGCAGTCCGCAAGACGATATTTGGGGTGCAAGGGAAGGTGTTTTGTTCGGGAACCAAAGCGCCGTGGCTACGCAGGAGAACCCCGCTGCCGTTGGTCAGCCGGGCGCCACGCTAACCGTCTCGGACGTTTCTGACCGGGAAGTGCTCCTGCACCTTTCCGGCCGGCCCGACGGCCCGGACCGCACCCCCGCCGATACCGGCGAGTCGTTCGCCGAAACCTTTGCCGGCTTCGTTACCGGTCGTCCCAACGTAACCTGGAGCCTGAGCACAACACCCGGCGATACGCTGCAGGCCGATCTCGAACTCGCCTACGGAGCGCTGAGCCTGTCGGAAGAGCCTGCCGAACGCCTGTTCGTGCTTTACAGAACCGGCCCTGATCAGGATTGGGATTTTGATGAAGGCTGGAACCATCACCCGGATACCAAAACCTTTACGCGTTCGGGAGACGTACTGGCCGGCGAGTACAGCATCATCTCCATCCCCACGGCCCGGCTCGCGATTGAAACTGAGATACTGGAGCTGGGCGACCCTGACGAAAACGGCTTCCGTATTCGACTCACGGCCACCAATACCGGCTTGGATACACCGGCCCAGACCACGGTCGCAACGCTGGCCAGCCGCACGGGCGCGTTCCTGAACCTTCAGGCTGAAGGCAACGGCTTCGACACCGAAACCCTGAGCTGGAACGTACCCGACCTCGGCGCCGGGCAGTCCGTGAGCGTGATACTCAGCGGCACCTTTAATGACAACATCCCGGTAGCACTGAGCTCGGAAATCACGGGTACGGAAGTCTTTAACCTGTCAACGCAGGTGCAACGCACGGCCGGACTCATCCTTGCTAAGGCTCCCTACGCGGCGGGTTCGACCGTTGCGCCCCAATTCGACCTGCTACCCGGCGTTTCCGGAACCGATTTTGGTCTGGTGAACAGCAGCTTCACGGTAGAAGCCTGGGTGCGCCCGAATACAATTTCCGGGGATCAGGCCATTCTGGGTCAGGCGATGCCCGGCAATCCCGACAACCGCACCCTGCACCTGATTCTGCGCAATGGCAGGGTTCACATGGGCTTTTTTGGGGATGACCTTCAGGGGCAAACCGACGTTCCGGCCCAGCAGTGGTCGCATGTGGCCTTCACCTACGATGTGACGACCAACAGCCGCGTTGTGTATCTGAACGGAGTAGCCGACGGCTCGGATACGTCAGGCGGCCCGTTTCTGGGCGAAGGCACGGTGTTTATCGGCAGGTGGAATGATGGCAATTTCCTGAACGGTCAGTTTGATGAGCTGCGCATCTGGAACCGGGTGCGTAGCCCGGAGGAAATCCGCCAGAATATGCACCGCACCATTTCCCAAAGCGAGCCCGATTTCCAGGACCTGACGGCCTACTACCGCTTCGATGAAGGAGAGGGCACCATCGCCCACGACCTGCGCGGCGGTTTCCATGCCACCATCGCCGGCTCATTGGAAAACGCCTGGCAAATCAGCGCGGCTCCGGTAGGGCAGCAGGCAGTGGTGGTAACCGCCGGTACAGCAGCGCAGGTCGGCGTGGCAGGCAGCAGCCTGGGTCTGAGCGGGCTCACCGGCAGCGATGCGGGCCTGTACAGCTTTGGACTGGCAGGCAGTGATCTGCGCACCGCTGCAAATGCGGGCGGCAGCTTCAGCGCGCTCGAAGATCAGGGCATAGATGCGCGCACCTCCGTGGGATGGGGCGTGCGGGCCGGCGATGATTCCGAAGGCACGCTCACCCTGACCTTTGACGGGTTCGATGCCGAATCTCCGGTGCTGCAGTCCCCTGGCCTGCTGTACCGCCCCGCCGCAGATCAGCCCTGGGAACTGCAGTCCGACAGCCTGTGGGTCAAGAGCATCGCCCAGAATACCTTCACCTTTACCGGCGAACTGGCTTCCGGGGAGTACGTGCTTGCGCCCTTCCCGTTCCTGAACGCGCCCTACGCCGGCACGACCCCCGGCTGGCGCATGGTCGGCGCCCCTGGCGCGTTTGCCCGCTACGACAACGTGCTGGCCGACATCTGGACGCAGGGTTTCCCAGGCGCTTCGGCCGGCGACGACGGTGATCCCAACGTGTTTATCTATGATGAGGGCGCCCGAAGCTGGGTGCCGCCCGCGTCTGCGACCAACATTCTGGGCACAACCAGCGACACGGGCTTCCGATCGACAGGGCGAACGGCGATTGTCTATTTCTTTGAAGATCAGCTGCCCTTCAATGTGCGCTACGCCGGCCTGTTTAACGCCGAAGAAACGCAGCTCACGCTCCCGGCCACGGTACTCACCGAAGACGACGGCTTTCAGGGATGGCATCTGGTGTCCAACCCGTTTCCCTTCCCCATCGACTGGACGCGCGTAGTCGCCGACGGGCTCAACGAAGTGGCTCCGCCCATCTTTATTTACGACGCCGATACCTTTGATGGCATGGGCGGCTACCGCGTGCACTATGGCTTCAACATCCCGGGCCTGCCGGGGCAGATTCAGCATGATGGCATCATCCCGCCTTTCCAGGGCTTCTTCATCCGGACTGCGCAGATTGACGGTACGCCGGGGACGCTGACCTTCAGGCCCTCGCATCGGCCGGTCAACGGCGGCGGGGGCGGACAGCTCTTCCGTCAGGGCGACGAAGAAGAGCCGGAAGCCCCGCTGCACCTGCTGCTGTCGGTGGAAAATGCGGACGGCTCGCAGGCGCGCAGCAGCCTGCTCAAAATTGAGCAGACCGATGAGGCGGAGCAGGCCGGGCAGGTTCTTTCCGAGCTGGGGATGCCGGCCTCGCTGGTCTGGGGATGAGCTCCTGTTCGGACTTCGGGGCGGCCATGGTCAGTTTGGGCCGCTGAGCATGAAGCATCAGCGGATGCAGGCGGGCAACACCTACAGCTTTCCGCTGTTGTTCGACGCACAGCGCGCGGGCAGCTACACCCTGCGCATCCCGACCCTGGAAAACTGGCAGCATGGGCAGGTTCGCCTGACCGATCACCACACAGGCGAGACGGTGGTAATGGAGGCAGGCAGCACCTATGTGTTCGGGCACAGCCCGTCGCAGGGGCGTCCTGCCGCTGAAGAAGGCCGCCGCATGCAAGCCGCGTCGGGCAGCTTTGAAGCGACCCGCGCGGTGACGGAGCGAATGGCTTCGGTGTCGGCCTCCTCAGTAAATCCGCGAGCACTGCCGGCGCCGGTGGGCTTCCGGAACAGCGGGCCTGCCCAATTGGATATAACAGCGCCAACTGGCGGAAATGCCGGTTTAGCTGCGATGCAGCCCGCGAATGAGGGGCGTCCCGCGGGTATGGCGCCGCGTTTCACGCTGCAGCTGCTGTTCAGCGAACCCGAGCAGATTCAGCCGGAGCTGCCCGCGCAGCTGGCCCTGGACCAGAACTACCCGAACCCCTTCAACCCGACCACAACCATACAGTACGCGCTGCCCGAATCGGGGCACATCCGCCTCGACGTGTTCAACGTGCTGGGTCAGCGGGTAGCGACGCTGATCAACGGGGAGCAGACAGCGGGCTTCCACAGCCTGCAGTTCGACGGCTCGCGCCTGTCGAGCGGCGTGTACCTGTACCGCCTGCAAACCAGCAATCAGGTGATCACCCGCAAGATGCTGCTGCTCAAATAAAAGCAGCGCCCTCCGGGACAGGAAGCGAAGCCCTGCAGGTGAATCAGCACATAGCATTGCAGCGAACAGCCTACGCCCCGCTGCAATGCTTTGCAATCCATCACGGCTACCAACTGATAAATCAGACTGAACTGCTGATCTCGGTCTTCTGTCTTCTGACTTCTGTCCTCTGCCCTCTGTCCTCCGTCCACAAACTTTTCCCCCCAAAATTTCTGATCTCATGAAAAATCGCATCAAACACTTCTTTGTCACTCTCTTTTTTATCGCAGCGCTTGTGCTGTTCATCGACATCAATCCCGCTGAAGCGCAGTACCGCGACGAACCGGACTGGGGCCGGCAGGGTACGGCGCAGCCTGCGGGCAATCCTTCCGGTCCGCCTCTGCCGCCGGGTGCACCGCAGCAAACCCCGATCGGCGGTGGCCTCGCCCTGCTGCTCGCCGCGGGCGGTGCCTACGCTGTTAAGAAACTGAAGCAAAAACCGGAATAGAAGCTGCTGTGCGGTTTGTGGAGAAACCTGCCAGAGATTTTGGAATTCTCTGACAGGTTTTGACCGCCGCGGTACCGGCATTGGACCTGTAAAGCCACGGAAAAAATACTTTCATCGGTAAAAACTTTTAGGAGCGGGCCAGCGTGTCCGCCCGCATACTGCGACTGATCGGGAACCCTCCAAAGTAGAGACCCTTGGAGGGTTGGTAAGGCTTGCAACCTACATAAATTCAATATTTTATCCCCGTCATTTCTTACATGCTGGGGCGCGGTGCTTCAAACCCGCACGAAACCTCGCGCAGCATTATTCGGGATTTGCCAGGAAGAGCCTGCCGCAATCTCAAATAAGCGGAAGGAAGCTGGTTCCGCAAAGCCCGCTGCAACGTTTGGGAGCCCGCTTCAGCCTAAGCGTTTCCGGAATGAGCACGGTCATTTTTTTAGTTTGAATCTATTAGCCCTGCAAGGGTGAAATATCTCCGGAGCCCATATTGCAGATTCAAAAAATAGGAAAGCAAAGACTGTAAGGCAGGGTCAGGTTAAAAGGTCTGAAGCGCTCAGCAAGGTGATTCAACGGAATGCTTGCGCACGCTTTACAATTGATATTAGAATAGATAGCAGCTTTTTTCTTGGGGATTAATCCCCTTTGCTTATTTTGAATTATGAATGACCATAAAGACAAGATGTCGTATGGTTCAGCAATAAAACAGGAAACTTGTTCGTGCATTAAAGTTTAGCGAAAAAAAGGCGCAGCGGCGTGAAAGGTCCGGCGCCTGACTTATTACAGACAAACCATTCAAACCGAAGATTAAGGAGTATTTATGGAAAGACTTAGCCTGCAGTATCTCAAAGACCTACATCAGATTCAGGACCCTATTTGCATTTCGATTTATATGCCTACGCACAGGGTAGGCAATGAAATTCGTCAGGATCAGATTCGCTTTAAAAACCTGACAACGCAGGTAACAGAAAGCTTGAAAAAAAGGGGGATGCGGGATTCCGAAATTGACCGCCTGCTAAAGCCGCTCGAGGATTTCCGCAAGGAAGCGCCTAACTGGCAGCAACTCAGCGATGGCCTGGTCATTTTCTTGTCCAAAGACCATTTCGAAGTCAATCAGTTTCCGGTTTCTTTTCCGGAGCTTGCGCTTGT
Source organism: Cyclonatronum proteinivorum (assembly GCF_003353065.1). GTDB lineage: Bacteria > Bacteroidota > Rhodothermia > Balneolales > Cyclonatronaceae > Cyclonatronum > Cyclonatronum proteinivorum. The sequence goes on along the minus strand of NZ_CP027806.1, from coordinate 2,629,449 downwards.
GTCGCACCGCTATCACCTGAAGCCACTTTTGCCGCTGCTGAGCGGAGATGGTCTGTATTATGTGCTGGGTATCAGTCAGAATAAGCTAACCCTTTTTGAGGGCTCGCGGTTTAGTCTGAAGGAAATTGACGCTGATTTCCTTCCGCCTGCGCTTGCTGAAGCACTGCGTATCGATCAGTTTATGGCTTCGCAGCAATTCCATACCGGTGGTCCGGTAACGCCTAACGGTTCACGGGCTGCGCTTTTCCACGGACACGGAGGCGGGGGCGATGAAGATCAGAAGCCGCTGATCCGCGCTTATTTCCGCAAGGTTGATAAGGAACTCACGCGCTTCCTGAGTGACCGCGAGGTGCCGGTTGTGCTTACGGGCGTGGAGTATCTGCACCCGCTGTATCATGAAGTCAACACGCACCCCGGCCTGCTGAAAGGCGGTGTACATGGCCATTCTGACAGTTTCAGCGGTGAGGAGCTGCACAGCCGCAGCTGGGAAATTGTGCAGGAAGTTTTCACCCGCGAACAGGATGATGCGCGCAAAGCCTTTACCGAGCTGAACGGCAGCAACCGGGTTGTGCACCGCATTGAAGAGGTCGTACCGGCAGCCGCACAAGGAAAAATTGAAACCCTGTTCATGGCCGTTGATGACGCGGTTTGGGGACGTTTCAATGAAGGCAGTTCCGAAATCCGTATCGAGCATGAAGGTGAAACGGCTGAGGATTTGATCGATCTTGCCGGGCTGCGGACCCTGCTTAACGGCGGTAAAGTGTACGGGGTGAAGCGCGAGGAAGTCCCCGGCGGACATCAGCTTGCAGGTGTTACGCGCTACTGATCACAATTTAACTTAAAGTAGCTAAATCAATGGGTGATGATTCGGTTCATCACCCATTTTTTGTGGCCTTTTATATTTTGGTTTCAGATGTCAGCGCGCAGGCCTACATGCACTTTGCCGTTTCCGAAGCTGTCGCCGCGGCCCAGGGCGTAGCTGAACTGCATGGTGCCGAGCGGGGTGCCGACCGCGAAGCCGAAGCCCCAGCTGCGCAGCCATTCCCGCTGACTGGCGGGCGGACGCGGATCTTCGGGGGCTATGGTCGGGCGGCCTTCGAAGATGAGGGCGGGGCGCTCGTACCATCCGAGGGCACCAAACACGAAGGCGTAGGATGTTTCGTCGAGGAGGTAGCGGTATTCGGCGTCCCCCCAAATCATGCGGGAGGCCTGGAAATGCTCTTCGCGGTAGCCGCGCAGGCTTCGGGCGCCGCCGAAGCGGTTCAGGTCGCTTTCGGTGTACTCAGGTGAAAGGCTCAGAAATCCGTTGAGCCCCGGGGAGATGACCTGACGCCGCAGCGGACTCAGGTAGGCGCGGGCGCTGAAGCTGAGCTCCTGCTGATTCAAGCGGCTGCGTTCGGTAAACTGCTCACGGTTGGCGTCGGTGATGCGCTTGATGCCGGTTTCGGCAAGGAAACTGAGCTCGGCCCCGCGGGTTGGGTTGCGCAGGCGGTCGGTGTCGCGGAAGGTGATGCCAAAGCCGGTGAAAAGCGAAGTTGCGTCGAGCACCCGCAGCTGTGCGACGGGCAGGGCGCCGCTTACACTTACTTCCTGACGCAGGCTTGCTATCAGGCTCGTGGTGCTGCTCAGGCGGTAGCGTCCGTTCAGGCGCAGGGTTCTGACCTGATAGAGCGTATCCTGCTGTTCAAAGCGGAAGCGCGCGCCGGCTCCAAAAGGGGTGCTGCCGATGTGCTGCGACTCAAAGCCGAGATCAAGACGGGTCACAAACTGCTGCAGACGCTCGAACTGCAGATCAAGCCGGCTGCCGGGCAAAAACACGTTTCGCAGTACGAGATCGCCTGTGCCAATAACGGTGCCCCCGCCGCCGGGATCGGGCAGGTAGCCAAACAGCAAATCGACCGCATTGGTGCGGCGCTCTTCTACGTCAATTTCCACGATGAAGCCGGATGAGCCGGGTTCCTGCATGAGCACTGCTTCCCCTACTGACGCAAGCAAACCGGTGTTTTCCAGATTGAGCCGTGCCGCGCGCAGGCTTGCAGCGTTGAGGACCATCCCTTCGCGGATGCCGCTCACCCGTGCTAAAAAAACAGGATTGTTGCGGTTTACGCCGGTTAAGCGAAGGCTTTCAACCTGCACCAGCGGACCAGGATCAGCTTTTAGCGTGACCGCTACGGTGCAGTCCTGTATATGCAGTTCGGGCTGAACCCGCGCAAAAAGGTAGCCTTCCCGCTCCCAGAAATCGAGCTGCGCACGAATTTCACGTTCTACGGATTCCTGACGGAATGGTCGTCCGGGGCGCAGGTAGCGGCCTGCTAAGGCTTGCAGTTCCGCTTCTGATTGCTCGGGCACAGCCGTTGCATCGGCCGTATCCGGGTTTGCTGTGGGGATGAGGCGTGCTTCGATGCTGCTGAGGCTGAACCGGCACCCGCGGCTGATCCAAAGCTGCAGGGGATCGCCCGGGGATTCGGGGAGCCGGAGGGAATCGGGGGCGGCTTGCAGGTATCCGTCAGCGCCGGCTTTTTCGGTGACGTAGCGAATGGCCTGTTGCAGCACATCATTTTGGGGAAGACCTGCTGCTTCTTCTGTGATGATGGGAGGCTCAATCTTGCGTAGCGAATCAGGGAGGGAAACCCGACGGCCGTCGAGTTTGAGATGGAGCGGGTGAAGGCTGAGGGAGTCCGGTACGGCTGCAATGGTTGACGATGGGGCTGATGGGGCCTGTGTCGCAGCAAGGGGGGCTGAACGGGCGAAGGCGTTGTTCATCCCACAAAACCCACCCCAAAACCAAAACATAAACGCAAGAAACAAAACCCGGAAGCAAGGGCGAGGCAGCCTGTTTTGTTTTTTTTTCAGCGGAGGTGAGGACATGATGTGGAAATTCGGCGGGCTTGGATGGCGTCATCCTATAATAAAACAAAAAAAGGGAAGCTGTGAATGACACGGCTTCCCTTTCGCAAAAGGACAGGATAGCGGCTACTCGCTTTCCAGCATTTGTTTTACAAAGCCGGGCAGGGCATAGGCTGCCGCGTGTACGTCTTTGTTGTAGTATTTGAGGGTATCCGCAAAGGTCGCGATGCGGGTGTCGATGATTTCAAGCACTTCCGCAGACAGCGGGTCGCGCTGCTTGCTTGCGATGGACATCGACCACATGCCGGTTGGGTAGAGCGGAATCCAGGTGAGGAAGAGTTTCGCAATGGGGAAAAGGCTGTCGATGGCACGCTGCACGCTGCGGATGCTGTCGTGATAGTGCTCCACAAAGGGGCTCTCGGTCTGACTCACCAATACGCCGTCGGCTTTGAGGCAGGTGTGGCATTTTTCGTAGAAATCACGCTTGAAGAGGTCAACTGCCGGTCCGACCGGATCGCTGCCATCAATGATGATGACATCATAAACTTCTCTGGGGCCGTCCACGAAGGTGAGGCCGTTTTCGTATTTAACGTGCAGTTTCGGGTTATCGAAGTCGCCCACGGCAGGCATGTGCAGCTTGCTTGCGCGCACTACCGCTTCGTCGATTTCGACCATATCCACATGCTTCACGCTTGGATGCTTGAGCACTTCACGGGCCGTGCCGCCGTCGCCGCCGCCGATGATGAGCACGGTCTCGGGCTTCGGATGGGTAAGTAGCGGCATGTGTGCCATCATCTCATGATAGACGAACTCATCTTTTTCACTGAGCATGACCATGCCGTCGATGGTCATGAGATTGCCCCAGGTATCGGTTTCGAAAACTTCGACGGTTTGGTAAGGCGTAACTTCATGGAACAATTGCTTTTTGATGCCGACGGTAAGGCCGGTTTGCTCGTTGTAAAACTCGTTGTACTGAATGGGCATGGATGCTTCGGTTAAGTCAGGTTGTGAAGGGGAAAAAGAACGGTGTGTTTCAGGCGAAAAAAAAGCCGGCCCGCCTTTTCAGACTGGGCCGGCCTGGTTTAGTACTTGAAAATCTTATTTATACCAAAGTACGGCAGCGGCAAAAACAGCACCCGCTTTTTCAACTTTGTGTTCGATACCAAGGGTCAGAATTTCGCGGTATTTGCGGTTGCGGTAAGCATAGCCGTCAACAACCATCTGACGCACAACGGCTTCCACTTCGCTCAGCGGCGCGGTGTCTTCGAATTCCATGATAAGGCCGGGTTCGCCTTCGTTTTCAGGCAGGCCTACGCCGATAGCGGCGGAAATGATTTCACCGGGGTTTGTGGAGTTAATGGCTGCGTAAGCAATCGGGATGAGTGCGCCTTTAGGCAGCACGATCTTATCCACGAGCTCGCAGTTGGGCGGAATGATGCTGCTCATGCGCACAAGGTTGGTGTCGCCCACACCGGCATTCAGCAAGGCAAGGTCGAAGGCATTCAGGGTTGTGTTGCCTTCCGCAGCACCTTTAACCAGTGAAAAAATATTGGGATTTTGAACCATCATAAGGCTAAAAATAATAATCGGTTGATTGGTCAGCCAGGCAAGAAGGGTACGAATTGCAGTTCTTGCGCAGCAAGTTAAAATAAAAGTAGGATCAGTTTACGGAATTGTATTTGGCGCTGTCCTTGGGCTTGAAGAGAAGCTCTTCGCCTTCAGCTACCCTGAACATGCCGCGCTTCATTTCCAGACTTGATACATTTTTGGATTCGAATCGCTCCTTGATATGTTCCTGAATAATCCAGGGATCGATGGTTTCACCGCAGGTAAAAATATCGACCGCAGCATAGCCGTATTCCGGCCAGGTGTGTATGGCAACATGCGATTCAGCAATTACGACGGTGCCGCTTACCCCGTGCGGACTAAACTTGTGGAAATTGTGCGAGATAATGCTTGCCTGAGACTTGCGTGTTGCTTCAAGTAAAATGGACTCAATCTGAGACACATCGTTAATAATATCGCTGTTACAGTCGTAGTATTCGACCAGAATCTGGCGCCCTAAAGCTTGCATTTGCATGGTTTAACCTCTCTGGATTTTGGTGGATGGTAGATTAAAGCCCAGCTTGGTTACAGGTCTCATATAAACAGAAAAAGCAACCATTTTGGCACCCTGAACTCCTGAAACAGCGGTTTCGGAGATAGAGGGTGAGAAAAGGTCGCTACCGGTTTTGCGCGGTTTATCAGCCGTGTATGCAGCGTGCTGCGAAAATAATGCCGGAGATAAACGTGAAAAAAAGGCCTGCGCAGAAGCCTGAGAAACAAAGTTGGTCAATGTACCTTGGTTTCCTTTTTTGAGATTTTTGATGGTATCTGTTATGAAGTATCTTCCATAAAAAGTTTTTTGGTTTTGATACCCGACGGGTATCAATCTGTATGCAATCATAAGTATCTTAAGCTTCCTGATACAATCAGCATGCAGTACAGAATTTCAAAAATACAAACTTTTCTATCTAAATTGAATGCAAGCCTATAAATATTTTTCACTCGGGGATGATACGGCCGTTCAGCATTACCGGAATTTAATCCTGCCGCGGCGTATAGAAGAGAAAATGCTGCGCCTGTTGCGCCAAAACCGCATTTCCAAATGGTTTTCGGGCATGGGTCAGGAAGCGATTCCAGTAGGGGTAGCAAGCGCACTGCAGGCTGAAGATGTAATCATGACCATGCACCGTAACCTCGGCGTTTTCACCACCCGCGGCGTACCGCTGTACAACCTTTTCTGTCAGCTTTTAGGCAAGAAAGACGGCTTCACCAACGGACGCGACCGCTCCTTTCATTTTGGCCTGCCTGACTACAATACCTGCGGCATGATCAGCCACCTTGCGGCCATGCTTCCGGTTGCCGACGGCTTTGCCCTTGCCGCCAAACTTAAACAGGAACAGCGGGTTGCGCTTGCATTCTGCGGGGAAGGTTCCACAAGTGAAGGCGATTTCCATGAAGCAATGAACCTCGCCGCCGTCTGGGATTTACCCGTGCTTTTCATGATTGAAAACAACGGCTACGCCTTGTCAACCCCAACCCGCGAACAGTACCGCTGCGCCCGAATTGCGGATAAAGCGGCGGGCTACGGCATGGAAAGCCGGGTTATTGACGGCAACCATCTCCCGGATGTCATCGAAGCCGTTGCCGAAGCCCGGGCCTTCGCCCTTGCGGAGCAAAAGCCCGTTTTAATTGAAGCGCTCACCTTCCGCATGCGGGGCCATGAAGAAGCTTCCGGTACGGCCTATATCCCCAAAGAACTTTTTGAGACCTGGGCCAAAAAAGATCCCATCCTTCAGTTTGAAAAATTGCTGAAAGAACAGGGACTGATGGATGATGCCGATTTTGAGCGCCTGAAAGCCGAAGCCGACGCGTTTTTCCTCGACGACCTCAACCGCGCCCTCGAAGCCCCGGAACCTGTTTTTGACGAAGAATCCGAAACGGCCGCCATTTTTTCCATCACCGAACCCGTGCTGCCGTCCAACGGAAACACCCAAAGCGATGGCCAAAAGCGCACCCTTCGTTTTGTGGATGCCATCAAAGAAAGCCTCGACTACGTTCTCACAAACGACGAAAGCACGCTCATCATGGGGCAGGATATTGCCGAATATGGCGGCGCATTTAAGGTCACACAGGATTTTGTGGATAAGTTCGGGCATGCCCGGGTCCGCAACACGCCCATCATCGAATCGGGCGTCGTAGGCGCGGCCATCGGACTCACCCTGAGCGGCTTCAAGCCGATTGTGGAAATGCAGTTCAGCGATTTCATCACCTGCGCTTTCAATCAGATTGTAAACAACGTAGGCAAATCGTACTACCGCTGGACCCCGCCGCTCAACATCACCATCCGCATGCCGCACGGCGCGGGAGTGAGCGCCGGACCTTTCCATTCGCAGAGCCCAGAGCCTTGGTTCATGCAGCACCCCGGCCTCAAAATTGTGGTGCCCTCCACCGTTGAAGACGCCTACAATTTGCTCTACAGCGCCATTATGGATCCCAATCCCGTGCTGTTTTTCGAGCACAAAATGCTGTACCGAAGCCTGAAGGGGGAAGTTGGCATGGCGCCAACATATGAGCCGCTCGGTAAGGCAAAGCTTGTTCGGGAAGGCCGCGACTTCACCATCGTGACCTACGGCATGGGCGTACACTGGGCGCTGGATCGCGCAGCAAAGCTCTCAGGCGAAGAAGGCATTGAAGCCGAAATCATAGATCTGCGCAGCCTCGTGCCGCTTGATACGGAGACGGTGCGCCAAAGCGTAGCCAAAACCAACCGCGTACTTCTGTTGGAAGAAGCAACCGCAGTGCTCGGCCCCATGGCGGAAGTCGCCGCGCAGCTCAGCGAGCACTGTTTCGAGCACCTCGACGCGCCCCTCATGCGCTGTTCCTCCCTCAACACCCCCATCCCGCTCAACCGAAACCTCGAACAAGGCTTCCTCCCGACCAAACGCCTTGACGCAAAAATCCGGCAGCTTTTGGATTATTGATGGCAGTCAAGCTGTCAGAGATAAAGCAAAGGCAGAAAAGTCCCTGCGGTAACAGAAAGTGCTTAAATCAACAAGTAAAGCAATGAAAACCCTAAATGCAGAAAAAATAGTACTCTGTTTTGGCTTTGCAGGTGTTGCCGCGGCCATTTTTCTGCTCAGCTATTTTGATCAGAGGGGGCTAAGCAATGAGGATTCGATTTACTTTATGGCACTTGCAAGATCTTTGTCTCAGGATCTTTCTTTTTTTCCGCATGGTGGCCATAACTCATGGTGGCCCCCTTTATATGGAGTCTTGACCGGAATTGTAGCCAAGGCTGGCATTGGGGATGTCATTTGGGCTTCAAAATTTCTCAATGTTGCCTGTTTCGCGATTACTGCCGTGCTTTTGTATCGAATTAGTCCGTCTCATGATCCGCTTGTGATGCTGGCTGTTTTTCCTGCTTCTGTTATCACGATTTCTTTTTTTTCTCTTTCTGATATTCTCTTTCTGCCCATTCTTACATTAAACCTTCTCGCTTGTGTAAGGCTATATGAAACAGGGTGCAGGCGATTCGTTTTGCTAATGGCCTTGTCAGCTTTATTCTTGTTTTTAAACCGTTACATTGGTTTTTTTATATTATCAGTTAATGGTTTGTTTGTGCTTTGGCTCTACGTAAAAAGAAGGTTGTCTTTTGGGAGATTTGTTTATTCCGCGCTGTTTCTTACTGTCTCAGCTGGTCTGATGGGGCTGTATCTCTATTTTAATTTTAAGCTTACCGGTATGATTACAGGTCCCCGGTACAGTTCGCCCGAAACGTTTTTCGAGTACACCTATCAAATAATTCGTGTATTTGGAGATGATATTAACCTGATGATGGTAGGCGGACATAATCACTTAATTTTGTTTGGGTCTTCTCTTTTGGTGCAGATCACTGTGCTTTGGCTTGTGTTCAAAAATGGGCAATGGAAGGCTTTATTTCCCTCTAAGGAAAATATTCCTGCACTGCTTTTTTTATCGACTGGCGCGATATATTTGTTAACACTTATAGCGATTCGTGCCACGACAGAAACCATGCATCTGCATTATCGTTATACAGCACCCGGTGTTTTTTTAATCGTTGCCGGACTACTATTTTCATGGACGGCTTCCCGACAGAGCACTTGCAAAAATTCAAGAGTATTACTAATGAGTTTAATGTTTGTATCTCTGTTTGTTTCTGTAACAACACAGGCTTTGCTTAATTCGCAAAGAAGTTCTTTTATGTTTCCGGAATTCAGGGAAATGACAATTGAAAAATACAAAGGGGTTCCGCCTAAGACAATCATTTTATGGGGTGAGCATCTTATTAATTATTATAGCAGAGATGTATTCGTGACACACCCGCACTGGAATACCCGACGAACCGGAGAAACCTGGGATGGTTTTCTTTACCGAATTCGAAAAATGTATCCTGATCATGCTATTTTCCTTCAACGTTTTGAAACACGTTACATTGATGGACTTAATCAGCATGAGACGGTTAATCGGGCACTTTATAAGCTGCTTGAAAACAGGGATCAAACCGAATGGTTAATTCCCGTTTATATACCCGAAAATTGGAACCAATCCCTATAAATAGAACAATCTGTAGATGAATGAGCCCGAACTATCGGTTGTAGTTCCGCTTTTTAATGAAGCTGAAAATCTTGAAGAGCTTTGCCGGAGATTGAAACAAGTAATGGACAACTGTCCATTACCGACAGAAGCAGTTCTTGTTAATGATGGGAGTACGGATGGTTCCGGGCCATATCTGACATCAATTGCGCTTGAGGATGAGCGGTTTCAGCTTATAGAACTGTCGCGTAATTTCGGGCATCAGATTGCTATATCTGCGGGTTTGGAGCATGCGAGGGGCCGTCGGGCGGTATTCATTATTGATGGTGATTTGCAAGACCCTCCGGAATTGCTGCCTCAGTTCTTAGAATTAATGAATGAGGGATACGACGTTGTTTACGGAATCAGAAAATCAAGAAAGGAAGGTTTTTTTAAAAAAATCGCATACAAGCAGTTTTACAGAATGCTATCGCGAATTACGCCTGTAGATTTACCCTTGGACAGCGGTGATTTCTCTCTCATAAGTCGTCGGGTAGCAGATGTTATCAATAGTATGCCGGAAGAGAGCCGTTACCTTAGGGGTATGCGGGCGTGGGCAGGCTTCCGTCAAACCGGACTCCCCTATACAAGAGAAAAAAGGCATGCAGGTAGCTCAAAATACTCCATCAGCGCACTAACAAAGCTGGCATACAATGGTATCTTTAATTTTAGCGAATTTCCTGTTAAGCTCATTACTTACAGCGGATTTTTTGCATTTTCCATATCAGTAATTTACAGTATTCATGTGCTTTATATGCGATTCTTTTATGGAAATGTTCCACAGGGATTTACAGCACTTCTTTTTTCGATTGTAATGTTTGGTGGCATTCAGTTGATGTCAGTTGGTATTTTAGGTGAATACATTACAAGAATTTACTTTCAAACCCGAAATCGTCCTCTCTATATCGTGAGAAACAAGATTTTAGATAGAAAGTCAAGAACACCTTAGAAAACAGATCCTAAACAACTAAAACATCACCCGCCAGGCCCGAAAAGCCGCTGATTGACCTGATGCAGCTGTCCCGCAAAGTGCACTTTGGTGCCGGGCAGGGACGGCAGGGCGTCACTCATGCTGCCGGGGGCGTAGATGATTTTGAAGCCCGACTTGGCAGCTTCCCTGATCCGGGTTTCAAGCCCGCTCACCTGCCGGATTTCCGCGCCGAGACCGACTTCCCCGATAAGCAGCGTCTTTTCAGGTACGGGCCGGTCGAGATAGCTCGAGACCAGTGCCGAAACAAGGGCGAGATCCGAAGCCGTATCCTGCAGCCTGATGCCGCCCGCAATGTTCAGGAACACATCTTTGTCCCCGAAACGGTAGCCGAGTCGTTTTTCGAGTACAGCCAGCAAAAGCTGCAGCCGTCGCTGATCGTAGCCCGAGGCCGTGCGCTGCGGCGTTCCGTAGGATGCAGGCGTCACCAGCGCCTGCACTTCGAGAATGATCGCCCGGTTGCCTTCCAGAATGCAGGCCGCCGCATTCCCGCTGATGCCTTCCGTAAAGCCCGAAAGAAACAGCTCCGACGGATTCGCGACGTCCCGCAGTCCGTTCTCACGCATTTCGAAAACGCCGACTTCCTGCGTGCGCCCAAAGCGGTTTTTTAGCGTGCGTAACAAACGGTAGTTGAGCTGCTTGTCGCCCTCGAACTGCAGCACCACATCAACCATGTGCTCGAGTACCCGAGGCCCGGCCAGGTCGCCCTCCTTGGTGACATGCCCGATCACCATCGTGGTCAGCCCCGTGAGCTTGGCAAGGCGCATCAGCAGGCCTGCACACTCACGAATTTGCGCTACGCTGCCCGGCATGCTCGTGATTTCAGGCCGGAACACGGTTTGTATGGAGTCAATAATCAGCAGGTCAGGTTTGAGCAGCTCAGCCTGTTGCTGAATCAGCGTGATATCCGTTTCGGTGAACAGGTGCAGCCTTGGGGCATGGAGCTTCATGCGGGTTGCCCGCTGCCGGATTTGACCGGCAGATTCTTCCCCGGAACAGTACAAAATGCTAAGATCAGGCCGCCTGCCCGCAAGCTGCAGCGCGAGCGTAGATTTCCCGACGCCCGGATCGCCGCCGACCAGGATAAAGGAACCGGCTACGATGCCACCGCCAAGCACGCGGTCGAATTCGGCCATACCGGTGGTAGTTCGGCTTGCTTCCTGTGCGTCAATTTCATCGAGCAGCCGGGCTTTGGTGCTGCCTTCGGCTTGCTGTGCAGGCATAAGCCGGGCACGGTGTTTTTTGGATGCAGCTGTTTCTTCAGGCTTTATGACTTCCTCAAAGGAATTCCAGCTTTTACAGCCCGGGCAGTTTCCCAGCCACCGGCTTGTGGTGTAGCCGCAGTCCCGGCATTCATAATTTGTTTTTGACTTTGCCATATTGGTTCTGAAGTGGAAATCTGTTTGGTGCGCAATATAAAAGATAGGCGGCAGCTTAATGCGGGAAAATCCGGCATTCTTTGCTATTTTTGCGTGTTTTTTGAACCGCTGATCGTCAGCCGAAAGCTGAGAATTAGGCTTCCTTATAATTCAACCATACTGTCATTAAGAGTAAACCGCTGTAATGAGCGCTTTTTCCGCATACTGCAAAAAAATTGTTGAAACCAACTGGTTTACCAACTTCATCCTCATAGTCATTCTTTTTGCGGGGGTTTTGGTTGGGGTGCAGACCTATAAGGAATTCGCCATGCAGCATTACACGCTGATTTTCTGGCTCGATCAGATTATCCTGTTCATCTTCCTTGTTGAAATCGTACTCAAGATGGCAGCGCATGGCAACCGGCCGCTGCGATATTTCAATGACCCCTGGAATATCTTCGATTTCAGCATTGTGTTTGTCTGTTACGCGGCCCTGTTGCTACCGGATGTCGAAGGCTTTATGTATGCGGTCCTGCGCCTTGCACGGGTGCTCCGCGTATTCCGGGTGGTACGGACCATTCCCAAGCTGCAGCTACTCGTAAACGCCCTCCTGAAATCGATTCCGTCCATTGGCTATGTGGGCGTGCTCCTGATGGTGATTTTCTACATTTACGCAACCATGGGGGTGTTTCTGTTCAGTATCAATGACCCCGTTCACTTCGGGAATCTGCAGCTCAGCCTGTTAAGTTTGTTCAGGATTGTGACCCTTGAAGACTGGACCGACATCATGTATATCAACATGTATGGCTGTGACCATACGATTTGGGGCTACACGGAAGCGGAAGGTTGTATTTCGCCCATCGCACACGGCGCATGGGCTACGACCTATTTTGTTTCTTTTGTGATGATTGGTACCATGGTCGTATTAAACCTCTTTATTGGGGTAATCATGAACAGCATGGATGAAGCCAAGACCGATGCTTCCGAAGAAGCTTTTGCCCTGCGCGACCGCTCCCTCGAGCCTACCGAAGTGGATGAACTGGAAAACCTGAGTCGCGACTTAGACAGCCTGAAAAAAAGAATAGAATTTCTGGCAAGAAAGAAGAAAGCATTGGAGAAATAGGCAGAACGGCCTGAACATTACCTCGTGGTGATGATCTTTTGATTCCCTTTGAATCCCTCCACAAACATTCCGTTTGAAATATCCCAAACCGGCCATGGGAGCCTTGAAGAGGGCAGCTTCCCTGTCAAGCGGGGTTTATCTGATACGGTTACGGTCCGGCGATCAGTTGCAAATGCGTCGCGTTACGCTCATCCGCTATTACTACCAATAGTTAGATACCGAATAAGCAGGCAATAAAGCTCCGCTTCATGAACACCCTGAAGCGGAGCTTAACGGGTTTAGGGAGTTGGCAGAGTTAAGGCGCATCACCCATAACAGGGTAGGTTTTAGAGTATAAATTGTTGATTATGATTTGTTTAGGATAGAATAGCTGTCGGAGATTGGGGGAGGTCAATAGCTGCGCACGGATTCCAGCGATTTCCGTGAGTTGATACTGCTTTTATTCTGAGTTAAAGATCAAAGATTGCTAATAGGTGCATTTATACCGTATCGGTTTAGACTCAGGGACCGTTTTTATAAGCAATAAATTTTACGTAGTTTGTGTATGTGATGGGAAATTCCATGTCTGTTGTTGTTAAATATATACCCATTATGCCTTAAATGTTGCATTTAGCAAACTGTAACCGGCAGGTACATCATCAACCAAAAACTACGATCAGAGGTAAATAGAATGCTTAAACCGATCCTATCCTTTTTGTTAACAACCGTATTACTCATGGCTCCTTCATCGCTTCTGTTTGGGAAGCAAGCTTCGGAAGCTGGTCACATTGCTGAGTCCGAGCCCGAAGAAATTACGCAGGACTTCCGAAATGTAGCCTTGCTATCGAATCTAAGGCTTATGCGCTGGGTGAATTTGTTTCCAGGCCAAAGTTCAGGCGCCGGGCTGCTTAACAACGACCCGCTTCTGACGGAAGCGCGCCTGCAGCTAAATGTTGCAGAGCCCCGCGATGGTGAGGATGACTATCAAAATTTTATGAGAAACCTCTACACCTGGGAAAATGGACGTATTTCTGAAATAATCACACAAAGAAGTTTTTTTTCTAATGATTGGTTTGATGAAGAAAAGCAGGCGTTCGGATATGAAAATGATTTGCTCCGTGAAAATGTATATTTCAGCTGGGTCGAAAGCATTGGATGGGAAGAAGAGGTAAAAGAAGAATTTGCTTACACGCAAATTGACGGCCAAAGCTTTATCAGTGAAGTTAGTATCGCTGAATTTGGGGATCCTTTTCTGGAAATCTTCGTGGGTTATGAGGGAACTGATATCAGTAAGATCGAAGAATTCGTTACGGACGGAACAGAAATGCAACCCGTTGGCCGCTCGGAATTCACCTACAATGGCGAAGATTTGTTCGAAACATACAGCGTATTTGACGGCGACGAATTCATACCCGATTACCGGATTATTTATGTCGATACATCACCATCTGACTTCTATGAGATGATCACAAGGCAGCTCGAAGTCCTGATGGTCAGCAGCGAAACGCTTATGCTGCTTCAGCTTGACATGCCCGGTACTATTGAACAGGTATGGGATGGTGCTGCATGGGTTGATGAGTTTCGTATGCTCCGCGTTGATGAGGATATGCCAACGGAAGATTATGATTCCGCTGTAATCTATACTTCAGCCTTTTTTAATGAAGAAGAAGGCTGGCAACCGGATACCCGAATAGAAATCGCATTCAATGAGCTCGGACAGATTCTCTACGGCACTGCTTCCGAATATGATATTTTTGAGGAACAGTGGATACCGATTGGGACGGAGGTTTTTGAGTATAACAGCTCTTCGCTTGTACCTGATCTTGCGCAGTTTTCGACTTTTGACCCTTTCGCAGGTGAGATGATAGATACAGCACGCCTGCTGCTCGAATGGGATCTTACCAATGTTGATGTACGCGGTGATGAACATCAGCTTCCTGCAGGTATTTCCCTGGGTAATGCCTACCCCAACCCGTTTAACCCTACAACTAACATTCCATTTGAAATATCAGAAACCGGACATGTTAGTCTTGAAGTCTTCGATATGCTTGGCAGACAAGTCGCAGTGCTGGTGAATGAAGCCAAACCCGCAGGAAGCTACACCGTGCCTTTCGATGCTGCTGCATTATCCAGCGGGGTTTATCTGATACGGTTACAGTCCGGCGACCTGATGAAAACGAGCCGTGTAACGCTCATCAAATAACCTTGATAATTATATTTCGCATTAAAAAAAGCCCGTTCTCTTTGGAGCGGGCTTTTTGCTTTTATTTTTATTCTGATCTTGAAAGTATTATTATCTCAGCACTTCCCAATTCCCCTCTCGAGAGGGGTGGCCCCTATATGAGAGTGATAGGGTTGATGAGGCTTTATCGTTTTTGAACCATTTCAACGCCCTGATGCCCGCGGGCCGGGGTGTGGGAGTGGTGGTCGAAGCTCGTGGGTTTCAGTGTAAGCTGATTGGCTGTGAAAGGAAGGAGCGGTGCGGGTGCGGCTTCGCGGGGAAATTACGGGCTCTATCCGTAATGAGTGTGCAGGGTTCGAAGATGGTAGGCTGAATTTACTCCCGATGGTATGTCGCCCTTTCAGGGC